>NZ_HG322950.1:1200000-1532500 GCF_000689415.1 Pseudomonas knackmussii B13 | reverse complement strand
GCCGCCAATGCGCCGAAGGCACCGGCCAGCACGCCGAGCAGGGCCAGCGGCCAAAGCCAGGCCTGCGCCAGGTCTGCCAGCTCGCCGGCGTGGGTGCCGAAAATCAGGGTGTAGACGCGCAGGATCGAGTAGATGCCGACCTTGGTCATGATCGAGAACAGCGCCGCCACCGGCGCCGTTGCCTCGGAATAGGCGCGCGGCAGCCAGAAGTACAGCGGCAGCAGCGCCGCCTTGAGGCCAAACACCACCAGCAGGAGCAGCGCCGCGGCGCGCACCAGCGGCGCATCGGCGGCGCCGAGCTGCGCCACGCGGCCGGCCATGTCGGCCATGTTCAGCGTACCGGTAATGCCATAGAGCACGCCGACCGCGATCAGGAAGAATGCCGAGCCGACCAGGTTGAGCACCACGTAGTGCAGGCCGGCGCGCACCCGCCCTGCCCCGCCGCCGTGCAGCAGCAGCGCATAGGAGGCGATCAGCAGGATCTCGAAGAACACGAACAGGTTGAACAGGTCGCCGGTGAGGAAGGCTCCGTTCAGGCCCAGCAACTGGAACTGGAAGAGCGCGTGGAACTGCTTGCCGCGCAGGTCATCGCCACGCAGCGCGTAAAGCATGGCGAAACTCGCCAGCAGCGCGTTGGCCAGCAGCATCAATGCGCTCAGGCGGTCCAGCACCAGGATGATGCCGAAGGGCGGCTGCCAGTTGCCGAGGGCGTAGTACTGCACCTCGCCGGAGGCCGCCTGCTGCAGCAGACAGGCGCTCAGCGGCAGCAACGCCAGGGTCGCGAGCAGGGACAGCGCACGGCTGGCGCGCAGGCCGAGGCCGGCGAGCAGCAGCAGGCAGCCGCTGAACAGCGGCAGCAGCACGGGCGCGATCAGCAGGTGGTTCATCGCTCCTCCTCCTCTGCCTTGCCGTCGACATGGTCGCCGCCAGTCTCCGCCAACCCGCGCAGGGCCAGGACGATGACGTACGCGGTCATGGCAAAGCCGATGACGATGGCCGTCAGCACCAGCGCCTGGGGAATCGGATCGCCCGGCTGGCTCACCTGCCCAAGCACCGCCGGCTCGCCGGCGAGGCGGCCCATGGCGAAGAGGAACAGGTTGACCGCGTAGGACAGCAGCGTCAGGCCCAGCACCACCGGGAAGGTGCGCGCGCGCAGCAGCAGATACACACCGCTGGCGGTGAGCAGGCCGAGGGCGATGGCGAACAGCGCCTCCATCAGAAGTCCTCCTGTGCCCGCTCGACGGGCTCCGGCGGTGGGTTCAGCTCACCGATGCCGGCGAGGATCAGCAGGGTCGCGCCGACCACGGTGAGGTAGACGCCGAGATCGAAGAGCATGGCGGTGGCCAGTTCGAACTCGCCCACCAGCGGTAAGTGGAAGTGGCCGAAGGACGAGGTCAGGAACGGATAGCCGAAGGCCCAGCTTCCCAGGCCGGTGAGGCCGGCGATGAACACCCCGAGGCCGGCCGTGCGCGAGTAATTCAGCGGCAGACGGGTGCGCACCCAGCGGCTGCCGCAGGCGATGTACTGCAGGATCAGGGCGACGGCGGTGACCAGGCCGGCGATGAAGCCGCCGCCCGGCAGGTTGTGCCCGCGCAGGAAGATGAACACCGAGACCAGCAGGGCCAGCGGCAGCAACAGGCGCGCCAGGGTCGCGAGAATCGGCGGATGGCGATCGGCCGACCAGGCGCGGTCGTGGTCATCGTGCGTGCGCGCCGGCAGGCGCAGGCCCTGCAGCATGGCGAAGACACCGAGCGCGGCGATGGCCAGCACGCTGATCTCGCCGAGGGTGTCGAAGCCACGGAAGTCCACGAGGATGACGTTCACCACGTTGTGCCCGCCGCCGCCGCTGACGCTGCGCTGCAGGTAGTAGCCGGCAATGCTGTCGTACGGACGGGTCAGCACGGCATAGGCCAGCAGCATCACCACCATGCCGCTGGCGGCGGCCAGGACGAAGTCGCGCAGCTTGCGCAGGCTGCTGCTCTCCACCGGCGTGCGCGCCGGCAGGTAGTACAGCGCCAGCATCAGCAGGACCATGGTCACCACTTCCACCGACAGCTGGGTCAGCGCCAGGTCTGGCGCGGCGAAACGCGCGAAGGCCAGCGCCACCAGCAGGCCGGCGATGCTCAGGAGGATCAGCGCCACCAGCCGGCGACGATGGAAGGCCGCAGTCAACGGGCCGCACAGAGCTAGCAGCGCCAGGCCCAGCGCGGTCACGCCATCCAGCTCGGAAAGCGGCCGCGCCCCCGGCAGGCTCGACAGCCCGGCCAGGCCGACGCACACCACGACTACCGCCGAGAGCAGGAGCAGCAGCAGGTAACGTTGCAGCGAGCCGTTCTCCATGGCGCGGGTCACGGCGCCGGCGAAGACGGCGAAGCGCACAACCTGGGCGTCGAAGACTTCCTTGGCGTCCACTTCCGGCAGGCCTGCGTACCAGGCGAACAGCGGCTTGCGCAGGGCGTACAGAAGCACCCCGCCGAGCGTGGCGATCACGCTCATCAGCAGCGGCGCGTTGAAACCATGCCAGATCGCCAGGCTGTATCCGGGCAGCGGCCCATTCAGGCTTGCCGAGGCCGCACCGGCCAGCAGCGGCGCCACCGTCAGCGACGGCGCCATGCCCACGAGCAGGCACAGGCCGACCAGCACCTCCACCGGCACCTTCATGTAGCGCGGCGGCTCATGGGGCTGCTTGGGCAGGTTGCGCGGTTCGCCGCCGAAGAACACTTCGTAGATGAAACGCACGGAATAGCTCACCGAGAACAGCGCGCCGAGCGTGGCCAGGGTCGGCAGCAGCCAGCTGAAGCTGCCGGCGAGGTTATGTTCCAGCGTCTGCCCGAAGAACATTTCCTTGCTGAGGAAACCGTTGAGCAGCGGCACGCCGGCCATCGACGCCGAAGCCACCATCGCCAGCACGGCGGTGTGCGGCATGTAGCGCCACAGGCCGCTGATGCGGCGCAGGTCGCGGCTGCCAGTCTCGTGGTCGATGATGCCGGCGGCCATGAACAGCGAGGCCTTGAAGGTGGCGTGGTTGATGATGTGGAAGATCGCCGCGACGTTGGCCATGGGCGAGTCCAGGCCGAACAGCAGGGTGATCAGGCCCAGGTGGCTGATAGTCGAGTATGCCAGCAGGCCCTTGAGGTCGTTCTGGAACAAGGCCAGGAAGGCCCCCATCAGCAGGGTCGCCAGGCCAGTCAGGCCGACCAGGTAGAACCACAGGTCATTGCCCGACAAAGCCGGGTAAAGGCGCGCCAGCAGGAAGACCCCGGCCTTGACCATGGTCGCCGAGTGCAGATACGCGGAGACAGGCGTCGGCGCCGCCATCGCGTGCGGCAGCCAGAAATGGAAGGGGAACTGCGCCGACTTGGTGAACACACCCAGCAGCACCAGCACGAGGATCAGCGGGAACAGCGCATTGGCCTGCAACAGGTCGCGCGCGGCGAGCACGTCGGTCAGCTCGTAGCTGCCCACCACATGGCCGATCAGCAGCACCCCGGCGAGCAGTGCCAGCCCCCCGCCGCCGGTCACCGCCAGCGACATGCGCGCGCCCTTGCGTGCGTCGGAGCGATGGCTCCAGAAGCCGATCAGCAGGAACGACGACAGGCTGGTGAGCTCCCAGAACACCAGCATCAGCAGCAGGTTCTCGCTCAGCACCACGCCGAGCATCGCGCCCATGAACAGCAGCAGATAGCCGTAGAAGCGCCCGGTGGGTTCCTGCTCGGACAGGTAGTAGCGCGCGTAGAGGATCACCAGCAGGCCGATGCCGAGGATCAGCAGGGCGAATAGGAAACCCAGGCCATCCAGGCGCAGGCTGAGGTTCAGCCCCAGGCTCGGCAGCCACTCGTAGCGGTCGATCAGCCGTTCGCCGCCGAGCACGCCGCGCATCGAGAACAGCAGCAGCAAGCCAACCAGCGGCGCGAACCCGGCCGCCAAGGCACAGGCGTTGCGCCCGAAACGCTCGGCCAGCGCCGGCAGGAAGCATCCCAGGAAGGGCAGCGCGATCAGCAGCGCCAGCGTCATGAACGACTCCTCGATCCTAAAGAGCCTGGCAAACATCCAGGAAAGACGACAGAACCCGTCGATTATCCATATCTATCGGTCTGACGTCATGGATAGAAATATTACGAAAGGCTGTCAGACGGCTCGCCCATGGCGACCCCGAAAACGATAGCGCGCGGCACCGGAGACCGGTGCCGCGCGCCAGAAGAATCAACGCGCCGGCCGAGGCCGGCGGGTTGACGGATCAGTGCGCTACGCGGCTGGTGCCGTTCACGGTCAGGATGCGCACGCGCTCGCCGACGCGGAACACTGCGCCCTGGTCGACTTCCTGGACGTAGGCGCGGGAGGTGCCGTCGTCTTCACGCACGGTGATCTCCACGCCCTGGGTGCGGGTCAGGCCTTCCTCGGCCGCCGCACCGGCCAGGCCACCGGCCACGGCACCGATGATGGCGGTCACGTAGCTGCCACGGCCACCACCGATGGCGCTGCCGCCAATACCACCCACGGCGGCGCCGGTCGCGGCGCCGATCGGGGTCTTGGTGCCTTCGATCTTCACCGGGCGCAGCGCCTCGATGGTGCCCCAGCGTACGTTCTGCACGGTGCGGGCTTCGTCACGGGAATAGCTATCGCCGGTCAGGCTGGATTGGCAGCCGCCCAGGGTCAGGGCAAGAGCGGTGAAACCGGCGACGAGGAAGGCGGAATTACGCATACGGAAACCTCCGGATAGATATGTGGATATTAGACTCTGCCGCGCACCTTGCTGTCACGCCGGGCAGATCAAACATTTCGTTCGGTTCAGCCGCCGTACAGCTTTCTCCGCCGCCTGCGGCAAAAACCCGCGTTCGTCGCCCGGCCCGCTTCGGCTAGGGTGGGCGACCGTGCGAGGAGCTCCCCATGGACTACTTCATCATCGTCGTCACCACCGCAGCCGGGCTCTATTTCCATTGGTGGCTGTTCGTTCGCATCCGCCGCTGGATGGATCGCGACCTCGCGCTGTCGCTGGCCGGCGAAGACCCGATCAAGCGCGAGTACATGCTGCACTGCCTGCAACTTGCCCGCGACGAGCGAGTTGCTCGACGCGACCTACCAGAGTGGCTGCAGCGTGCCGCCAAGGACTATCGCGACACCTGAGCCAGGCTCCACAGCCGCGCCAGTTCCTCGGCACGCGCCTCCAGTTCGACAGCCGCGCCAGTCATGGCCTGGGCCAGGCTGATCGGCCCTGGGGTCAGACTGAATGCTGCAGCGATACCGTTGTCGTGTACCCGCACATACCCCTCGCCCAGACTGCCTGCCAGGGCGATGACCGGAACACCTGCAGCCGCGGCGACGCGCGCCACGCCGACCGGCGTCTTGCCGTGCAGGCTCTGCGCATCGAGACGGCCCTCGCCGGTAATCGCCAGGGCCGCGCCCTGCATCGCCTCGGCCAGCCCGGCAACCTCGGCGACCAGTTCGATGCCCGGCCGGAAGCGCGCCCCCAGGAAGGCCCGCGCGGCAAAGCCGAGGCCGCCCGCGGCGCCAACGCCGGGATAAGCGCTGTGATCCTCACCGAGTACCTGCGCGGCGACCTGGGCATAACGCTGCAGCGCGGCGTTCAATTGCTCGACCTGCGCCGGGCTCGCGCCCTTCTGCGGGCCGAACACCGCCGAGGCGCCGCGCGGACCGTAGAGCGGATTGTCGACATCGGCAGCCACTTCGACCTCGACCGCACGCAAGCGCGTGTCCAGGCCAGCGACATCGATCGAATGCAGACGAGCCAGTTCGGCACCGCCATCACCCAGCGGCGCACCCTGCTCGTCGAGGAAGCGCACACCCAGGGCCTGCAGCAAGCCAAGGCCGCCATCGTTGGTGGCGCTGCCGCCGAGTCCGAGGATGATCTTGCGCGCCCCGGCATCCAGCGCCGCGCGGATCAGCTCGCCGGTGCCAAAACTGCTGGTGCGGGTTGCGTCGCGCTGATGGGCCGGCACCAGATGCAGGCCACTGGCGGCGGCCATCTCGATCACCGCAGTACCCTCTTCCAGCCAGCCCCAATGCGCCTGTACCGGCGTGCCGAGCGGGCCACGCACCAGGCATTCGCGGCGCTCGCCGCCAGTGGCTTCCAGCACCGCGTCCACCGTGCCTTCACCACCATCGGCCATGGGCCGCAGGAGAATCTCATCCGCCGGCCGGGCACGCAGCCAGCCGCGCGCGATGGCGGCCGCGACGTCGGGAGCGGACAGGCTTTCCTTGAAGGAGTCGGGGGCGATGACGAGTTTCATGCAGGGAGTCCCTTGTCAGACGATGGGACGCATCCTACCTCGCCACCCCCACGGGAAGCGCAGCCATGTAGGAGCGAGCTTGCTCGCGAACCGATTCGGCACGCGGCCATTCGCGAGCAAGCTCGCTCCTACGAAGAACCTATGGCGCCAGGCGCTCGCGCACCCAGGCATCGCCTTCGCGGCGGTAGTTCAGGCGGTCGTGCAGGCGACTCGGGCGGCCCTGCCAGAACTCGATGCGCGTGGGCACCAGGCGATAGCCGCCCCAGTGCTCGGGGCAATGCGGCGCGGTATCCATGAAGCGCTTCTCGGTCTCCGCCAGCAGCCGCTCCAGTTCCTCGCGACCACTGATCACCCGGCTCTGCGGCGAGGCCCAGGCACCGAGGCGGCTGCCCAGCGGGCGCACGCGGTAGTAGGCGTCGGACTCTTCCACAGAGACTTTCTCGACCTGCCCTTCGATACGCACCTGGCGCTCGAGCGCCGGCCAGAAGAAGGTCATGGCGGCACGCGGGTTGGCGGCCAGTTGCTCGCCCTTGGCGCTGTCGTAGTTGCTGAAGAAGGTGAACCCGCGCGCGTCGAGCCCCTTGAGCAGCAGCACGCGACAATGCGGCTGGCCTTCGCTATCGACCGTCGCCAGGGTCATGGCGTTGGGCTCGACCGGCAACTGCTCGGTCTTCACCGCCTCTTCGAACCACTGCTGGAACAGGACGAACGGTTCGGCGGGCGCTTGCGCCTCGCTGAGTCCGTCACGGGTGTATTCGCGGCGCATGTCGGCCAGGGTCTGGGCCATCGATCTCTCCTCCGGATGACGGGACTGCCGGCGCTTCCCGAGCGGAAAGCGCCTCTGATTCAGCCCTCTAGATTAACCAGAGCTCGAAGGGATTGCTTGACCGGCGACAAGGCGCCCACGTTTCAGTTGGCCTGGGCCAGGGGCAGCAGGTTGCCGCGCGGGGTCAGCATGACTTCGACGCGGCGGTTCTTCGCCCGGCCGGCCTTGGTCTTGTTGTCGGCGACCGGCTTGTCGGAGCCGACCCCCTTGTAGCGCAGGCGGTCGTTGCCCAGGCCGCTGAGGCGGAAGATCGCCGCGATGGCCACGGCGCGCTGCTGGCTGACCTTGTCGTTGGTGGCCTTGTCGCCGCTGCTGTCGCTGTGGCCGAGGATGAACACGCCGCTCTGCGGTTCCTTTTCGATGACCTTGGCAACGCTGGCCAGCGGCGCGAGGGTGACCGGCAGCAGCAGCTCCGGGCGCTTGGGATTGAAGGAGCCGTCTACCGGGGCGGTCAGCACCAGGGCATTGTCGCGACGCTCGACCTTGAACTTGCTGCCGGCGACGGCGGCGCGCACGGGCGCCTCGTGCTGGTCCAGCCAGGCTTTGTTGTCCAATGCGCTGGGCACGGGTAACGGCTTGTCGGCGGCCTTCAACCTTCGCCGACTCGCCCGCGGCGCTGCCGCTGAACGGCCACCACCAGTGGTTGCCGGCGGATTTGTCGGATGCCGCGTTCGCATTCGCCACCGCAGGCTTGGGCGCCTCCGCCGGCGCCTTGGCGTCAGCCTTGTCTGTGCCGCCGAAAGGCCACCAGCTGTGTTTGCCGGAGTCAGCCTGGGCTGCACCGGGCGTGCTGGCGTCCTGGGATTGGAATTGGCTGCAGGCGGACAGGCCGAGACAGAGGACCAGAGTGGAAGTCTTGAACAGGTTCATGGACGGATACCGACAGGCGAGACAAGGGACAGACGCGCCCGGCGGCGGGCGCGAATCAGATTTTCAACTTAGAAGTCGATCATAACTTACTAAGCCAATTGGCCTTTTTGATATTCGACTGGCAAGCGACGACACCCATCCCGCGGGCATGCGATGCCGCAAGCTGGGTCTTTCGAGCGGAGTCGTGAAGGAAGGTTCCCACGGCTCGTCGGCGCGTATCGGCCGACGAGCAGAGGCAGGTGCCGACGACGCGCGCCAGTTGCTGCGCACGCGGATCCATCAGCACATAGGGGCCGAGGGTATTGGTGACGAAACCGAAGGCCAGTTCCCGCTCCGGATCGGCGAAGCCCACCGAGCCACCGGCACCGGGATGGCCGAAGGCGCGCGGGCCGAGGCCATAGGTGGCGTTGGCCAGCTCCGGTTGGTCGAGCATGGTGCCGAGGCCGAAACGGGTGCTGGTGAGCAAGGTGCGGTCCTCGCCACGGGCGTGCTCGCGCGTCAGCTCGGCGAGCAGCTTCTTGTCCAGCAGACGCCCTTGCAGCAGGCCGCTGTAGAAGCCGGCTAGGGATCGCGCGTTGCCGTGGCCGTTCGCCGCCGGCTGCTGCATGCGCCGCCATTCCGGCTTGTTGGTGCTGGTGAGGATCGACGGCGGGTTGGTGAAGGCGCGGGTGGTCAGTGCGTTCGGCTCGCTCATCATGGTGCGCAGCAAACGCTGCGCCGCCGCGTCACCAAGGTTGCCCTTGGCCCGGGCGATGTGCGCCACGCGCGGGAACTCGGCATCGTCCAGGCCAATGTGGAAGTCCAGCCCGAGCGGCTTGGCGGTGCGCTCGACGATGGCCACGCCCGGCTCTCGGCCATCGACCCGGCGGATTACCTCGCCCACCAGCCATCCGTAGGTGATGGGCGCGTAGCCATGCTCCTCGCCCGGCTGCCACCACGGCTCTTCGGCGGCCAGCGCAGCGGTCATCGCCTGCCAGTCGTACAGCGCTTCGGCCGGCAGCATCTGGTGCAAAGCCGGCAGGCCGGCGCGATGGCAGAGCAACTGGCGCACCGTGATCGCCTGCTTGCCGGCGGCGGCAAATTCGGGCCAGTAGCGGGCCACCGGGGCGTCCAGTTCAAGCTTGCCCTCGCCAACCATTTGCAGGGCGGCGACGGCGGCAAAGGTCTTGGTGCAGGAGAACAGGTTGAGCAGGGTGTCCGCCTGCCAGTCCTGGCCCTCGTCCTTGCCGGCGGCACCGGCGAACAGGTCCACCAGCGTTTCGCCGCCGACCTGGATGCAAAGCGCGGCGCCGCGCGCCTGCGGGTCCTCGAAGAGTGCCGCGAATGCGTCGGCGACGGGGGTGAAGCGGCTATCGCAATGGCCTTGCAGGGTCATGGAGGCACTCCGGGACGGGGAACAGAAAGGCGCATTCTTCCAGCGCCCTCCGCCCTTGTGAACCCTGCCCAAGTTGGGCCGCGGCCATCATGGCCCCGGCGAATGCCGGCTCATTGCGCGGCCGGGGTGTCGTCTCGGCTGGCCGTGGCGTCCGGGTCTATCGGCTTGCTCGGCGCTTTCGGCGGCGCCTTGGCGGCGGCGCGCGCCTGCTCCTGCAGGACCTTCGCAGCCTGCTGGTTACCCTTGCGCACGGCATCGACGAAGCTGGCGAACGGCAGGTCGGTGATGCCGACCAGGCCGATGTGGCCGTTCTCGCCATCGAGCAAGCGCCCGGAGGTCGGCTGGTCGAGGTATTGGAACCAGTGCGCGCCGACGATCTGCGGATCCTTCACCGCGGCGCTGAGGAACTGCTGGTAGCGCTCACCGCGCTGCTGTTCGTTGTAGACCTCGGAAACGCCACCCCAGAACGGCCCGCGGTCGCGCGAGCCGAAGTGGAATTCGCTGATCAGCACCGGCTTGTCCAGGCTGCGCACGTAGTTGGCGTCGTAGCCCTGCTGCGGGGTCGGGGCGTACAGGTTGAAGCTCAGCAGGTCGCAGTAATGCGCGCAGGAGGCCAGCATTTCCGGGGTGGTCACCGAGAAACGGCCGCCCAGCAGCAGGTGGTTCGGGTCGTGCCAGCTCAGCGAATCGCGCAGGGTGCGGAAGTACTGGTCGGCGTACAGGCGCAGGAACGCGCTGTAGTCCTGTTCGATGGCCGGGTGCGCAGCGTTCGGCTGCGGTGCCTGGAAGCCCGGCACGTCCAGGTCTTCCCAGGCCGCCATGTCGATGCCCCAGGCCTGCTCCAGGGCCTGGTGGTCGTGGTACTTGTCCTTCAACTGCTTGATGAAGGCGCGCTTGGCCGGGCTGTCGGTGGACAGTGCCAGGGCGCCGAAGGCCAGGGCGTAGTGGTTGCGCGCATCGCTGCCCTGCCCGGCCCAGGCCAGTTCGTTGTCCGCGTAGTAACCGAGCAGCCAGGGGTCTTCACGGTGGTCGCGGGTGGCGATGGCGATGGCGCGCTCGGCAGCCATGGCGAAGCGCGGGTCGAACGGGTCGGGCATGGCGCCCCACCAGTCGTAGCCGGTGCTGACGGTGGCGTAGTCGCCGCTGATCGCCAGCGGCAGGCTGTAGGGGATGCGCGAGGCGCCGGCGAAGGCCGGCTGGCTCCAGTTGCCCAGCGAGTTGAAGCCCCAGGCGTCGAGGCGCGCCAGGGTGCGCTCGAACCAGGCGTCGGCGAACGGCTGCCCGCTCAGACCGCCGGTGGCGCGGTAGCGGTTCGCGGCATAGAAGTCATACCAGCGGCCGTGACCGAAGGCGCGACCCTGCTGCGCGCCGACGCCGTCGCGGTCGTCGCTGCTGCCGTAGAAGGCCGCCAGCGGATCGCCCTCGCGGGGCAGCCCGTCGAACATGTACTCGCGGCCCTCGATGTAGGTCTGGCTGCTTTCGTTGTTCACCGTGTTGACGCCCAGCGACCAGTAAGCATGGCCGTCTGGCGTGACCAACCACCACCGGCCGTTGCGCTTCTCGCTGCGGAAGAAGCCTGTGGCGTCAAAGTTCGGGCCCTCCAGCAGCCCACCAAAGGTGTCGCGCTGCTCGTTCTGCGCCTGCCACTTCTTCAGTTGCTCGCCCTCGGCCTTCCAGGCATTGGCCAGCTGTTCGACGCTTTTCACCTTCTCCGGCCATTCGCTGCGGGTCGACTGCCCGTAGGCGTCGACAATGCCGCTATAGGCCTTGTGCAACTCGTCGCCGCCGGCGCGGGTGCCGAAGCGGCCGACGAGGATCTCCTGGGCCGCTTTCGGGGTGTCCAGATAAAGCTTCACCGCGCCGACCTGGCTGCGCTTCAACTCGCCGGTGACCACCGGGGCGATGAGCAAGCGCTGGCCATCAAGGGTGAAGGGCATGGGGACGCCGGCGCGCATGCCGAACAGTTGCGGCGCGGTAGCCTGCAGCGGCACCAGCAGGGTCTGCGCGGGACCTGCGGGAAGCGCGATGCTGGCATGCAGGCCGGGCGTGCCATCGGCGTTATCGATCTCGACTTCCAGGGTCAACGCCCAGTCCATGGCGTTCTGCACGCGCAGGCTCAGGCTGTCGGCCTGCGACCAGTCCCAGCTGCCGCTGGCCGGTTTCAGGGTCAGGGTCGGACGCGCCGCCGGATGGAACTTCACGCGCCGCAGGATTTCACCGCCCGCGGCGGTTTCCGCGGTGTGATTGGGCAGGTCGGCGTCCTGCAGACCGACGCTCACCACAGCCATCGGCTTGACGAAGTTGAACAGGGTCTCGTTGCCCTCGGCGGCCCACAGCGGGGCGCTGGCGAGGCTCAGGCTGAACAGCAGGGGCAGGAATGAACGCATGCAGCTCTTGTCCTTGTGGCGGCGCCAGGCACCGCCGGTGTCTTCGGGCGGCAGCGCAGGGCACGCCGCCAGCGGATTCGGGCCCCCCCGCCGTCAGGCGATCTCGCGGCGGAACGGTGGCAGGGCGTTGAGGATCGCCTTGCCGTAACGCTGGGTCACTACGCGCCGATCGAGCAGGGTGATGGTGCCGCGGTCCTGCTCGGTGCGCAGCAGACGCCCGCAGGCCTGCACCAGGCGCAGCGAAGCGTCGGGCACGGCGATCTCCATGAAGGGATTGCCGCCGCGCGCCTCGATCCACTCCGAGAGCGCCGCCTCGACAGGATCGTCCGGTACGGCGAAGGGAATCTTGGCGATCACCACGTGTTCGCAATAAGCGCCGGGCAGGTCGACGCCCTCGGCGAAGCTGGCCAGGCCGAAGAGCACGCTGTGCTCGCCGTCGTCCACGCGCGACTTGTGCTTGTTCAGCGTCTCCTGCTTGGACAGGTTGCCCTGGATCAGCACGCGCTTGCGCCAATCACGGTCCAGGCCGTCGAACACTTCCTGCATCTGCTTGCGCGAGGCGAACAGCACCAGCGTGCCGCGTGCGCCTTCGACCATCGCCGGCAGATCGCGGACGATGGCCGCGGTGTGCGCGGCGGCGTCGCGGGGGTCGGCCTTGAGATCGGGCACACGCAGCAGGCCGGCTTCTGCGTGATGGAACGGGCTCGGCACGACAGCGGTGACTGCCGCGCGCGGCAGGCCGGCACGCATGCGGTAGCGGTCGAAGGTGCCAAGCGCGGTCAGGGTTGCGGAGGTCACCAGCACGCCGTAGGCCACGTTCCACAGGTTGCGGCGCAGGGTCTCGGCGGCGAGGATCGGGCTGGCGTTGGCCTCGATGTCGTAGAAGCTGCCGCTTTCAGCCAGGGTCAGCCAGCGCGCCATCGGCGGGCTGTCTTCCGGGTCCTCGCAGGTGAAGGCGGTCCACAGTTCCCAGTTGCCCTGGGCGCGCGCGAGCAGGCTGCCGAACAGCGGGTACCACTCCTCGGCCTGGTAGCTGGCGACGCCGGCAGCGCCCTCCCCGTCCATCGCTTCTTTAAGCAGCTCGGTGAGGCGGGTGAAGAGGTCGGTGAGTTTGGCGAAGCCCTTCTTCAGCTCGATGCCCATCTCGCGGATGTGCTCGGGAATCACCCCGCCCTCGAAGCGATGGCGCGGCCGCTCGCGGCCTTCCATGTCTTCGCCGGCGCGGAAGTCACCGATCTCCTCGCAGGCGGTGAACATGAACTGCTGGTGGGTGCGCAGATCGCGCGCCAGTTCCGGCACCTGCTCGATCAGCCGGCCGAGGTCGCCCGGCAGAGGGTTCTGCGCCAGCAGCTTGGTGAGGTTCTTCTCCACCTGGCCCAGCCAGTCGGCGGTGGCACGCAGGCGGGTGAAGTGGGCGAAGTGGCCGATGGCCTTGTCCGGCAGGTGATGGCCTTCGTCGAACACGTAGATGGTTTCGCGCGGGTCGGGCAGGATCGCGCCGCCGCCGAGGGCGAGGTCGGCCAGCACCAGGTCGTGGTTGGTAACGATGACGTCGACCTTGGTCATGCCTTCGCGCGCCTTGTAGAAGGAGCACTGCCCAAAGTTCGGGCAATGGCGCCCGGTGCACTGGCTGTGGTCGGTGGTCAGCTGCGTCCAGTGCGCATCCTCGATCGCTTCCGGCCAGCTGTCGCGGTCGCCATCCCAGCGGTTGCCGGCCAGGCGCTCGATCATCTGGTTGAACAGCTTGGTGCCGCTCTCGTCGACGTCGATGCGGAAGCCTTCTTCCTCGAACAGCTGCGCGGTGGCGCTCTGCGCGTGGCCTTCCTGCAACAGGTGGTCGAGCTTGGACAAGCACAGGTAGCGGCCGCGGCCCTTGGCCAGGGAGAAGCTGAAGCTCAGGCCGCTGTTGCGCAGCAGGTCGGGCAGGTCCTTGTGGACGATCTGCTCCTGCAGGGCGACGGTCGCGGTGGCGATCACCAGGCGCTTGCCGGCGGCCTTGGCGCAGGCGATGGCGGCCAGGCTGTAGGCGACGGTCTTGCCGGTGCCGGTGCCGGCCTCGACGGCGACTACCGCCGCCTCGCCGACGCGATGGCCTTCGTCGTCGCTCTGGATGGTGCCGAGGACCTTGGCCACTTCGGCGATCATCAGGCGCTGGCCATAGCGCGGCTTGAGTTCCTTGGCCTCCAGGAAACGCGAGTAGGCGCCCTGGATCTGGGCCTTGAGTTCGGTGCTGAGCATGGAATTCCCGGGCGCCGGATCGACCGCGAGGTCTTCCGGAGGCTGGATAAATTTTCAGTGGGGCCGGCTATGATAGCGCGCTTCATCCCAACCGCCAGCGGAGATCGCCGAATGACCGCCTTTGCCCCCGTCTACGCCCTGCACGTCCTGGCCGCCCTGGTCTGGGTCGGCGGCATGTTCTTCGCCTGGATGATTCTGCGTCCGGCCGCCGTCACCGCGCTGGAGGCACCGGCCCGGCTGAAGCTGTGGAGCGAAGTGTTCCGGCGCTTCTTCGTCTGGGTCTGGGCGGCGGTCGTGGTGCTGCCGGTGACCGGCATCGGCATGCTGCAGCTGAGCTTCAACGGCGTGGCCGGCGCACCGCGCTATGTGCAGGTAATGATGGGCCTGTACGTCGCGATGCTGGCGCTGTTCCTGCGTGTGCAGGCCCTGCAGCTGCCGGAACTGCGCCGTGCGATCGAGGCTTCGGACTGGCCGGCGGGTGGCGCCGTGCTGGGGCGGATTCGCCGCACCGTAGGCAGCAACTTGCTGCTCGGCCTGGCGCTGGTGGCGATAGTCGCGGCACGCCCGCACTGGTAAGACGAAGGCGCGGGCCTGGCCCGCGCCGGATCGATCAGAAGCGCACCACGTCCAGGTGACCTTCGGCGCCGACCGCGCCTTCATGGCCGGTCTGGCCTTCGCGCCCGGCGTCGCCGCCGCTTGCCGAGTAGAGCCAGCACTCCTTCTCGCCGCTGCTCGCGCCGGCCTTGCCCGGCTTGCCCGGTGCGCCGCCGGCACCGCCGTTCAGGCGGACCTTGACCACTTCGACGGTGAATTTCGCCGGCACTTCCAGGCGCACCTGGCCACCCGCCCCGCCAGTTTGTCCGTCGCCGCCGCTCTGCCCGTCACCGCCGGCCAGCGAGCTACCCCAGAGGCAGCCGGCCGGGCGCGCATTGGCGCCGTCCAGGCCGTCGTAGCCAGGCGCGCCGACACCGCCGCGAACGTCCACCAGCAGGTTGGTGACGCTGACGCTCTGCAGACGCAGGGTCAGGTTCCGCCCGGCGCTGGCCGGACGGTGGAAGCTGCCAGCCGCACCCTGGGCGGCGATTACGCTGCCGTCGGCAAACTGGCCGCGAATCACCTCGATGCGCAGCGGATGCTCTCCCGGGAACACGCCGATGCGAGCATTTTTCTGCAGGTCCAGCTCCTGAACGCGCAACAGGGTGACCCGCGAGGGAATCAGCAGCGCTCCACCCGGGGCGACACTGATACGCTCGAGGGTCAGGGCGTCGGTCTTGGCCGGAAGTCGCAGAACGGTATTGGCATCGACATTCACCGAGGCAGCGATGGCGGCCTGCAGCGGCGCTAGCAGGGCCATGGCACAGAGGAGCTTACGCATGGCGATCCTCCTGGCCGGCCGCCGGCACCGAGAGCAGGTGGAAGACACCGAACAGCAGCACCTGCAGGCGATCCATCCAGGGATGCGAACGGCCCTTCAGGCGACTGCCGAGCACCAGCAATTCGACGATGTGGATCAGCAGGATCAGGCCACCGGCTGCCAGCAGCAGCGTGGCGAAAGGTTGGGCGAAGGGCTGCAGGATGTTGAACAGCACCGCCCCCCAGAATGCCAGGGCAACCAGTTTGCCCAGCCCCGCAATAGCTTTCATGAAAGCGCTCCCCGGTGTTTTCTTGTGCCCGCACCATACCCCGCCGGGGCGGGCGATTCCAGACACCCCCGCAGAAACGAGAAAGGGGCCGCAAGGGCCCCTTCTCCACTGCACGCCCCGGTTACTGGCGCTTGATCTGGATTTCTACGCGACGGTTATCGGCGCGGCCTTCTTTGGTCTTGTTGTCGGCAACCGGCTTGCTTTCGCCATAGCCTTCGACCGACTTGATGCTGGAGGCCGGAACGCCAGCATTGACCAGGTAATCCGCCACCGCATGAGCACGGCGATCGGACAGTTTCTGGTTGTAGGCGTCGGAGCCGACACTGTCGGTATGACCGGAGATGTCCAGCTCGGTGCTGGCAGGTTCGGCTTTCAGTTTGCTGGCAATGGTGTCGAGCTTGTCCTTGTCACGCGAATCGATCTTCGACGAGTCGAAGGCGAAATGCAGGTCGCGGACAACGATAGTCTCTTCCTTCGGCGGCGGAGCCGGAGCCGGTTCGGGAGCAGGCGCGGGCGGAGCCACGGCAACTTGTTCGCTGGCGCCGTGTACCCAGCAGTACGAAGCGCCGAGCACGCCGCCGATCAGCGCGCCCCAGCCAGCCCAGGTGCTGTTCTCGATGGAGCCCAGACCGGCGCCCCCCACACCGCCGACCAGAGCGCAGGTCGGCCAGTCGGACTTCTGCAGGCCTGCGCAACCGGTAAGCAGGGTGCTCACCAGCAGCAGGGGTAAAGCGGTCCTTGTGATGCTCATATATCAGTCTCTCCTCTGAGATAGGTCTGAACCGACAATTACCGAGTAAAGACGCGACTGCGAAAATGCGCCAGCACTAGGCCATAAGGACGTCACAAGCTAGTCTCTGCGCATCCGCCAAACGATTCAGAAGAGCCCGATGATCTCCGATCGCACCCCGCAGCAGGCGCTGGCCGCCCTGCTCGACCGCTACGCCCCCAAGTACCTGCTGCTGGTGGGCGCCACGCGCATTCCCGCCGTCGACGCCTTTCTCCAGGCGCACCCGGACTGCCAGCTGGACAGCTGCGCCGCCGGCCCGCTGCCGGCAGACCTGGCGGCAAAACGCTATGACCTGGCGCTGCTGGCGGACTGCCTGGAGCACCTGGAACGCCGCGATGCGCTGCAGCTGGTAGGCGGCATCCGCAACCTCAACAGCAGCCGCGTCGCGGTGCTGGTCGACCTGCAGGCAGCCGGCGCCCGCGAAACCGACTTCTACGCCCTGGCCATGCAGGCCAGCGAGCGCTTCCAGCGCGACGAACAGACCCTGACCCTGTTCACCTACGACCTACGCGAATACAAGCAGGTACCCGACTGGCTCAACGCCAAGTTCTGGGCTAATCCGGAAAACTTCGGCAAGTACTGGTGGTGACCATGAGCGAACCGTCCTGCCCCTGCGGAAGCGGCCTGTCGTTGGCGGACTGCTGCGGCCGCCTGCACGCAGGCCAGCCGGCGCCCACCGCCGAGGCGCTTATGCGCTCGCGCTACAGCGCCTATGTGCTGGGCCTGGTCGACTATCTGCGCGACACCACGCTACCGGCGCAACAAGCCGGACTGGACCTCGATGCCATCCGTGCGTGGAGCCTGGGCAGCACCTGGCTGGGCCTGGAGGTGGAAAGCCACGAGGTGCTCGGCGGGATTCCCGAGCATGCGCGGGTCGCCTTCACGGCGAGCTGGCACGACGCCAATGGCGAGCACAGCCACCGCGAATGCTCGGGCTTCGTCCAGCGCGATGGGCATTGGTATTTCCTCGACCCGACGGTGCCGCTCAAGCTCGGCCGCAACGACCCCTGCCCCTGCGGCGCGGGCGGCAAGCTGAAGAAATGCTGCGGTCCCTGGATCGGCTGAACGGCGTTTCCGCAGGCGCGAGCTTCAGCCGATGCATGCACCCGTTGGGTGCATGCCGGGCTTCGACTAGAATGCGCGCTTTTTTTCGGGACCCACCATGCTGCTGACCGTGCTCTACATCATCGCCATTACTGCCGAAGCCATGACCGGCGCGCTCTCGGCCGGACGGCGCAGCATGGATCTGTTCGGCGTGGTGCTGGTGGCCTGCGTCACCGCGCTGGGCGGCGGTTCGGTTCGCGACATGCTGCTCGGCCACTACCCGCTGACCTGGGTGCGCCATCCCGAGTACCTGATGTTGACTGCGTTCGCGGCGCTGGTGACGGTCTTCATCGCACCGCTGATGCGCCACCTGCGCTCGCTGTTCCTCGTGCTCGACGCCGTGGGCCTGGTCGCCTTCACCCTGATCGGCTGCCGGGTTGCCCTGGAGATGGGCCACAGCCTGCTGATCGCTGCGGTTTGCGGGGTGATCACCGGGGTATTCGGCGGGATACTGCGGGATATCTTTTGCAACGACGTGCCGCTGATCTTCCGCCGCGAGCTCTACGCCAGCGTGTCCTTCGCCAGCGCCTGGTGCTACCTGATCTGCATCCAGCTGTCGTTGCCCAACGAACAGGCGCTATTGATCACGCTGTTCGCCGGCTTCCTGTTCCGCCTGCTGGCCATCCGTTTCCACTGGGAAATGCCCAAGTTCGTCTACCAGGACGACCCGCAGCAGAACGGCTGAAGACTCAGTCCGCCAGCTTCAGGTGGCTGGTGTCCGGCGCAGGCGCGGCGGGCGCCGGGCGGGCCTGGCCCATGTCGCTGCCGACCGGGGCGAGGTTGAACTGACTGAGGTCGACCTGCGGCGCGCGCGGCTCGGCCTTGGCATCCTGCAGATCCGCACCGACCGGCGCCAGGCCGAAGTCCGGCGCATCGACATCGGCGAACGCCGCCATGTACTCGTCGCGCGGTGCGACCTTGAGTCGCCCCGGGGCTGCAGGCACAGTCTCTTCACTCGGCGCGGGCGGCGGCGCAAGCTCGATCTCCTCCACCGGCGCATCCATGTCGACCACCTCGATGCGCGCTCCTGCCCGCTCCAGAGCGGTGCGATACTTCCCGGCAGCGGCCTCGTCGAGGTTGTTCTTCAGCACCAGGCGGCGGCCGGAGAACAGCAGGGCAATGCGCTGGGCGTCGGCCTGGAAGAGCTTGGCCAGGTTGGCCTTGACCGTTTCCAGATCGGATCCCGGAAGGGTCTGACCGGAAAAAACGATTTCGTAACGGCTCATCCTTCACACTCCTGTGTTTTGCCCCAGAGCTGGGTCGGACCAGTATGGGACAACTTCTTTTAACGTAACAACAACTTGCGGCCGAGCAGTCGCTTGGTACACTGGGGCGTCTTGGGGGATTGACATGAATTATCAGGCGCAAATGATAAGAATTATCAGCCTAGTCTGGATCTTCTCGCTCCTGTCCGGCTGTAGCTGGATGACCGGCAGCTTCGAGAGTCCCGATGTCAAGCTGGTGAAAGTGGACGTGGTCAAGGCCCGCCTGCTCGAACAACAGTTCATGCTGCACTTCAGCATCGACAACCCGAACGACTTCAGCCTGCCGGTGCGCGGCCTGGCCTATAAGGTCAAGCTGAACGATGTCGATCTTGCCGAAGGCGAATCCAGCCTGTGGTTCACCGTGCCCGCCAACGGCCGGCAGAACTTCCAGGTGCCGGTCAACACCAACCTGTGGCGGCACATGAAGTACATCGTCAAGCTGCTGCAGAAGCCCGACCAGCCGATCCGCTACAACCTCGAAGGCGACATCAAGACCGGTATCCTGTTCGGCCAGACCGTGCATATCGCGCGCAATGGCGAGATAATCCCCGGCGATTTCATCCCGGAGTAAGGCATTCATGAGCCAGGAACCCCATGTACATGGTCCCGACTGCAACCACGACCATGATCATGACCACGACCATCCCCACCACGTCCACGGCCCGCACTGCAACCACAGCCACGAGCCGGTGCGCAATCCGCTGAAGGACGTGGGCCGCAACGATCCCTGCCCCTGCGGCAGCGGCGCCAAGTTCAAGAAGTGCCACGGCGCCTGATGCGCCTGTCCGAAGAAGGCCCGCCCAGCGGGCCTTTTTCATTTCCGCGCGAACCCCGGCCAATCGGTCTGAAAGCCGCGAAATGCCTGCCTCCGCAGCTTGCGCGGCAAGGCGCTCCTCACTAACGTAGCGGCTTTCCGCCAGCCCAGTGCAGGAGCACGTTCCCATGGCCTCGCGAGCCTTCCGCCCGCTACCCCGTTTCGGCCTCGCCGCCACCCTCAGCGCCGCCGTCAGCCTCACCGGCTGCCAAGCCTGGCTGAACGACCAGTACGCCGACAGCCTGCCGCCCACTTCCGGCGTGCAACCGATCAAGGGCCTGGCGGAAAGCGTGTCGATCCGGCGCAACAGCCTGGGCATGCCGCTGATCGAGACCACGACCTTCCACGACGCACTCTTCGCCATGGGCTACGTGCATGCCAGCGACCGCATCAGCCAGATGGTCGGCATGCGCCTGCTGGCCCAGGGTCGCCTGTCCGAAATGGTCGGCCCGGGTGCCCTGGAAATCGACCGTTTCATGCGCACGGTCAACCTCCGACAAGCCGCCGACGCCCTCTACAAAGGCGCGTCGCCGCGCACCCAGCGCTTCTTCGAGACGTACGCGCGCGGCGTCAACGCCTACCTCTATCGCTACCGCGACAAGCTGCCGATGGATCTCGCCGAATCCGGCTACCGCCCCGAGTACTGGAAGCCGGAGGACTCGGCGCTGGTCTTCGCCCTGCTGAATTTCGGCCTGGCGGTGAACCTGCAGGAAGAGCTCGACTCGCTGACCCTGGCGCAAAAAGTCGGTGCGGAAAAACTCGCCTGGCTGACGCCCATCTACCCGGACGAAGCCCTTCCCTTCGACGAAGCGGACAAGCTCAAGGGCCTGAAGCTCAGCGGGCAGATTCCCGGCCTCGCCGACATCGGCACGGCGGTCGAGCAGGTCGCGGGCCTGCAGATGATGGGCGTCGCCGCCTCGAACAACTGGGCCATCGCCCCGCAACGCAGCCGCAGCGGCAAGAGCCTGCTGGCCAACGACACGCACCTGCCGCTGTCGATGCCCTCGGTGTGGAACTTCATGCAGGTGCGTTCGCCGAAATACACCGCCGCCGGCGTCACCATCGCCGGCGTGCCGGGCGTGGTTGCCGGCTACAACGGCAAGCTGGCCTGGGGCATGACCATGGTCATGGGCGACAACCAGGACGTGTTCCTCGAACAGGTCCGGCGCCAGGGCGGCAAGCTCTACTACCTCGCCGACGGCCAATGGAAACCGGCCATCGAGCGCAACGAGACCTTCTTCGTCAAAGGCCAGTCGCCGATCCGCGAAACCGTCTACGAAACCCGTCACGGCCCGCTGCTCAACAGCGCCCTGCTCGGTGCACGAAAGAACGACCTGCAACCGCTGCCGGTCTCCAGCAGCTACGGCCTGGCCTACCAGAGCATCCAGGCGGTTTCGGACAAGAGCCTCGATGCCTTCTTCGACCTGTCGCGCGCGAAGAGCGTCGAGCAAGCCTTCGACGCCACCCGCGAAGTCCGCGCCATGCCGCTGAACATCGTATTCGCCGACGAGAAGCACATCGGCTGGCAGGTCACCGGTCGCTTCCCCAACCGCAAGGAAGGCCGCGGCCTGCTGCCCTCCCCTGGCTGGGACGGCCGCTACGACTGGGACGGCTATGCCGATCCGATCCTGCACCCGTCCGACCAGGACCCGCAGCAGGGCTGGCTGGGCACCGCCAACCACCGCACCGTGCAGCCTGGCTACGGCGCGCAGTTGTCGAGTTCCTGGTACTACCCGGAACGCGCCGAGCGCATCGCCCAGTTGGCCAACGCCAGTAACCGCCACGATGCACGCAGCATGATCGCCATGCAGTACGACCAGACCACGCCCTTCGCCGCCAAGCTGCAGGCGATGTTCTCCGCACCGGGTATGGCCACACCGTTGAAACAGGCGATCCAGGCGCTGCCGGACGGCCAACGGGAACGCGCGCGGGAAGCACTCGACCGGCTGATGGCATTCGACGGCAAGCTCGCCGCGACCTCCTCCGACGCCGCACTGTACGAAGCCTTCCTGCAGGAAAGCACCAAGCAGATCTTCCTCGACGAACTGGGTCCGGAAGACAGCCCGGCCTGGAAAGCTTTCGTGGAGAACGCCAACCTGTCCTACTCGGCCCAGGCCGACCACCTGCTCGGCCGCGACGACAGCCCGTTCTGGGACGACGTGCGCACCCCGCAGAAGGAAGACAAACCGGCAATCCTGGCGCGCAGCCTGGCCGCCGCCACCAGCTTCTGCGAACAGAAGCTGGGCGCCGACCGCCATGCCTGGCAGTGGGGCAAGCTGCACACCTACAACTGGGTCAGCGACAGCACCAAGATGGCGCCCTACCTCGACGCCAGCCAGCGCGCAGGCCTTGGCGCAATCAAGGGTTACCTGGATCGCGGCCCTTACCCGGCCGGTGGTGACCACAGCACCCTCAACGTCTCCGCCTACGGCTGGGGCAAGGACTTCGACACCTGGCTGATCCCGGCCATGCGCATCGTCGTCGACTTCGGCCAGAGCGAACCCATGCTCGGCGTGAACAGCAGCGGCCAGTCCGGCAACCCGGCCAGCCCGCACTACGCCGACGGCATCGACGCCTGGCTGAAGGGCGACTACATGAGTTTCCCGTTCCAGCCGCAGAACCTCGACCGCGTCTACGGCAACAAGCGCCTGACCCTGATTCCGCAGAAATAAACCGGGAGCGGCGGAACTTCCGCCGCACTGACGGATCAGATCAGTCGACTTACTCCATGATCATCTTGAAGGCACCCTCGGGTGCCTTTCTTTTTTTCTCCCGCCCGCACACCTCTCTCCCCCGCACATTCCCGCACCACTTTGTTACCGAACGCCTCGCGGTAGCGCACCGACGTGGGGCGGTGTTTCCGACAGCCGATGCTATACCTGTCCTAGGACCACGTCCGTCGTCTCGTTCAGACCGCCGAGACCCGTCGGATGCGTGTGGTTCAAAATTTGCTATCAAATTGATGTTGCAACTTTTCCCTGTCGTTCCACTGCTCAAATCTAAGGATTCCAATCGATGAAAAAAGCATGGCTGACTCTTTCCGCCCTGGCCCTGATGGCTGCCGCGGGCGCCCTGCAAGCCAAGGAATACAAGGAAATCCGCTTCGCTACCGACCCGTCCTACGCGCCCTTCGAGTCCAAGGCTCCGGACGGCAGCCTGGTCGGTTTCGACATCGACCTGGGTAACGCGATCTGCGAACACCTGAAGGTCAAGTGCGTCTGGATGGCCAACGACTTCGACGGCATGATCCCGGGCCTGAAGGCACGCAAATTCGACGGCGTGATCTCGTCGATGACCGTCACCGAAGCGCGCAAGAAGGAAATCGACTTCAGCGACAAGCTGTTCACCAGCCCGACCGCGATGATCAGCAAGAAGGGCTCGGGCCTGATGGCCACCCCGGAATCGCTGAAAGGCAAAAGCGTCGGCGTCGAACAGGGCACCATCCAGGAGACCTACGCCAAGGCCAAGCTGGAGCCGGCCGGCGTTACCGTGAAGAGCTACCAGAACCAGGATCAGGTCTACGCCGACCTGGTGTCCGGCCGTCTCGACGTGTCCCTGCAGGACATGCTGCAAGCCGAACAGGGCTTCCTGACCACCGAGCAAGGCAAGGGCTTCGAAATCAGCAAGCCGGTGCATGACCCGCTGATGCCGGCCGACATCGCCATCGGCATCAAGAAGGGCAACAACGATCTGCGCGAGATGATCAACAAGGGCATCAAGGCGATCCACGCCGACGGCACCTACGACAAGCTGCAGAAGAAATACTTCGGCGAGATCGACATCTACAACGACTGATCCGCGCCACCACCTACCGCGCCCGGCCGCCTGTTAAGGGGCCGGGCGCGGTCTATTCTGCTAACGACGTACAAGAACAAGGAGCGCTCCGCGCATGCTCCCAGACTTTCTCGGGACCCTGGCCGACAGCTTGAGCCTCAAGGGCTATGGCTCGATCCTGCTGGACGGCACCTGGATGACCATCAAGCTGTCGATCTGCTCCCTGCTGCTCTCCGTGCTGCTGGGCCTGATCGGCGCCACCTCCAAGCTCTCCGGCTCCAAGCTGCTGCGCTTTCCCGCCATCTGCTACACCACGCTGATCCGTGGCGTCCCCGACCTGGTGCTGATGCTGCTGATCTTCTACAGCCTGCAGACCTGGCTGGCCGACCTCACCGACTACATGGAGTGGGAATACATCGAGATCGATCCTTTCAGCGCAGGGATCATCACCCTCGGCTTCATTTACGGCGCGTACTTCACCGAGACCTTCCGCGGCGCCATCCTCGCCGTGCCGCGCGGGCAGATGGAAGCGGCCACCGCCTATGGCCTGTCGCGCATGCAGCGTTTCCGCTTCGTGCTCTTCCCGCAGATGATGCGTTTTGCCCTTCCGGGGATCGGCAACAACTGGATGGTGCTGATCAAGTCCACCGCGCTCGTTTCCATCATCGGCCTCTCCGATGTGGTCCGCGCCGCTCAGGACGCCGGCAAGAGCAGCTACCGACTGCTGTTCTTCCTCCTGGTCGCCGCGGCCATCTACCTGGTGTTCACCACCGTTTCCAACATCGTGCTCAGGAAACTTGAGCGCCGTTACGCCACCGGTGTGCGCGAGGCCCTGCGATGATCGAGTTGCTGCAGCAATACGGCAAAGCCTTCCTCTGGACCGACGGCTACCACATCACCGGCCTGGCCATGACGCTCTGGCTGCTGGTGGTTTCCATCGCCTTCGGCTTCACCTTTGCCGTTCCCCTTTCCATCGCCCGCGTCTCGCGCAACCCGCTGATCCGCTGGCCGGTGCAGTTCTACACCTACGTGTTCCGCGGCACGCCGCTGTATATCCAGCTGCTGGTCTGCTACACGGGCATCTACAGCCTGGCCTCGGTGCGCGCCGAACCCATCCTCGACGCCTTCTTCCGCAACGGCCTGAACTGCACGCTGCTGGCCTTCGCGCTGAACACCTGTGCGTACACCACGGAGATATTCGCCGGCGCCATCCGCAACACCGCCCACGGCGAAGTCGAGGCGGCGCATGCCTACGGCCTGAGCGGCTGGCGGCTGTACCGCTACGTGATCATGCCGTCGGCACTGCGCCGTTCGCTGCCCTACTACAGCAACGAAGTGATCCTCATGCTGCACTCCACCACCGTGGCCTTCACCGCCACCGTGCCGGACATCATGAAGATCGCCCGCGACGCCAACGCCGCCACCTTCATGTCCTTCCAGTCCTTCGGCATAGCCGCGGCGCTGTACCTGGTGACCTCCTTCACCCTGGTCGGCCTGTTCCGCCTCGCCGAACGCCGCTGGCTGGCCTTCCTCGGCCCGAGCCACGGCTGACTCATCCCTGCAAGGCCGCCCTCGTCGGCGGCCGGAGATAGAGAACTCCATGACCACACTGAAGATCGACGCCCTGTACAAGCGCTACGGCGACAACGAAGTCCTCAAGGGCGTGTCGCTGGAAGCGAAAACCGGCGACGTGGTGAGCATGATCGGCGCCAGCGGCTCCGGCAAAAGCACCTTCCTGCGCTGCATCAACTTCCTCGAGCAGATGGACGAAGGCACCATGAGCTTCGACGGCGAGGACATCCGCATGATCGCCAGCCCCGGCGGCATGCGCGTGGCCGACCCGGCGCAGCTGCAGCGCATCCGCACGCGCCTGGCGATGGTGTTCCAGCATTTCAACCTGTGGAGCCACCTGACGGTGCTGGAGAACGTCACCCTCGCCCCGCGCCGCGTGCTCGGCGTCGACCGCAAGGAAGCCGAGGACCGCGCGCGCAACTACCTGGCCAAGGTTGGCCTGCCGGCACAGGTGGTCGACAAGTACCCGGCCTTCCTCTCCGGCGGCCAGCAGCAGCGCGTGGCCATCGCCCGCGCGCTGGCGATGGAACCGGAAATCATGCTGTTCGACGAACCGACCTCGGCGCTCGACCCGGAATTGGTCGGCGAGGTGCTCAAGGTGATCAAGGCCCTGGCCGAGGAAGGCCGCACCATGATCCTGGTGACCCACGAGATGGCCTTCGCCCGCGAGGTATCCAGCCAGGTGTTGTTCCTCCACCAGGGCCGCGTCGAGGAACAGGGTCCGCCGCAGGAAGTGCTGGGCAAGCCGAAGAGCGAACGGCTGCGACAGTTCCTCAGCGGCAACCTCAAATAGCTTATCCGCGTCCCCTGTAGGAGCGCGCCATGCGCGCGAATCGCGGACAAGGTCCGCTCCTACAGGGAAACGCAGGCAACAAAAAACCGGGCAATCGCCCGGTTTTTTTTCGCTCCGCGTCGGCCTCAGGCCTTGGGCAGAGTCACTCCGGTCTGGCCCTGGTACTTGCCACCGCGATCGCGGTAGGAGACCTCGCAAGCCTCGTCGGACTGCAGGAAGAGCATCTGCGCCACGCCTTCGTGGGCGTAGATCTTCGCCGGCAGGTTGGTGGTGTTGGAGAACTCCAGGGTCACATGACCTTCCCACTCCGGTTCCAGCGGGGTGACGTTGACGATGATGCCGCAGCGAGCATAGGTGCTCTTGCCCAGGCAGATGGTCAGCACATCGCGCGGAATGCGGAAGTACTCGACGGTACGGGCCAGGGCGAAGGAGTTCGGCGGAATGATGCAGACGTCGCTGTTGATGTCGACGAAGCTCTTCTCGTCGAAGTTCTTCGGGTCAACCACCGCCGAGTGGATGTTGGTGAACACCTTGAATTCGGCGGCGCAACGCACGTCGTAGCCGTAGCTGGAAACGCCGTAGGAGATCACCCGGCTGTCGTCGGCGCCGCGCACCTGGCGCTCGACGAACGGCTCGATCATCCCGTGCTCCAGGGCCATGCGGCGAATCCACTTGTCCGATTTGATGGTCATGGCGGGCGTCCCGTAGCTGCTGAAAAAGAAGGCGAATCTTACCGGCAGGCGCGCCGGCGGGCAAAGGGGCGCGCCGGACGGGCCAATCTTCTGGGTCCCCGCGTGCGCGGCGATGACGGAAGGCAGATGTCGGCCTCCTAACACGTCATCCCCGCGAATGCGGGGACCCAATCAACGACTCAGTCCTCGCTGATCGAAATGCTCGGCATCGCCGGCGCGTCCTTCTCGCTCAGGGCGATGCGGGCGCCGACGCAGCGGGCCATTTCCTGGTAGATCATCGCCAGTTGGCTTTCCGGGTCGGCCACCACGGTCGGCTTGCCACCGTCGGCCTGCATGCGGATGGCCATCGACAGTGGCAGCGAGGCCAGCAGTTCGACGCCGTACTGCGCGGCCAGCTTCTCGCCGCCGCCTTCGCCGAACAGGTGCTCGGCGTGGCCACAGTTCGAGCAGATGTGCACGGCCATGTTCTCCACTACGCCCAGCACCGGGATGTTCACCTTGCGGAACATCTCCACGCCTTTCTTGGCATCCAGCAGGGCCAGGTCCTGCGGCGTGGTGACGATCACCGCGCCGGCCACCGGCACTTTTTGCGCGAGGGTCAGCTGGATGTCGCCGGTGCCCGGCGGCATGTCGATCACCAGATAGTCGAGGTCATTCCAGGCGGTCTGGGTGATCAGCTGGATCAGCGCGCCGGAGACCATCGGGCCGCGCCAGACCACCGGGGTGTTGTCGTCGGTGAGGAAGGCCATGGACATAACTTCCACGCCATGCGCTTCCAGCGGTACGAACCACTTCTGATCGCGCACTTTTGGCCGGGTGCCTTCGGCAATGCCGAACATGATCCCCTGGCTGGGGCCGTAGATGTCGGCGTCGAGGATGCCGACCTTCGCGCCCTCGCGGGCCAGCGCCAGCGCCAGGTTGGCGGCGGTGGTGGACTTGCCCACGCCGCCCTTGCCGGAAGCCACGGCGATGATGTTCTTGACGTTGCTCATGCCCGGCACCTGGGCCTGGGCCTTGTGCGCGGCGATGCTCACCTCGACCTTCACCTGCGCAGAATCCACGCCGTCGGCGGCTTCCAGGGCCATCTGCACGGTCTGCGCCAGGCCGTTCTTGAACAGGCCGCAGGCATAGCCCAGCTCCAGAGAGAGGACGACGCGCCCGCCCTGGATATCGAGGTCGCGCAGGTAGCCGGCGTCGAGCAGGTTCTGGCCGGTGTGGGGATCGTTGATCTGGCGGAGGACGGTTTCCACCGTGGCACGGGTGACGACGCTCATGGGTTCTCCCGAAAAAAGACTGAGCACAATAGGCGGGCATCTTAACGCTGTAGGCGCGCGCTTGCTCGCGAACAACCGCGAGGAGGCCGTCGGGGACCTTCGCGGGTGAAAAAAATGTCCCGCGCCTATATAGTTGCCGACTTCCCTCGATTTACCGCCACGGCCTGACCACCATGTCCGAAAACCGCCAGATCCTCGTCACCAGCGCCCTGCCCTACGCCAACGGCTCCATCCACCTGGGCCACATGCTGGAATACATCCAGACCGACATCTGGGTGCGCTTCCAGAAGATGCGCGGCAACCAGGCGGTGTACGTCTGCGCGGACGACGCCCACGGCTCGGCCATCATGCTGCGCGCCGAGCGCGAAGGGATCACCTCGGAACAACTGATCGACGGCGTGCGCGCCGAGCACATGGCCGACTTCGCCGAATTCCTGGTGGACTTCGACAACTACCACTCGACCCACTCGGAAGAGAACCGCGAGCTGTCCTCGTCGATCTACACCGCGCTGCGCGAGGCCGGGCACATCGCCACCCGTCCGGTGACCCAGTACTTCGACCCGGAAAAGCAGATGTTCCTGGCCGACCGCTTCATCAAGGGCACCTGCCCGAAGTGCGGCACCGCCGACCAGTACGGCGACAACTGCGAGTCCTGCGGCGCGACCTACTCGCCGACCGAGCTGAAAGACCCGAAATCGGCGATCTCCGGCGCCACCCCGGTGCTCAAGGAATCGCTGCACTACTTCTTCAAGCTCCCCGACTTCGACGCCATGCTCAAGCAGTGGACCCGCAGCGGTGCCCTGCAGGAATCGGTGGCCAACAAGATCGCCGAGTGGCTGGACGCCGGCCTGCAGGAGTGGGACATCAGCCGTGACGCGCCCTACTTCGGCTTCGAGATCCCCGACGCCCCGGGCAAGTACTTCTACGTCTGGCTCGACGCCCCCATCGGCTACATGGCCAGCTTCAAGAACCTCTGCGCGCGCCGTCCGGAGCTGGACTTCGACGCGTTCTGGAAGCAGGACTCCAAGGCCGAGCTGTACCACTTCATCGGCAAGGACATCGTCAACTTCCACGCGCTGTTCTGGCCGGCCATGCTCGAAGGCGCCGGCTACCGCAAGCCGACCGCGCTGAACGTGCACGGCTACCTGACCGTCAACGGGCAGAAGATGTCCAAGTCGCGCGGCACCTTCGTCAAGGCGCGCACCTACCTGGACCACCTGAACCCGGAATACCTGCGCTACTACTACGCCTCCAAGCTCGGCCGCGGCGTCGACGACCTCGACCTGAACCTCGAGGACTTCGTGCAGAAGGTCAACTCCGACCTGGTCGGCAAAGTCGTCAACATCGCCAGCCGTTGCGCCGGCTTCATCCACAAGGGCAATGCCGGCGTGCTGGTCGACGCCAACCCGGCGCCGGAGCTGAGCGAAGCCTTCAAGACCGCCGCCCCGAGCATCGCCGCCGCCTATGAAGGCCGCGACTTCGGTCGCGCCATGCGCGAGATCATGGCCCTGGCCGACCAGGCCAACGCCTGGATCGCCGAGAAGGCCCCGTGGGCCCTGGCCAAGCAGGAAGGCAAGCAGGACGAGGTCCAGGCCGTGTGCGCCCTGGGCGTCAACCTGTTCCGCCAATTGGTGATCTTCCTCAAGCCGGTACTGCCGAAGCTCGCCGAAGCCGCCGAAGCCTTCCTCAACGTCGCCCCGCTGAAGTGGAGCGACCACGAGCAACTGCTGGCCAACCACCAACTGAACCCGTTCAACCCGCTGATGACCCGTATCGAGCCCGCGAAAATCGAAGCCATGATCGAAGCCTCCAAGGAAGACCTCGCCGCCGCCAACCAGCCCAAAGGCAATGGCGAACTGACCAAGGACCCGCTGGCCGCGGAGATCAACTTCGACGCCTTCGCCGCCGTCGACCTGCGCATCGCGCTGATCGAGAAGTGCGAGTTCGTCGAAGGCGCCGACAAGCTGCTGCGCCTGTCCCTGGATATCGGTGACGAGAAGCGCAACGTGTTCTCCGGCATCAAGAGCGCCTACCCGGACCCGAGCAAGCTCGAAGGCCGCCTGACCCTCTACGTGGCAAACCTCGCGCCGCGCAAGATGAAGTTCGGCATCTCCGAAGGCATGGTCCTGGCCGCCGGCCCGGGCGGGGAAGAAATCTACCTGCTCAGCCCCGACAGCGGCGCCAAGCCGGGCCAGCGCGTGAAGTAAGCGCCAGCCTCCCGAACAACGCCGGCCCCAGGGCCGGCGTTGTCGTTTCCGGGCCTTTATTCACAACGGGCGCCTCGCTAGACTCGTCGCGCTTCACGGACGCCCACCGCGCACAAGGACCTGCCGATGCCCCGCTTCCAGCACTCCGCTCCGGCTTGCCGGACATGAAGAAATCCGAAGTCGTCGTCACCCTGCTGACCGGCAGCGTGGTAGTGGCCATGCTTCACCACAACCCGGTCTATCGCGATCAATACGCCAGCCAGGAAGACTGCCTGAAGGACTGGGGCACTACGCCCAACGCCTGCCAGCCAGACGATTCCGACAGCTCCGGTGGTTCCAGCGGCAGCTATGGCAGGGGGCCAGCCGCTATCGCGGCCCCAGTTACGAGGAAGGCTCGCGCCCGCGCACCGCGCAGAGCTTCCAGGTGCAGTCCCGGCAGATGATCTCCCGTGGCGGCTTCGGCTCGTCCGGCGCCCGCTTCTCCGGGGGCGGCTGATGCGGCGCCTCGCCATGCCGCCGCGCCCCGACTGGCGCGAGCGTTGCGAAGCGGTCGGCTTCACCTTCCACAGCATCGACGGCCTCTACTGGGACGAGTCCGTGGCCTATGAATTCAGCCTCGAACAGATCGAGACGCTCGAGGCGGCCAGCGAAGACCTGCACCAGCGCTACCTGGAAGCGGCGGCCTGGGTTGATCGAACACCGCCACTTCGCCCCCTTCGCCCTGCCGGAAAGCGCCATCGAGGAAGTCGTGCGCTCTTGGAAGCGCCAGGACCCCAGCCTCTACGGGCGCTTCGACTTTTCCTGGAACGGCCAGGGCCAGCCCAAGTTGCTGGAATACAACGCCGACACCCCGACCGGCCTGCTCGAAGCCAGCGTCGTGCAATGGCACTGGCTGAACGAGGTGAAGCCGGAGGCCGACCAGTTCAACTCGCTGCACGAAAAGCTGATCGAACACTGGCGTTCGCTCGACCCAGGCTCGCTGCTGCACTTCAGCGCCATCGACGGCCACGAAGAAGACACCGGCAACGTCCTCTACTTGCAGGACACCGCGCGCCAGGCAGGCCTGTCTACGCGCTACCTGCCGCTCGAATTCATCGGCCACCACGCCGGGCGCGGGCGCTTCGTCGACCAGTACGAACAGGACATCAGCCACTGTTTCAAGCTCTACCCCTGGGAATGGTTGCTGCAGGACGACTTCGGCCGCTTCGTCGACAGCAGCGGCATCCGCTTCCTGGAGCCCGCGTGGAAGCTGCTGCTGTCGAGCAAGGCCATGTTGCCGATCCTCTGGCAGCTCAACCCCGGCCACCCGAACCTGCTGCCGGCGAGCTTCCAGAACGACCTGCCCGGCGCCTACGTGCGCAAGCCGCTGTATTCGCGCGAGGGCGAGAACATCCGCATCGTCGCCGGGGACCTGCGCCTGGAAAGCGACGGCCCGCACGCAGACGCACCCTGCATCTACCAGGGCTTCGCGCCGCTGGCCGAGTACGACGGCAACCACGCGGTGCTCGGCTGCTGGATGATCGGCGGCCAGGCCGCCGGGCTGGGCATCCGCGAGGACGCCAGCCCCATCACCCGCGACAGCAGCCGCTTCGTGCCGCACTACTTCATCGACTGAATCAACGGCGCCGGCTACCTGCCGGGCGCGAGGGAGCCCCACATGGACCTGCTGCACACCCTGCCGAACTTCGTTGTCTACCTAGCCACCGCCATCGCCCTGTTCGGCCTGTTCGCCATCCTCTACATCCGCCTGACGCCCTACGCCGAGATCCGCCTGATCCGAGAGGGCAACCTCAGCGCCGCAACCGCATTGGTCGGCGCGCTGCTCGGCTTTGCCCTGCCGCTGGCGAGTGCGATCGCCAACAGCGTCAACCTGCGCGACATGCTGCTCTGGGGACTGATCGCCCTGCTGGTGCAGGCGCTGGTCTACCTTGGCATCGCGCGTCTGGTGCCGGAGCTCAAGGAAGGCATCGCCAACAACACCCAGGCCCACGGCGTGCTGCTGGGCGGCTGCTCGCTGTGCGTCGGCCTGCTCAACGCCGCCTGTATGGTCTACTGAGCGGCAGTTACTGCTGGGTCTTCTTGTCCCATGGCTGCTCGCCCTGGGGCACCAGCATCGCCTCCTTGCGGCCCTCCCCGCCCCACTTTTCGATCAGCGCCTTGTAGGCCGGATCGTCCTTGACCACTTCGTGCAGCGACTTGTCGCTGAAGCTGAAGGCAGCCAGATCGCGGGCCGCATCGGCGCTCTTGTCGCCCTTGAACAGGCCCAAGGTCCAGCCCTGTTTCGCGTCCCAGCCGGCGGCTTGTAACGCCTGCTGGAAGCTCTGCAGAGCCGAACGCTGCAGCTGCTGCCGCTCGATGGGCGTCGGCGCCTGCTGCGACAAGCGTGAAAGCGCCGCCGCCAGGAGGGCGCTGGCGGGTGGGTCGTCGCCGCTGCCGCGGGCCAGGCCCAGGTATTCCTTGGCGTTGTTGTAGTCCTGGGTCACCAGGTAGGCCGCGCCCAGCAGGATGTAGCCGGGGTCGAACTGGTCGTTGTCGCGGTTGCGCGCCAGGATCATCGCCACCCGCGCCTGCAGATCCGCCGGCAGGCTGGTGGCGGTCTGCTCCAGAACTGGCTTGAGCAGCCGCTGCAGGTCCTGCTCGTCGCGCCAGCCGTGCTCAAATTTCTGCTGCTGGGCAATCACCTGGTCGAGCCCGCTCTTGTCCGTCGCCTTCTCGTAGCTGGCGATCTCCGCCGCGAAGCTCTTGCTCTTGGCCTCCTTGAGCACCATGGCCGTGTCGAACTGGCGGTCCTTGCGCCCTTCGTAAGCCTGCCAGAGGCTCAACCCGCAGCCGACGAGGGCGGCGACGACCGTCACAGCCGTTCCGACAGTTTTGAGCTTGATCATATGACCTCCCGTTGCCGGGCAATCGCGCATTCCCCTGGAGTCTAGAAGCCGCTCGCCGCGACGGCATCGGCCTTCGCCGAACCTGCACTACCCTGAATCCAGAGCAATGAAAGCGGCATCACGGCTTGAGCCGCCACGGCGGCTTCCCGATAATGTGCGCCCCCTTTTCCGGCCCAGCCTGCATGAGACGGTAGCCTCGATGACCGAACTCGCCCTGATCCTGGTCAGCGCCATCCTGGTCAACAACTTCGTGCTGGTGCAGTTCCTCGGCCTCTGCCCGTTCATGGGCGTCTCGCGCAAGATCGAGACCGCCATCGGCCTGGCCCTCGCCACCACCTTCGTCCTGACCCTGGCGTCGGTCTGCAGCTACATCCTGCAGCGCTACGTGCTGCGCCCGCTCGACCTGGAGTTCCTGCGCACCATCGGCTTCATCCTGGTGATCGCCGTGGTGGTGCAGTTCACCGAGTTGCTGGTGCGCAAGACCAGCCCGCTGCTGTATCGCGTGCTGGGCATCTTCCTGCCGCTGATCACCACCAACTGCATCGTCCTCGGCGTCGCCCTGCTCAATGCCAACAAGCCCGAGTTCGGCTTCCTCCAGTCGACCATGCAGGGCTTCGGCGCCGGCCTGGGCTTCTCCCTGGTGCTGGTGCTGTTCGCTGCCATGCGCGAGCGAATTGCCCTCGCCGACGTGCCCGAGCCGTTCCAGGGCGCGGCCATCGGCATGATCACCGCCGGCCTGATGTCCCTGGCCTTCATGGGCTTCACCGGGCTGATCAAGCTATGACCACGGTGCTGCTCTCGATCGGCGTTCTGCTGCTCATGTGCCTGGCCAGCGGCGCGCTGCTGGGCTTCGCCGCGGTGCGCTTCAAGGTCGAGGGCGACCCCATCGCCGAGCAGGTCAACGCCCTGCTGCCGCAGACCCAGTGCGGCCAGTGCGGCTACCCCGGCTGCAAGCCCTACGCCGAGGCCATCGCCCAGGGCGACGCGATCAACAAGTGCCCGCCCGGCGGCGCCGCCACCATCGCCGCCCTCGCCGACCTGTTCGACATCGAGGCTCCGCCCCTGGATGCCCCGGCAGAAACCCCGCCGTGCGTGGCCTACATCCGTGAAGTCGAATGCATCGGCTGCACCAAGTGCATCCAGGCCTGCCCGGTGGACGCCATCGTCGGCGCGGCGCGCCTGATGCACACGGTGATCGCCGACGAGTGCACCGGCTGCGACCTGTGCGTCGAGCCCTGTCCGGTGGACTGCATCGAGATGCGTGACCTGGAAGTCGGCGTACGCGAATGGAAGTGGCCGCTGCCGGCGGCACGCCTGATCGCCAGCGACCGGGAGCAGGCGGCATGAACGCCAAGGTCTGGGACTTCCCCGGCGGCCTGCACCTGCCGGCCAACAAGCAGCAGTCCACCGCCGCCCCAAGCATTCGCGCGCCGCTACCGGCCCGGCTGATCCTGCCGCTGCAGCAGCACACCGGCGCACCGGCCCTGCCCTGCGTGGGAGTCGGCGAGTACGTACGCAAGGGCCAGTGCATCGCCCTCCCCGGCAGCGCCATCAGCGCCGCCGTACACGCGCCCACCTCCGGCACCGTGGTGGCCATCGGCGAGCAACCTTATCCACACCCTTCCGGCCTGCTGGCCGAGGCCATCGTCATCGACGCCGACGGCCGGGACGAATGGGTCGAACTGGATCCCTGCCCGGACTACCGCCAGGAATCGCCCGCCGCGCTGCTCGAACGCATCCGCGCCGCGGGCATCACCGGACTTGGCGGAGCGGGCTTCCCCACCGCGGCCAAGCTTGCCGCGCGTGCCGCTGAAGACCTGCACACGCTGGTGATCAACGGCGCCGAGTGCGAGCCCTACATCAGCGCCGACGACATGCTGATGCGCGAGCGCGCCGTCGAGCTGGTCGAGGGCATCGAGATCCTCGCCCACCTGCTGCAGCCGCCGCAGGTACTGATCGGCATCGAGGACGACAAGCCGCAAGCAATAGAAGCGCTGCGCCAGGCCATAGGCGAACGGCCTTTCGAACTGCGGGTGGTGCCGACCAAATACCCCTCCGGCGGCGAGCGCCAGCTGATCCTCCTGCTCACCGGCCGCGAAGTGCCCAGCGGCGGCCTGCCGGCGGGCATCGGCATGGTCTGCGTCAACGTCGGCACTGCCGTGGCCGTGCGCGACGCAGTGTTGCTCGGGCGCCCGCTGATCTCGCGCCTCACCACCCTGACCGGCGAGGCTCTGACGCGGCCAATGAACGTCGAGGCGCTGCTCGGCACACCCATCGGCGAATTGCTGGAATTCGCCGGCCTCGATCGCGCGAAACTGGACCGCCTGATCATGGGCGGCCCGCTGATGGGCGTCACTCTGAGCGATGCGCAGGCACCGCTGATCAAGACCGCCAACTGCCTGCTGGCCGCCAGCGCCAGCGAGCTGCCGCCTCCGCCGCCGGCGCTGCCGTGCATCCGTTGTGGCGACTGTGCCCAGGTCTGCCCGGCCAGCCTGCTGCCGCAGCAGCTGCACTTCTTCGCCAAGGGCGAGGACCACGAGCAACTGCAGGCGCACAACCTGTTCGACTGCATCGAATGCGGCGCCTGCGCTTACGTCTGCCCTTCAAGCATCCCGCTGGTGCAGTACTACCGCGCAGCCAAGGCGGATATCCGCGAGCTGCAGCTGAAACAGCAGAAGGCGGAACATTCGCGCCTGCGCTTCGAGCAGCGCCAGGAGCGCCTGCGCCACGAGGAAGCGCGCAAGGCGGAGGAACGCCAGGCGCGCCTGGAGCGCGCCGCGCGTTTACGCGAAAGCCAGGCCGCTGCTCCGGTCGCCGAAGCGCCGCAATCGGCCATTGAGCGGGTGAAGTCGGAAAAGGCCGTGGGCAACGCCGGCGCCGACCTGAAGAAGCTCAAGATCGACGCCAGCATGGCCCGCGTCGCCCTGCAGAAGGCCGAGAAGCAACTGGCCGCCCACGACAGCGAAGCACTGCGCGCCCAGGTCGAATCACTGCGCCAGGCCGCCGAACAGGCCCGCCTGGCGCTGGAAGCGGCGGAGAAAGCCGAGGTCGCGGCGGCGCCTATCGCACCTGTCGCTCCGGCAACGGATGATGCGGCGCTGAAGAAGGCGAAGATCGACGCCGCCATGACCCGCGCCCAGTTGAAGAAGTCGGAGAAGGCCTTCGGCGATACGCCCGACGAGCAGCAGCAGGCCACCCTGGCGCAACTGCGTGAAGCCGCCGACCAGGCCGATCGGCACCTGGCGCAGCTGCAAGCAGCCCCCGCGCCGGAACCGCAAACCGCCGGTGACGGCATGGCACTGTTGAAGAAGGCCAAGATCGCCCTGGCGACCCGCCGCGCCGAGCTGAAGAAAGCCGAGCAGGCCGGTGCCGACGAAGCTGAACTGGAGCCACTGCGAGCAGCGCTGAAAGAGGCCGAACAGCAACTGCACGCCGCCGAGGACGCCAGCGGCAAGCCGGCGCCGGACCTGCAGCGCATCGACAAGCGCCCTGTGGATAACGAAACCCGCGCGCTCAAGACCGAACTGGCCTACGCCCGCGCCGACCTTAAGAAACTCGAGCGCGAAGGCGCCGACGAACCCCGCCTGAATGCCGCGCGCGAGCGCCTGGCAGCGGCGGAAAGCGCGCTGGCCGCGCGAAACCCGGAGTGATCCATGGCCCTGCCGCGCATGTCCTCGCCCCACGCCACCGGCGCCAATCGCACGCAGAAGGTCATGCTGCAGGTGCTCGCCGCGCTCGCGCCGGGCGCCCTCGTGCTGCTGTCCCTGTATGGCGTCGGCACCCTGTTCAACCTGCTCTGGTGCTCGGCCGTCGCGCTCGGCACCGAGGCGCTGATGCTGCACCTGCGCAAGCGTCCGCTGGGCGTGTTCCTCATGGACGGCAGCGCGCTGGTCACCGCCGTGCTGCTGGCCCTCGCCCTGCCGCCCTACGCGCCCTGGTGGCTGACGCTGCTGGCCACCGCCTTCGCCCTGGTCTTCGGCAAGCACCTGTATGGCGGCCTCGGGCAAAACCCGTTCAACCCGGCGATGCTCGGCTATGTGGTGGTGCTGGTGTCCTTCCCGCTGGAGATGACCCGCTGGCCGAGCCCGGACACCGGCCTCGGCCTGGTCGACGGCCTCTCGCGCATCCTCGGCCTGGGCGCGCCGCCGCCGGATGCCTGGGCAGGCGCCACCGCCCTCGACGTGCTGAAGAACAACCACAGCCTGACCATCGACGAGCTGCTGGCGCAAAGCACGGCCTTCGGCCACTTCGGCGGCAAGGGCGTGGAGCTGGTCAACCTGGCCTTCCTCGCCGGCGGCCTCTACCTGCTCTGGCGCAAGCTGTTCACCTGGCACGCGCCACTGGGCATGCTCGGCGCTCTCTTCGTCATGAGCCTGCTTTTCTGGAACGGTACGGGTTCGGATTCCCACGGCTCGCCGCTGTTCCACCTGTTCAGCGGGGCGAGCATGCTAGGCGCCTTCTTCATCGTCACCGACCCGGTGTCCGGCGCCACCAGCAACCGTGGCCGCCTGGTGTTCGGCGTCGGCGTCGGCATCATTACCTACGTGATCCGTGCCTGGGGCGGCTATCCCGATGGCGTGGCCTTCGCGGTGCTGCTGATGAACCTGGCGGCGCCGACCATCGACTACTACACGCGACCGCGCACCTATGGGCACAAGAAGCCCAAGCGCGGCTTCAAGCTGGGGGAGTGAGATGACCGACGCTCGCCGCTCCATGCTGAAGAACGCCCTGGCGCTCGGGCTGTTCGCCGTGCTCTGCGTCGGCCTGGTAGCCGTCGTCCACCAGCTCACCCAGGCGCGCATCGAAGAGGCGCAACGCGACGCGCGCGGGCGCATGCTGCTCGACCTGCTGCCCGCCGGCAGTTACGACAACCACCCGCTGGATGCGCCCGTCGCGGTGTTCGATCCCAAGCTACTGGGCAAGTCGCAGCCTGCTTCGGGCTTCGTCGCACGGCAAGGTGCGCGTGCCACCGCGGTGATAATTCCGGCCACCGCGCCGGACGGCTACAGCGGTGCCATCGAGCTGCTCGTCGGGGTCAGTGCCGAAGGCCGCCTGCTCGGCGTGCGCGTGGTGGCCCACAAGGAAACGCCGGGCCTGGGCGACAAGATCGAGCTGGGCAAGAGCAACTGGTTGCACGGTTTCGATGGCCGCTCGCTGAACGATCCGGACGACGCCGGCTGGAAAGTGAAAAAGGACGGCGGCCAGTTCGACCAGTTCGCCGGGGCCACCATCACCCCGCGCGCGGTGGTCAAGGCGACGCACAAGGCGTTGCAGTACTTCGACGCGCACAAGGCGGAACTGCTCGCACCGGCGAGCGGAGGCGAAAGCCATGAGTGATTACCGCGAAATCGCCAAGCAGGGCCTGTGGCAGAACAACGCCGGCCTGGTCCAGTTGCTCGGCCTGTGCCCGCTGCTGGGCACCAGCAACTCAATGGTCAACGCCCTCGGCCTGGGCCTGGCGACCATCTTCGTGCTGGCCTGCTCCAACGCCGCCGTATCCGCCTCGCGGCGCTGGCTGAGCGACGCCGTGCGCCTGCCGGCGTTCGTCCTGATCATCGCTGCGCTGACCACCTGCATCGAGCTGCTGATGCAAGCCTGGACCTTCGAGCTGTACCAGATCCTCGGCATCTTCATCCCGCTGATCACCACCAACTGCGTGATCCTCGGCCGCGCCGAAGCCTTCGCCGCGCGCAACGGCGTTCTGCGCTCGGCCTTCGACGGGCTGATGACCGGCGCCGGCTTCGCCCTGGTCCTGCTGGTGCTGGGCACCTTGCGCGAGCTGTTCGGCCACGGCACCCTGCTGGCCGACATGAACCTGCTGTTCGGCCCCGCTGCCGCCAGCTGGAAGCTGCAGGTCCCCGGCTACCAGGGCTTCCTGCTGGCCGTGCTGCCGCCCGGCGCCTTCCTGCTGCTCGGCCTGCTGATCGCCTTGAAGAACCGTATCGATGAAAGCCTGGCGGAACGCGCCAAGGCGCAGGCGGGCAACGTACCCGCCAGCGAGCGCCAGCGCGTCCGCGTGACCGGAGTGATCGAATGAATGCCGCCAAGCGCGCGGAGATTTTCCGCCGTCTGCGTGAAGACAACCCCAACCCCGAGACCGAGCTGGCCTACAGCACGCCGTTCGAGCTGCTGATCGCGGTGATCCTTTCCGCCCAGGCCACCGACGTCGGGGTGAACAAGGCCACGGCGAAGCTCTACCCGGTGGCCAACACGCCGGAGGCGATCTACGCCCTTGGTGTCGAAGGGTTGTCGGAGTACATCAAGACCATCGGCCTGTACAACAGCAAGGCGAAGAACGTCATCGAGGCCTGCCGCATCCTAGTCGAGAAGCACGGCAGCCAGGTGCCGGACAATCGCGAGGACCTCGAGGCGCTGCCCGGCGTAGGCCGCAAGACTGCCAACGTAGTACTCAACACGGCTTTCCGGCAGCCGGCCATGGCAGTGGATACGCACATCTTCCGCGTCGCCAACCGCACCAACATCGCGCCGGGGAAGAACGTCCTGGAAGTCGAGCGCCAGCTGCTCAAGTTCGTGCCCAAGGAGTACCTGCTCGACGCGCACCACTGGCTGATCCTGCATGGCCGCTACGTCTGCAAGGCCCGCAAGCCGCAGTGCGGCAGCTGCCGGATCGAGGATCTATGCGAGTACAAGCACAAGACTTCCGACGATTGAGTGCTATCGTCAAAAGCATCGCCGCTCATTGAAAAAATCTTTTTTACCGCCCCGAGCTTTGTCGCTATAAGGGGCGCCAAGCACACCCCGCATGCTGGAGTGATCGTTATGGCTGATAAAGAAGATCTAGAGCTCGAAGAAGAAGTGAGCACTGACGATTCGGATGACAGCGAAGCTGCAGCCGAAGTCGCCAAGACCAACCTGACCAAGCGCCGCATCATCGACAACTACCTCGAAGAACGCCGCCTGCAACGCCAGCTGTCGGACTACGACTTCGACCTCTGAGCCTTGCCCCCTGCATGAAAAAGCCCCGCACTTGGCGGGGCTTCGTCTTTTCTGGGCCCGACGTTCGCGGCCCCCAGAGAACAACCTTCCTCAATCCTGGCGCTTGGGCGACAGCAGCTCGATCTTGTAGCCATCCGGGTCCTCGACGAAGGCCAGGATGCTGGTGCCGTGCTTCATCGGCCCCGGCTCGCGGGTGATCTTGCCGCCGCGCGAACGGATGTCCTCGCAGGCCTTGTAGACGTCATCCACTTCCAGGGCGATGTGGCCGTAGGCGCTACCCAGCTCGTACTTGTCCACACCCCAGTTGTAGGTCAGCTCGATGACGCTGTTCTCTTCCTCGCTGCCGTAGCCGACGAAAGCCAGGGTGAACTGGCCGTCCGGGTAGTCCTTGCGGCGCAGCAGGGTCATGCCCAGGATCTCGGTGTAGAAGGCGATGGACTTGTCCAGGTCGCCGACGCGCAGCATGGTGTGCAGCAGACGCATGATGAATCTCCTCAGGATGGAATCGGGCCGGCGCGGGCCCGTCTCGGCGCCCCACGGAGCAGCGCTCCCCAGCGGGTTGCCAGACATGCTTTCACGGTATTCCGACAGTTTCACGGTGGCGGCCGTTCAGCGACCGCGACGCTTGGCGGCCATTGTCTCGCCGCACCAGCTTGGCGCGCCAGTCGCACAATGAAAAAGGCCCCGTGCGGGTCGGAATCCGCACGGGGCCGAAACACCAAAGGGGTGTTCGTTACAGCGGGCTGCGGCCCTTGCCTGCGGCAATGCGCATGCGCAGAGCGTTCAGCTTGATGAAGCCACCGGCATCGGCCTGGTTGTAGGCGCCGCCGTCTTCCTCGAAGGTCGCGATGTTCGCGTCGAACAGCGAGTCGTCGGACTTGCGGCCGACCACGATGACGTTGCCCTTGTACAGCTTCAGGCGCACGACACCGTTCACATTGACCTGCGAGGCGTCGATCATCTGTTGCAGCATCAGACGCTCGGGGCTCCACCAGAAGCCGTTGTAGATCAGGCTGGCGTATTTCGGCATCAGCTCGTCTTTCAGGTGCGCGACTTCGCGGTCGAGGGTGATCGACTCGATGGCGCGGTGGCCCTTGAGCATGATGGTGCCGCCGGGGGTCTCGTAGCAGCCGCGCGACTTCATGCCGACGAAGCGGTTCTCGACGATGTCGAGGCGGCCGATGCCGTTCTCGCCGCCGATGCGGTTCAGTTCGGCCAGCACTTGAGCCGGGGTCATGTCCTTGCCGTCGATGGCGACGATATCGCCCTTGCGGTAGGTCAGCTCGATGTAGGTCGGCTGGTCCGGCGCGTTTTCCGGGGACTTGGTCCAGCGCCACATGTCCTCTTCGTGCTCGGTCCAGGTGTCTTCCAGCACGCCGCCTTCATAGGAGATGTGCAGCAGGTTGGCATCCATGGAGTACGGCGATTTCTTCTTGCCGTGGCGCTCGATCGGGATGGCGTGCTTCTCGGCGTAGTCCATCAGCTTCTCGCGGGACAGCAGGTCCCACTCGCGCCAGGGAGCGATCACTTTCACGCCCGGCTTCAGCGCGTAGGCGCCCAGCTCGAAGCGAACCTGGTCGTTGCCCTTGCCGGTAGCGCCATGGGAGATGGCGTCGGCGCCGGTCGCGTTGGCGATCTCGATCAGACGCTTGGCGATCAGCGGGCGAGCGATGGAAGTACCCAGCAGGTACTCGCCTTCGTAGATGGTGTTGGCGCGGAACATCGGGTACACGAAGTCGCGGACGAACTCTTCGCGCAGGTCCTCGATGTAGATTTCCTTCACGCCCATTGCCTGGGCCTTGGCGCGAGCCGGCTCGACTTCTTCGCCTTGTCCCAGGTCAGCGGTGAAGGTCACCACTTCGCACTGATAAGTATCCTGCAGCCACTTCAGAATCACCGAGGTATCCAGGCCACCGGAATACGCCAGGACTACCTTCTTCACGTCCGCCATGCCATCACTCCACGGGGGGTTGTCACGAAAACCACCGATTCTACTGTCGCGCTGTAGGAAATTACAGAGGGGCGACAGCTTTAGACGACAACGCGACAGATTCTATCGAAGGTGCGACTAGGCGCCGCGGTTCGCGGAGCCTTGCACAAGCGGCGCCGAGGCCGGCGCCTTGGCAGTAGGCGCGGCGGGCGCGGGTGCCGCTGGGGCGGGTGCGGCCGGTGGCGTTGCAGGTGGTGTCGCAGCAGGAGCAGCCGGTGCCGCGGCCGGAGCCTCCGGCACCGCCTCGCGCGACAGATGGACGGTCACCCGGCGGTTGCGCGCGCGGTTGGCCTCCGAATTGTTCTTCACCAGCGGATAACTCTCGCCGTAGAAGCGCACGGTGATCTGGTTCTCCGGCACGCCATTGGCTTTCAGGTATTCCTGCACCGCAACCGCACGGCGCCGCGAGGCGTCGCGGTTGCTCAGGCGGTTGCCGCTGTTGTCGGAATGCCCGTCGAGCTCGATGCGGTTCACCGACGGGTCGGCCTTCAGGTACTGCAGGATGATGTCGAGCTTGGCGCGGGCCAACGGATCGAGCGCGTCACCGCCGCCGGGGAAGCCGACTTGGCTGGTGCGCACCTGGTCGAAGTTGACCGGCAGCATCTTCGCCGAGCAGTCCTGCAGTTGCGCGTAACCATCGGCGAAGCGTGTCGCCAGCAAGCGCACGCGCAAGTCCTGACCGGTGCCGCGCAGGCGCACTTCCGGACTGCGGCCTTCCAGCACGCCATCGAGCAGACGCCCGGCCTGCTGCTGGCTGCTGGTGAAGGGCACTTCGCCGGCAACCAGGGACACCGAGCCGAGGTTGATATCGCCCTGACTCGGACGCCAGGGCGGCGCCGCCGCCAGCAGCGTCGCCGAACCGCCGCCGTACCAGTTGCGCTGCGGTTTGAGACGGAAGGTCGGGGACTCGCCCGCGCGCCAGACGAACTCGCCGACGCCGAACCCGGCCACCTGTTGCGACAGACGGCACTCGAACTGATCGCCGGCGACCGTCCACTGCGCATTCTCCAGGCGCGTCTGGAAGGTCAGCCCCCAGGCCGGCAGGCTGGCGCAGAGGCCGAGCAGGAGAAGGTAGCGATGGCGCACGGGGGGCTCCGGGAAAAGCTGGAAAGTACCCAGGGGATATCGGACAGCCTCGGCAAAACTTGATAGCGAGTGCCGGGAGCGGGCTTTTCCGGTAGCATTTCCCCACTTTTTCCGCTGCAAACCGCCCCCCTGGAATTCCCATGTCCGACCGCCTGACCCTGCTGCGCCCCGACGACTGGCACATCCACCTGCGCGACGGCGCCGCCCTCGCCCAGACCGTCGGCGATGCCGCGCGCACCTTCGGCCGCGCCATCGTCATGCCCAACCTTGTTCCGCCGGTGCGCAACGCCGCCGAAGCCGACGCCTACCGCCAGCGTATCCTCGCTGCACGCCCGGCCGGCAGCCGCTTCGAGCCGCTGATGGTGCTCTACCTCACCGACCGCACCAGCGCCGAAGACGTGCGCGCGGCCAAGGCCAGTGGCTTCGTGCACGCCGCCAAGCTTTACCCGGCCGGCGCCACCACCAACTCCGATTCCGGCGTGACCAGCATCGACAACATCTTCCACGTCCTGGAAGCCATGGCCGAAGTCGGCCTGCCGCTGCTGGTGCACGGTGAAGTGACCCACGCCGACGTCGATGTGTTCGACCGCGAGAAGCGCTTCATCGACGAACACATGACCCGCGTGGTCGCGCGCTTCCCGACCCTGAAAGTGGTCTTCGAGCACATCACCACCGGCGACGCCGCGCAGTTCGTCAAGGCCGCCCCGGCCAACGTTGGCGCCACCATTACCGCGCACCACTTGCTGTACAACCGCAACCACATGCTGGTCGGTGGCATTCGTCCGCACTTCTATTGCCTGCCGATCCTCAAGCGCAACGTGCACCAGGAAGCCCTGCTCGACGCCGCCACCAGCGGCAATCCGAAGTTCTTCCTCGGCACCGACTCGGCGCCGCACGCCCGTCACGCCAAGGAAGCCGCCTGCGGCTGCGCCGGCTGCTACACCGCGTACGCCGCCATCGAGATGTACGCCGAGGCATTCGAGCAGCGCAACGCGCTGGACAAGCTGGAAGCCTTCGCCAGCTTCCACGGCCCGGACTTCTACGGCCTGCCGCGCAACACTGACAGCATCACCCTGGTGCGCGAGGAATGGTCCGCTCCGACCAGCCTGCCCTTCGGCGACCACGAAGTGGTGCCGCTGCGCGCCGGCGAAAAACTGCGCTGGCGCCTGCTGGAGGCCGGCGCATGAGCGAAGAAGTCTACGAAGAAGAGTTCGACGGCAATTACCCGCCCGGCCCGCGCCACCCGATGGCGCGGCGCTTCCGTGGCTACCTGCCGGTAGTAGTCGACGTCGAGACCGGTGGCTTCAACGCCGCCACCGACGCCCTGCTGGAAATCGCCGCGGTGACCATCGGCATGGATGAGAGCGGGTTCCTGTTCCCGGAACACACCCACTTCTTCCGCGTCGAGCCTTTCGAAGGCGCCAACATCGAGCAGGCGGCCCTGGAATTCACCGGCATCAAGCTGGACCACCCACTGCGCATGGCGGTGGCCGAGGAACAGGCGCTCACCGAGATCTTCCGTGGCGTACGCAAGTCGCTGAAGGCCAACGGCTGCAAGCGCGCGATCCTGGTCGGCCACAACAGCAGCTTCGACCTCGGCTTCCTTAACGCCGCGGTGAACCGCACCGGTCTCAAGCGCAACCCGTTCCACCCGTTCTCCAGCTTCGACACCGCGACCCTGGCCGGCCTGGCCTATGGTCAGACGGTGCTGGCCAAGGCCTGCCAGGCCGCCGGCATGGAGTTCGACAACCGCGAGGCACACTCGGCGCGCTACGACACCGAGAAGACCGCCGAGCTGTTCTGCGGCATCGTCAACCGCTGGAAGGAATGCGGTGGCTGGATGGAAGACGAGGACTGATCCTCGCCTTCCTTTAATGCCCCCGACAAAGCCCCGCCCGCGCGGGGCTTTGTTTTTGCTTCCTGCTGACAACCGCAAAGAAAAAGCCCCGCCAAGGCGGGGCTGTTTCACAAGCGGAACGCGGCTTACAGGTTGCCGGCGTTCTCGGCCAGGTAGCTGGCAACGCCTTCCGGCGAGGCAGTCATACCCTTGTCGCCTTTCTTCCAGTTGGCCGGGCAGACTTCACCGTGCTCTTCGGTGAACTGCAGGGCGTCGACCAGACGCAGCAGCTCGTCCATGTTACGGCCCAGCGGCAGGTCGTTGACGATCTGCGAGCGCACTACGCCGTTCTGGTCGATCAGGAAGGCGCCACGGAAAGCTACGCCATCAGCGGACTCGACGTCGTAGTCCTTGGCGATGCTGTGGGTCATGTCGGCGGCCAGGGTGTACTTGACCGGGCCGATGCCGCCCTTGTCCACCGGGGTGTTACGCCAGGCGTTGTGGGTGAAGTGGGAGTCGATGGAAACGCCGATCACTTCCACGTTGCGCGCCTGGAAGTCCGGGATGCGGCGATCCAGGGCGATCAGCTCGGACGGGCAGACGAAGGTGAAGTCCAGCGGATAGAAGAACACCAGGCCGTACTTGCCCTTGATGGCGTCGGACAGACGGAAGCTTTCGACGATCTCGCCGCTGGCCAGTACAGCCGGTACGTTGAAGTCGGGCGCTTTCTTACCTACGAGTACGCTCATTCCATGTCTCCTTGAAGGGTGAGGTCGGAGTGGCCTGCAGTCCGTCGGCTGGCTTGCTGGAAGCCTTGCCGGGCGTGCTGCGCAGCCCTAAATTGGCCCGGCATCATACACTGCAGCTCCCGCCCGCGCCCAGTGGCAGCCGTCCCCTCCGCCACGCAAGTCCTTGTTTGAAAACGCTAATCGGTCTCCTTTGGAATACCCGACCAATGAACTTTGACAATCATTCTCATTAACATTAGTATCGCCACCAACAACCCATTACTTAGTAGTAGCCACCATGTACGTCTGCCTCTGCCAAGGTGTCACCGATACCCAGATCCGCGAAGCGATCTATGAAGGTTGCTGCAGCTACCGTGAAGTGCGCGACAGCACCGGCGTCGGCACCCAGTGCGGGAAATGCGCCTGCCTCGCCAAACAGGTGGTCCGCGAGACCCTGGGCGAGCTGCAAAGCACGCAGACGATGAACTACTCGCTGGCCTACGCTGCCAACTGATTCATGCCGATTAGGCATGAGCAAACGAAACCGGGCTCCAGCCCGGTTTTTTTGTGCCTGAATTTCAACGACTTATCGCTTAATCGCAGAGTGAAAGCATTCGTATTCATATTCCTTTTCATAACGAATTCAATCACTTACGTTTGACTTGAAGTTATAAGAGGACCACACTTTTCAACCTCCCCACCCCGCACGGCAGGACTCGGCATGAAAGGCGACAAGAAAGTCATCCAGCATCTGAACAAGGTCCTCGGTAACGAGCTGATCGCCATCAACCAGTATTTCCTGCACTCGCGCATGTGGAACGACTGGGGCCTGAAGCGCCTCGGCGCGCACGAGTACGAGGAGTCGATCGACGAGATGAAGCATGCGGACAAGCTCATCGAGCGCATCCTCTTCCTCGAAGGCCTGCCGAACCTCCAGGACCTGGGCAAGCTGCTGATTGGCGAGAACACACAGGAAATGCTGCAGTGCGACCTGAACCTCGAGCTCAAGGCGGCCAAGGACCTGCGCGACGCCATCGTCCATTGCGAAAGCGTGCATGACTACGTCAGCCGCGACCTGCTCAAGGACATCCTCGAGTCCGAGGAAGAGCACATCGACTACCTGGAAACCCAGCTCGGCCTGATCCAGAAGGTCGGCCTGGAGAACTACCTGCAGTCGCACATGCACGAAGACGATTGATGTAAAAAGGGGCGCCATTCGGCGCCCCTTTGCTTTCCTACCCCACCTTTTCGGGGCGACGCACCAGCCGCGCCTGCAGCGCCAGCCCCGCGCAAAGCCCGATCACCACCAGCAGAGACAAACGCAGCCCCACGTGTTCGGCTAGGAAGCCAATCAACGGCGGCCCCAGCAGCAAGCCGCCATAACCGAACGACGCTACCGCGGCGACTCCGCGGGAAGGTTCGACACCAGGCCGATTGCCTGCGGCGCCGATCAGAATCGGAACCACCACCGACAACCCCGCACCTACCAAAGCAAAGCCGGCGATCACACTGGCGACCCACGGGCTGAACAGCGCCAGCAGCATGCCCGCGCAGGCCAGCAGCGCCAGCGTGCGCACCAGCGTCTCGTCAGCGAAACGCACCCGCAGGCGATCGCCGAACAGGCGCCCCATCACCATGGTCGCGGAGAACGCGGCAAAGCCCAGCGCAGCGACCCGCTCGGAGGCGCCCATCACCTGGTGCAAGAGCAACGCGCCCCAGTCGGCGACGGCGCCTTCGGATACGAAAGCGCACAGCGTCAGCAAGCCAAGACCGATCAAGGCCGGTGGCGGCAGGCGCCAGCCGCGTTGGGCTGGCGCCTCTTCCTCCTTGGGCTTGGGCCGACCTTCGAACAGGTGGCGAGCGAAGAACGGCAGGATCGCCACAGCAAGCACCGCCAGCAGCGTGAAGTGCCAGATCGGAGCCAGGCCAGCGAACGCTGCTGCGCCGACGGCACCTACAAGGCCGCCAAGGCTGTACATGCCATGCAGACCGGAGATGCACGGGCGCCCAAGGCGCCTCTCCACCTCGACGGCCTGGGTATTCATCGCCACGTCCATGGTCGCGAAGGTCAGGCCGACCAACAGCAGACCCGCTGCCAGGTACCAGACGTTCTGCGCCAGCCCCAGCAAGGGGAAGCACGCCATCAACGCCAGCCCAGAAGCAACGGTAATCGCCCGGCTGCCATAACGGCGCACCAGCGCTCCAGCGAAGACGAATGCCAGCAGCGCACCGAACCCTGCACCCAACAGGGCTTGGCCGAGCTCCTGCTCGTCCACGCCGGTCATGCTCTTGAGCGCCGGAACCCGTCCCATCAGGCTGCCATGCACCATTCCGCCCATGGCGAAGCAGTAGCCACACGCCCAGCGCGCCGCGTTGGCTCGCGATTGCTCGGTCATTTCAATCACCCCAAAAACAAAGCCCCGCCGGAGCGGGGCTTTGTGCGACAGCACGAAAGACTCAGGCGTTGGCCTTGCCTACGGCGTCTTTGATCAGCGGCTGCAGTTCGCCCTTCTCGAACATCTCGGCCAGGATGTCGCTACCGCCGACCAGCTCACCGCCCACCCACAGTTGCGGGAAGGTCGGCCAGTTGGCGTACTTGGGCAGGTTGGCGCGGATTTCCGGGTTCTGCAGGATGTCGACGTAGGCGAATTTCTCGCCGCAAGCCATCAGAACCTGTGCAGCACGGGCCGAGAAGCCGCACTGCGGAGCATTCGGCGAGCCCTTCATGTACAGCAGGACAGGGTTGTTGGCGATCTGCTCTTTGATGGTATCGATGATATCCATGAACTTCCTCGGCTGAACTATCAGATACTGATCCGACCCAGCGATGGCCGGCACGGTAGCGCGCATTGTACTGCAAAGCCGAGAGCTACGCTCGGCTTTGCCGAAAGCGCACTCAGGCGGCCTCCACCTCCACCGGCACGCCGTTCAGCGCGGCGTTTCCAGAGAGCGCGTCGAGGTAACGCTCGTCGGTGAGATCGTTCGCACTGGCGCCGCCCTGCTCCGCTGCGATGGACAACTGGACGCCCGGCCGGGCATGTCCCCAGCCATGCGGAAGGCTGACTACCCCCGCCATCACCTCGTCGCTGGCAGCCACTTCGACCTCGATGCTGCCGACGCGCGACCGCACCCGGACCCGCTGACCATCGACCAGGCCACGGTGCGCCAGGTCCTGCGGATGCATCAGCAGCTGATAGCGCGGCTTGCCCTTCACCAGGCGGTGATAGTTGTGCATCCAGGAGTTGTTGCTGCGCACGTGCCGCCGACCGATCAGCAGCAGTTGGCCGTCCGTCGGCGCCTGAGTGTCAGCGAAGCGCTTCAAGTCAGCCAGGAGCAGCTCCGGAGCCGCCTCCACTTTGCGGCTTGCTGTCTTCAGGCGCGCCGCCAGGTTCGGCCGCAGCGCCCCCAGATCAAGGCCGTGCGGGTGCTCGCGCAGGCGAGCCAGGTTGAGCTTGTGCTCGCTGGAGTCGCCGTAGGGACCGAAGCGCAGGCCCATGTCGATCATCTGCTCCGGTGCCAGCGTCGGTTTCAGCTCGGCGCCAGTGCGCGCGGCATAGGCCTTGGCCAGGCCGACGAAGATCTCCCAGTCGTGCAGCGCACCATCGGGCCTGGGCAGCACCGCCTCGTTGAAACGGGTGACGTTGCGCACCGCGAACACGTTGAAAGTCGTGTCGTAGTGGTCGTGCTCCAGCGGCGCGGTCGGCGGCAGGATGATGTCCGCGTAACGGGTCGTCTCGTTGATGTAGAGGTCGATGCTGAGCATGAACTCCAGCCCGTCCAGCGCCTGCTCCAGGCGTCGGCCATTGGGCGTGGAAAGCACCGGATTGCCGGCCACGGTGACCAGCGCGCGGATCTGCCCTTCCCCTTCGGTGAGCATCTCCTCGGCCAGCGCGGCGACCGGCAGCTCGCCGCCGTATTCCGGCAGACCGGACACCCGGCTCTGCCAGCGGTTGAAGGCGCCGCCGGAAGTGGTCGCCACCAGATCGACCGCCGGCGTCGTGCAGAGGCTGCCGCCGACCCGGTCGAGATTGCCGGTGACCAGGTTGATCAACTGCACGAGCCACTGGCAGAGAGTGCCGAAGCGCTGGGTGGAGACGCCCATCCGTCCGTAGCACACCGCCTTGTCGGCGGCGGCGAATTCACGCGCCAGCTGACGGATTTCATCCGCCGGTACGCCGCAACGCGGAGCCATGGCCTCGACGCCGAAAGGCGCCAGCGCCTCTCGCACTTCGTCCAAGCCTGCCGCAGGCAGGTGGCTGTCACGGGTGAGCCCTTCGCTGAAGAGCACGTCGAGGATGCCGAGCAGCAGCGCGGCATCCTGGCCGGGGCGGACGAACAGGTGCTGGTCGGCAATGGTCGCGGTCTCGGTCCGCCGCGGGTCGACCACCACCAGGCGCCCGCCGCGCGCCTTCAGCGCTTTCAGGCGTTTTTCCACGTCCGGCACGGTCATGATGCTGCCGTTGGAAGCCAACGGATTGCCGCCGAGGATCAGCATGAAGTCGGTGTGGTCGATGTCTGGAATCGGGATCAGCAAGCCATGGCCGAACATCTGCAGGCTGACGAGGTGATGCGGCAGTTGGTCCACCGAAGTGGCGGAGTAGCGGTTACGCGTTTTCAGCAGGCCCAGGAAGTAGTTGCTGTGCGTCATCAACCCGTAGTTGTGCACGCTGGGATTGCCCTGGTACACGGCTACCGCGTTGTTGCCGTGGCGCTCACGAATGTCGGCCAGGCGCGTGGCGACCAGGTCGAATGCGTCATCCCAGGAAATTGCCTGCCATTCATTGCCAACCCGGCGCATGGGTTGGCGTAGTCGATCGGGGTCGTTCTGGATGTCCTGCAGCGCTACTGCCTTGGGGCAGATATGGCCGCGGCTGAAGCTGTCCTGGGCATCGCCCTTGATCGACAGGATCTGCTCGCCTTCTGTCTCGATGGTCAGGCCGCAGATGGCTTCGCACAGGTGGCATGCACGGTGGTGGAGGATCTTGCTCATGGCTCGCCTCTTGTTGTTCCGCCGGCCTTCGAAGGCCAGTCGTTGCTCAGAAGACGAACTATGGAATGCCCGTGGGACTAACGCCACAAGCCTAAGCGCAGTGAATCAGGGGATATAGGCGGGAAGTCGGGCCGGAATACAGCCGGCCCGCCAACCAGGGGAACGCGACCGGCTACGGGAGGGCGCCGGCCGCGACGACATCAGTGAATGCCGTTGATGTTGCCTTTGTTACCGGTGACCTTGACGTTGACCTTCTTGAACAGGAAGAAGTCCTGCACGGTGACCTCGTAGCGCGGGGCCACGATCAGGTCCGCGCCGGAGGTCTTGACCGCCTTGAAGGCCGCTGCGGACTTGGCGCTGGACACCGGGTCGAATGCATTCAGCATGGAGCCGCCATCGGAGCCGCCGTAGGTCACGCCATCGGCGAACTGGCTGTCGCCGCCGAGCTTGAGGAAACCGAAGAGGATGTTGATCGAGGACTGGCCGCTGATCGGCTCGCCTACCTTCACATCGGCCTTCAGATCGGTTTTCACCGAACCGTCGATCGGTGCGGTGGGCTGGTTGACGTTGTAGCTGGTGCAACCGCTGGCGGTCGCGATCACCGCGGCTACTACGGCGCTCATCCAGAGTTTCTTCATTGAATGCTTCTCCATTGACTGGCCACCGGAATCGATGGCGGCGAGAAGCTATCAATTACCCGCAACATCTCGATGTAGGCTAAATCGCCGAAAATCATCAGAAATTTCCTGCAGTTTCAGCCATACATTTAAATGGCAGCTGCGGCCATGACCCTGGTCATTTCCTGGGCTCGGCGCCGCCCCCGGGGCAAACTTGCGTGAATGCGTAATTTCCTTATAGGATCGCGCCCTCCCCCTAAATTTCCGCTGCATGCGGTCAGGCCGCAGGTTCAGTCCGTTTTTTCTCGAAAAGCCGGCCAGACCCTCGGTCGCAAACAGAGAATAAGTAGTAGGTACTGAATCATGAACGCTAGGCACTTCCTCTCGATGCTGGATTACACGACCGACGAACTCCTCGGTCTGATCCGCCGTGGCAGCGAGCTGAAGGACCTGCGCGATCGAGGCGTGCTCTACGAACCGCTGAAGAACCGTGTACTGGGCATGATCTTCGAGAAGGCCTCGACGCGTACGCGTATCTCCTTCGAAGCCGGCATGATCCAGCTCGGCGGCCAGGCAATCTTCCTGTCCCCGCGCGACACCCAGCTGGGGCGTGGCGAGCCGATCGCCGATGCGGCGAAAGTGATGTCGCGGATGGTCGATGCGGTAATGATCCGCACCTTTGCCCACAGCAATCTCACCGAGTTCGCCGCCAACTCCCGCGTGCCGGTGATCAACGGCCTCTCCGACGACCTGCACCCCTGCCAGTTGCTGGCCGATATGCAGACGTTCCACGAGCACCGCGGCAGCATCGCCGGCAAGACGGTGGCCTGGATCGGCGACGGCAACAACATGTGTAACAGCTACATCGAGGCGGCCATTCGCTTCGACTTCCAGCTGCACGTGGCCTGCCCGGACGGCTACGAACCCAATGCAGCGCTGCTGGCCCAGGCGGGCGAGCGTGTGCGCATCTTCCGCGACCCGCGCGAAGCCGTGGCCGGCGCGCACCTGGTGAGCACCGACGTCTGGGCTTCCATGGGCCAGGAAGACGAAGCGGCGGCGCGCCTGCGTACCTTCCGTCCGTACCAGGTGACCCGCGAACTGCTCGACCATGCCGCCGCGGACGTGCTGTTCATGCACTGCCTGCCGGCACACCGCGGCGAAGAAATCAGCGAAGACCTGCTGGACGACCCGCGTTCGGTCGCCTGGGACCAGGCCGAGAACCGACTGCACGCGCAGAAGGCCCTGCTTGAACTGCTGGTCGAACACGCCCACTACGCCTGACCTTCCATACCCTGCTCGACCGCACGGAGCCTGGCTCTCCGTGCGGCGCATCGCCTCGCCATGGAGCCAGCGGCGAGTAATTCTCATTCGCCGCGTGTAAACTCCCCGCCTCCGCTTTTGCTTACACGGCCCGCCCCATGACCACATCGCTGTTGCTCGAACTCAGAAACCTCTCCTGTGGCTATGGGCAACAACGCGTGGTGCAGGACGTCAGCCTGCACCTGAACGCCGGCGACATCGGTTGCCTGCTCGGCCCCTCGGGATGCGGCAAGACCACCACGCTGCGTGCCATCGCCGGTTTCGAGCCGGTGCAGGCTGGCGAGATCGGCCTGGCCGGCGAAGTCATTTCGCGCACCGGTTTCACCCTCGCACCGGAGAAGCGCCGCATCGGCATGGTGTTCCAGGACTACGCGCTGTTCCCCCACCTGACCGTGGAGGACAACGTCGCCTTCGGCATCCGCAAGCACCCCGAGCGCCAGCGCATCGTCCGGGAACTGCTGGAACTGGTGAAACTCGACAAGCTAGGCCGGCGCTATCCCCACGAGCTGTCCGGCGGCCAGCAGCAACGTGTGGCGCTGGCCCGCGCTCTGGCGCCCGAGCCGCTGTTGCTGCTGCTCGACGAACCCTTCTCCAACCTCGACGTGGAACTGCGCCGCAAGCTCAGCCACGAGGTGCGCGACATCCTCAAGGCGCGCGGTACCAGCGCGGTGCTGGTGACTCACGACCAGGAGGAAGCCTTCGCCGTCAGCGACCACGTCGGCGTGTTCAAGCAGGGTCATCTGGAGCAGTGGGACACGCCCTACAACCTCTACCACGAGCCGCAGACGCCCTTCGTCGCCAGCTTCATCGGCCAGGGCTACTTCATCCGCGGGCAGATGCTCGATCCGGAAAGCGTGCAGACCGAACTCGGCGTGCTGCGCGGCAACCGAGCCTATGGACTGCCGGCTGGCAGTGCAGTGGATGTGCTGCTGCGCCCCGACGATCTCGTGCATGCTCCGCAAGGCCCGCTGAAGGCGCGGATCGTTGGCAAGTCTTTCCTTGGCGCGGCGACCCTGTACCGCCTGCAGCTACCCACGGGGACGCAGTTGGAATCCATCTTCCCCAGCCACGCCGACCACCAGCCGGGCGACGAGGTCGGCATCAGCGTCGCCGCCGACCATCTGGTGCTGTTCAAGGCCGAAGGCAGCGTGGCAGTAGACTCCCGCAGCTAACGCCTGCACCAGGACCTTTTCAGCCCCGACGCAGGGCGCCCGGTGTCAGTCCCAGGTGACGGCGCATTGCGGTGGTCAGCGCGCTCTGGCTGGAGAAACCGCATTCGCCGGCGACCCGCACCAGCGAGAGATCGCTTTCCCGTAGCAGCCGTGCGGCGCAGTCCAGGCGCAACTTGAGCAGGTATTGGTGCGGCGTCAGGCCAACGCTGTCCTTGAACTGCGCGTGGAAATGGCTGGGGCTCAGGCAGGCGAGCTGAGCCAACTCGGCAATGCAGATGCGCCGACCAAGGTTGGCCCGCATATGCGCATCCAGGCGCTGCAGATCCAACGGGCCGCCAGGTTCCGGCGCCCGTTCGTCAATCAGCCGAAGATGCAGGGCCCGGATCAGCGCGCCACCCAAGGCGCGCGCCAAAAGCGGATCACGGCCATGGCGTTCGAGCTCTGCGCCAGCGCAGCCGAGCAGGCTCTGCAGATCGGCGTCCAGGGTCGGATAGCGCGGCCTGTCGAATAGCCGGGCCAGCATTTCGCGCTCTTCGTCGGCGCCGTCCTGCGGGTCGAGATCGACGATCAGCATGCGGTTGTCGCCAACGCCGGCGAACGCATGCCCAGCCTCGCCGGGAACCAGGCAGGCGCGCATCGGGCAGACCTCGCCGCCCTTCCCGTCCACTTCGAACGCGGCACGCCCGGCCAGCGACATCACCAGCTGGTGATGCACGTGAGCGTGGGCGTGAGACTGTTCTGACAGTTGAGCGACGCGGGTTTCCAGCATGGCGGACGGCTGCGCGGGTTGGGCGCGCACTCTAACGGAGATAGCCGGACCTGCCCAGCGGCCGTCGTCCATACGACATCTTTGGCAACAGCGGCATCGGAACAGGCATTGAAAGGCGTCGGAGGATTCCCCATCTAGACTGTCATGTTCAATCAGTCAGGTGCCTCATGAGCGACCACGACGAGATTCACGACATTCACAGCGCCGAGGAGGTCAACGCCACCAGCCTGGCGCTGCCCGGCCAGAATCTGCCGACCACCGTCTACGTCATCCCGATCCATAACCGCCCGTTCTTCCCGGCCCAGGTGCTGCCTGTGATCGTCAACGAAGAACCCTGGGCGGAAACCCTGGAGCTGGTGGCCAAGACCGACCACCACAGCCTGGCGCTGTTCTTCATGGACAACCCGCCGGAAGACCCGCGCCACTTCGATCCGAACACCCTGCCCGAGCACGGCACCCTGGTGCGCGTGCACCACGCCAGCCGCGAGGGCGGCAAGCTGCAGTTCGTCGCCCAGGGTCTGTCGCGTGTGCGCATCCGCGGCTGGATCAAGCGCCACCGCCCGCCCTTCCTGGTCGAAGTGGACTATCCGCACACCCCCGCCGACGCCAGCGACGAGGTCAAGGCCTACGGCATGGCGCTGATCAACGCGATCAAGGAACTGCTGCCGCTCAACCCGCTGTACAGCGAAGAGCTGAAGAACTACCTGAACCGCTTCAACCCCAACGACCCGTCGCCGCTCACCGACTTCGCCGCCGCCCTGACCACCGCGCCGGGCAGCGAGTTGCAGGAGGTGCTGGACACGGTGCCGATGCTCAAGCGGATGGAGAAGGTCCTGCCGCTGCTGCGCAAGGAAGTGGAGGTGGCGCGCCTGCAGAAGGAGCTGTCCGCCGAGGTCAATCGCAAGATCGGCGAGCGCCAGCGCGAGTTCTTCCTCAAGGAACAGCTCAAGACCATCCAGCAGGAACTGGGCATCACCAAGGACGACAAGAGCGCCGATGCGGACGAGTTCCGCGCCCGCCTGGACGGCAAGATCCTCCCCGAACAGGCGCGCAAGCGCATCGATGAGGAGCTCAACAAACTATCGATCCTCGAGAGCGGCTCGCCGGAATACGCGGTTACCCGCAACTACCTCGACTGGGCCACCTCGGTGCCCTGGGGCGTACTGGGCAAGGACAAGCTCGACCTCAAGCATGCGCGCAAGGTGCTCGACCGCCATCATTCGGGCCTGGAAGACGTCAAGGATCGCATCCTCGAATTCCTCGCCGTGGGTGCCTTCAAGGGCGAGATCGCCGGCTCCATCGTGCTGCTGGTCGGCCCGCCGGGCGTGGGCAAGACCAGTATCGGCAAGTCCATCGCCGAGAGCCTTGGCCGGCCGTTCTACCGCTTCAGCGTCGGCGGCATGCGCGATGAGGCCGAGATCAAGGGCCACCGCCGCACCTACATAGGCGCCCTGCCCGGCAAGCTGGTGCAGGCGCTGAAGGACGTCGAGGTGATGAACCCGGTGATCATGCTCGACGAGATCGACAAGCTCGGCGCCAGCTACCAGGGCGACCCGGCCTCGGCGCTGCTGGAAACCCTCGATCCCGAGCAGAACGTCGAGTTCCTCGATCACTACCTGGACCTGCGCCTGGACCTGTCCAAGGTGCTCTTCGTCTGCACGGCGAACACCCTGGATTCGATTCCAGGGCCGCTGCTCGACCGCATGGAAGTGATCCGCCTCTCCGGCTACATCGGCGAGGAGAAGCTGGCCATCGCCAAGCGCCACCTGTGGCCCAAGCAGCTGGAGAAGGCCGGCGTGCCGAAGAGCCGCCTGTCGATCAACGACGCAGCCCTGCGCGCGGTGATCGAGGGCTATGCCCGCGAAGCCGGCGTGCGCCAGCTGGAGAAGCAGCTCGGCAAGCTGGTGCGCAAGTCGGTGGTGAAACTGCTGGAAGATCCCGAGGCGACGGTGAAGATCGGCGCCAAGGACCTGGAGGATTACCTGGGCATGCCGGTGTTCCGCACCGAGCAGCTGCTCTCGGGCATCGGCGTGATCACCGGGCTGGCCTGGACCAGCATGGGCGGCGCGACGCTGCCGATCGAAGCGACGCGTATCCACACGCTCAACCGCGGCTTCAAGCTCACCGGCCAATTGGGCGATGTGATGAAGGAATCGGCGGAGATCGCCTACAGCTACGTCACCGCCAACCTGAAGAAATACGGCGGCGACCCGAGCTTCTTCGACCAGGCTTTCGTCCACCTGCACGTGCCCGAGGGCGCCACGCCCAAGGATGGCCCGAGCGCCGGCATCACCATGGCCAGTGCCCTGCTCTCCCTGGCGCGCAACCAGGCGCCGAAGAAAGGCGTGGCCATGACCGGCGAGCTGACTCTCACCGGCCAGGTACTGCCGATCGGAGGGGTTCGCGAGAAGGTGATCGCGGCGCGTCGGCAGAAGATCCATGAGCTGATCCTCCCGGAAGCCAACCGCGGCGACTTCGCGGAACTGCCGGACTACCTCAAGGAAGACCTGACCGTGCACTTCGCCCGGCGCTTCATCGATGTGGCCAAGGTGCTGTTCCCCGCCTGAGGACCAGCCGCGCTGTAGGAGCGGACCTTGTCCGCGATGCTCGCGATTCGCGGATGAGATCCGCTTGTACATTTCTTCTGGGTCCCCGCGTTCGCGGGGAAGACGATGAAAAGCGTGCACCTTTTCTCGTCTCTCCCGCGAACGCGGGAGCCCAAAGGACAGTTGCTCCTACGGCACGTCGAGCTAGCCAACCCTCCCGGCCTTTGCGCTATCCTCGGGCCCAATTCGAACTCGCCCGAGGAGCCGTCATGCCGTCGCCCCGCCTGTTGCTTCCCCTGTCCCTGCTGTTGCTCGCCGGTTGCGCCGGCCAGAAGCCGGTGGTCAGCCTGGAAAGCGAGCACGACTGCAAACCGCTGAAACTGCACCAGGGCCAGGAACTGGTGCTGATGCTGCCGAGCAATCCCACCACCGGCTTCCGCTGGGAGATCCGCAATCCGGCGGCTAGCGTCCTCCACAGCCTCGGCCCCGAGGTCTACAACAACCCCGAGGACGCCGGCGTGGTCGGCAGTGCGGGCGAGTCCACCTGGCGCTTTCGCGTCGCCGGCACCGGCGAGGACCATCTGCAGCTGATCTACCACCGCCCCTGGGAACCCGAAGTCGCCCCCGAGCGCACCTTCGACTGCGCCATCAGCGCGCGCTGAGCAAGACGCCAAATACCACCCGGTCTGACGCGCCCGGCCTGGGCGCCTCCCCACCGATTGCGGCATGTTGGCGACTCCTGACCGACAAGGAGTCGCACATGCGCTGGCTACTGCCCCTGGCCGTTCTCGGCAGCCTCGCTCACCTGCTCGGCATGGCGCTGGATCTGCCCTGGCTGCGCATGCTGAGCAAACCGCTACCAATCCTCGTCCTGCTCCTCTGGGTTGGCGCCGCAAACCCCTCGGCCTACCGCCGCTGGATTCTGCTCGGCCTGGGCCTCTCGCTGCTCGGCGACATTCTGCTCGAATGGCCGCTCAACGCCTTCGTCCCAGGGCTCGCCGCCTTCCTGCTCGCCCATGTCGCCTACCTGGTCGCCTACCTCGGCGAAACGCGGCGACTCGCCCCACTGGCTCTGGTCTGCGCGGCCCTGCCCGGCATCGGCCTGTTCCTGCTTCTCGACAGCCACGGATTGGGCGAACTGCGCCTGCCCATCGCCCTCTACAGCCTGACCATCAGCAGCATGCTCTGGCGCGCCCTGGCCCGCCTCGCCACGCCCATCTCACCCAGCGCCTGGTTGGCCGCCAGCGGGGCGCTGCTGTTCATGCTGTCCGACAGCATGATCGGCATCAGCCGCTTCCTGGACGCCTTCGACGGCTCCGGCTACGCCATCATGATCACCTACTGGCTAGGCCAGCTCGGCATAGCTGCCTCGGTTAGTTTCGGGCGTAGGGCTCTGCCATACTCGCTGTCGGAATCCGCCACGTGAGCAATCCATGCTGCGATCCGCCATCGCTTCCCTGCTCTGTACAGCCGCCCTGGGCGCCGTCGCCGAACCCCTGCGCCTGGGCGGCGACGACTGGTGTCCGTACCTCTGCCCGGAGACACCCAACAAGCCCGGTTACCTGGTCGAGGGCCTGAGGCACCTGCTGCCCGAAACCCCCGAAGTCCAATCGCTGCCCTGGTCACGCGCCCTGCAGATGGCCCGCGACGGCCAACTCGACGGCGTGATCGGCGCCTACGCCGAGGAGGCCGAAGGCCTGCTGATCGGCCGCGAACCCATCGGCTGGGTGGAAATGCGCTTCTACACCCGTGCCGACAGTGCCTGGCAGTACCGCGGCCCGGCCTCGCTGGACAGCCTGAAGATCGGCCTGGTCCAGGGCTACTCCTACGGCCCGCAACTCGACGCCTGGCGCGACAGCCACCTCGACGCCCCTGAGCAGGTGCAGGTGCTCAGTGGCGAACGCGTGCTCGAGCGCAATCTGCAGAAGCTGCTGCTCGGACGCATCGATGTGCTGGTCGAGGACCATCGCATCGTCGACCGCTACCTGCATCGGCAGCATCTCGACAAGCAGGTTCGCAGCGCGGGCGGCCTACCGCACAAACGCCCCATGTACGTCGCCCTCAGCCCGCACCTGAAAGACGCGGCGGCGCGACTCGAAGCGCTAGACCAGGGCCTGCGCCGCATGCGTGAAAGCGGCGCCTGGGAGCCTCTGATGCGCGGCTATCTGGTATCTGTCGACTGATGCGGACCATCCGAAGAAAAGTCCGGCAGGTACACGCCCCATCGTCTATAGATCAAGGTACTCGGAAGTATCGAATGGAGACGTTTCATGCGTGCTGAAGTCCGTTTGATGGTAGTGCTGTGCGCCTGTTTGATGCTTTCCGCGTGCGGCAGCCTGTTGCCCAGCGAACGTGCAGAAGTGCAGTCGCCGTTCCTCGATTACCAGGATGCCCAGCACCGCTACGAACAGGTCGTGCCCGGCAGGACCACGCGCTCCCAGCTCCTCAGCCTGGGCTTCGATCCGCTGAGCCAAGGCAACGCCAAGATGCTCTCGTTCATCGACGTGCGTCTGCTCTTCGTACAGCCGAACATTCCCATCGACTACCTGCCGGACGGCCTGGTGACCTGCCTGCAGGCCAAGGATCGTTGCATCGGTTACTCCTTCGACTTCAGCAAGACCGACAGCCAGCGCGTCGGCAGCTTCTGGGCCGACCTGTTCAACTTCCGCAAGCGCCGCCAGGTCCAGGGCTGGTCGTTCCGTCCGGTGTTCGTGCTGATCGACGATGTGGTGGTGCACAAGGTCAGCAACGGCGAACCGAACATCCGCCGCGTCGAAGACAAGAAGAACCCCCTCGGCCCGCTGCAAGGCGCCGGCGAATACTTCTCCGACCAGCTCAAGTAACCCCAGCCCCCGTCGCCCGACGGTTGGGCCGACCGCCCTGCTCGGCTACAATGCGCACCCGGCGCCACCCCTGGCAGTCCGCCGGCTTTCCGCAGCATCCGTACCGAGGCCCTTCGCGTGAGCGAATCTGATCGCATCTTCTCCCAGCCCCTGGACCACGTCGCCGACTTCACCTTCAACGAGGATGTGGCGCGCGTCTTCCCGGACATGATCAAGCGCTCGGTGCCGGGCTACCCGACCATCGTCGAGAACATCGGCGTGCTCGGCGCGCGCTTCGCCCAGCCGGGCAGCCGGCTCTACGACCTGGGCTGCTCGCTGGGCGCAGTGACCCAGGCGCTGCGCCGCCACGTGAAGACCGACGGTTGCCGGGTGATCGGCGTAGACAACTCCGCCGCCATGCTCGCCCGCTGCCGTGAATACCTCAGCGCACAGGACGCCATGTACCAGGAGCTGCTGCCCGCCGAATTGGTGGAAGCGGACATCCTGCAGATGGACTTCCAGCCCTGCGCCCTGGTGGCGCTGAACTTCACCCTGCAGTTCATCGAGCCGGAGCGTCGTCTGGAACTGCTGCAGCGCATCCGCCAGGCCCTGCTGCCCGGCGGCGCGCTGATCCTCTCGGAAAAACTGCGCTTCGCCGACGCCGCGGAGCACGAACTGCTCAATGAACTGCACCTGGACTTCAAGCGCGCCAATGGCTACAGCGAACTGGAAATCGCCCAGAAACGCACCGCCATCGAGAACGTGATGCGCCCCGACACCCTCGAGGAGCACCGAGAGCGCCTCGCGCAAGCCGGTTTCTCCAAGGTGGTGCTGTGGTTCCAGTGCCTGAACTTCGCCTCGCTGATCGCCCTGCCATGATCGAACGCTTCGCCCTCGACAGCCTCTGCCGGGAACTGGCCGGCACGCCCCTGCAAGCCTGGAGCGAATCCCTCGCCGGGCAACTCGCCGCCAAAATCGAAGACGGCCATGGCGACCTGGAGCGCTGGCTCGGCGCGGTCGACCAACTGCCCGAGATTCGTACGCAAATCGTGGAGCTGGCCGAGCATTTCGCCCTGGAAGGCGATTGCGACGACGCGACCCGCCATACGCTGCGCAGTGCCCTGCAAGGCCTGATCCCGTGGCGCAAAGGGCCGTTCGACGTGTTCGGCGTGCACATCGACACCGAATGGCGCTCGGACTGGAAATGGGAGCGCGTCTCGCCGCACCTGGACCTGGCCGGCAAGCGCATCCTCGATGTCGGTTGCGGCAACGGCTACTACCAGTGGCGCATGCTCGGCGCCGGCGCGCGCAGCGTGGTGGGCGTCGATCCGAACTGGCTTTTCTTCTGCCAATTCCTGGCGATGAAGCGTTATCTGCCGGACCTGCCGGCCTGGCACCTGCCGCTGACGCTGGAAGAGCTGCCGGAGAAGCTGGAAGGCTTCGATACCGTGTTTTCCATGGGCGTTCTCTATCACCGCCGCTCGCCCATCGACCACCTCTACGCGCTCAAGGACTGCCTGCGCCGTGGTGGTGAACTGGTGCTGGAAACTCTGGTGGTGGAAGGCGACGTAAACACCGTGCTGGTGCCGGAAGACCGCTACGCGCAGATGCGTAACGTCTGGTTCCTGCCCTCGGTGCCGGCACTGGAGCTGTGGCTTCGCCGTGCCGGTTTCAGCGACGTTCGTTGCGTCGACCAAAGCCACACCACCGTGGAAGAGCAGCGCTCGACCCAGTGGATGCGCTACCAGTCGCTGCCGGAGTTCCTCGATCCGCACGACCACAGCCGCACCATCGAAGGCCTGCCGGCGCCGCTGCGCGCCACACTGGTGGCGCGCAAGCCCTGACAGTTATCTGGGTTCCCGCGTTCGCGGGAATGACGGATTCGAGGCTCACGCTTCCTGGCGTCATCCCCGCGAACGCGGGGACCCAGAATCGCGAGCTCAGCGGTTGGCCGCTGCCACGATCAGCGCCTTCATCTCCGCCACCGCCTGCTTGAAGCCAACGAACAGCGCGTGGGCCACCAGCGCGTGGCCGATGTTCAACTCGTTGATTCCGGCAATCGCCGCCACCGGCTCGACATTGTGGTAGTGCAGGCCATGACCGGCGTTGACGATCAGCCCATGGGACAGGCCGAACTCCACGCCGTCACGGATGCGCGCCAGCTCCAGGGCGGTTTCAGCGACGCTGTGGGCGTCCGCATAACGGCCGGTGTGCAGCTCGATAGCCGGTGCGCCGATGCGGGCGGACGCCTCGATCTGCCGCGGATCGGCATCGATGAACAGCGACACTTCACAGCCGGCAGCGGCCAGACGCTGCACCGCGGCGTGAATGCGCGCTTCCTGCCCGGCGACATCCAGGCCACCCTCGGTAGTCAGCTCCTGGCGGGTTTCCGGGACCAGGCAGACGTGCGCCGGACGGATGATCTCGGCGAAGGCCATCATTTCCTCGGTGACACCCATCTCGAAGTTCATGCGCGTCTGCAGCACTTCGGCGAGCACACGCACATCGCGGTCCTGGATGTGCCGGCGGTCTTCGCGCAGGTGCACGGTGATGCCGTCGGCGCCGGCTTCCTCGGCGTCCAGCGCCGCCTTCACCGGATCCGGGTAACGGGTGCCGCGGGCCTGGCGCAGGGTGGCCACGTGGTCGATGTTGACGCCCAGGAGGATGCGGTTGGCTTCAGTCACGGGGAGGCTCCTTACGATTCATGAAGAGTTCGCGGCTGACCAGCGGCCGGCCGCCGAGATGGGGTGCGAGGGCTTGGCGCATCAGGCGCTTGGCTGCGGCCAGGGCACCGGGAGCGCTCCAGTCCGCCTCGGCCATGGCCAGCAGGTCGGCGCCGTGGAACAGGCCCGGCTGCAGCTCGCCCACCGGTTCCAGTCCGGCGTCCGGCAACAGGCGATACAGGCCCTGGGGCGCCACGGATTGTCCGACAATATCCCGATCGAGAGCGAAACCATAGCCCAGCTCGTCCAGCAGGCGCCATTCGAAGGCGCGCAGCAGCGGCTCCAGCGGGCGCCCAGCGGCCAGCAGCGGCAAGGTCGCGCGATAGTGCTCGAAGAGGTCGGGATGCGGGACTTCCGCCGGCAGCAGGCGGATCAGCAATTCATTCAGATAGAGGCCGCTGAACAGCGCTTCGCTGGCCAGCAGGTTGGGGATGCCGGCGGCTTCCAGGCGCGAGACGTTCTTCAGCTCGCTTCGCCCGCGGAACTCAGCCTCCAGCGGCACGAAAGGCCGGGCCAGCGCTCCGGACTTGCCGCGCGCACCGCGCAGGACCGCACGCAGGCGTCCTTCGGGGGTGAAGAAGTCCACCAGCGCGCTGGTTTCCTTGTAGGGACGGCTGTGCAGGATGAAGGACGGCAGGGGGACGCTGACGAGGCTCATGCGCGGGAGCGGCCTTCAGGCAGGCAGCCCGCCGGAGCGGGCTGCCAGATGGATATCAGAGGTCGCCGTAGCCCAGCGAACGCAGGGCGCGTTCGTCGTCGGACCAGCCACCCTTGACCTTGACCCAGAGGTTGAGCATGACCTTGGAGTCGAACAGCACTTCCATGTCCTTGCGCGCGTTCTGGCCGATGCTTTTGATGCGCTCGCCCTTGTCGCCGATGATGATCTTCTTCTGGCCTTCGCGCTCCACCAGGATCAGCGCGTGGATGTGCAGGACGTTGCCTTCCTGCTTGAAGTCCTCGATCTCCACGGTGATCTGGTACGGCAGCTCGGCGCCGAGCTGGCGCATGATTTTCTCGCGCACCAGTTCCGCAGCAAGGAAACGGCTGCTGCGGTCGGTGATCTGGTCTTCCGGGAAGAAGTGCTCGCTTTCCGGCAGGCGCTCGGCAACCAGTTGCTCGAGCAGCTCGAGGTTCTGCCCGTGCTGGGCGGAAATCGGCACCACTTCGGCCTTCGGCAGCTGCTCGGTGAGCCATGCCAGGTGCGGCAGCAGCTCGGCCTTGTCTTCCATGCGGTCGACCTTGTTCACCGCGATCAGCACCGGGCAAGTGACGTGCACCACGCGATCGAGAACCATCTGGTCCTCATCGGTCCAGCGCGTACGGTCGACGACGAAGATCACCACGTCGACGTCCTTCAGCGCGGCGCTGGCCGAGCGGTTCATGTAGCGGTTGAGCGCCTTGTCGTTGTCCTTGTGCAGGCCGGGGGTGTCGACGTACACGGCCTGGATCGGACCTTCGGTCTTGATGCCCAGCAGGGTGTGGCGGGTGGTCTGTGGCTTGCGCGAGGTGATGGCCAGCTTCTGCCCGAGGATGTGGTTGAGCAGGGTCGACTTGCCCACGTTGGGGCGGCCGACGATGGCGACGTAGCCGCAGCGGCTGAGGTCGTCGTGTTGTTCAGTCATGGCCATTCTCCACGCCCAGGGCCACCAGAGCGGCGGCGGCAGCCACCTGCTCGGCGATGCGGCGACTGCCGCCATGACCGTGGGTCTTGTCGTTCAGCAGGGCCACTTCGCACTCGACGAAGAAGGTCCGGCAATGCGGTTCGCCCTGGATATCCACCACGTCGTAGCGCGGCAGATCGCAGGCACGCGATTGCAGGAACTCCTGCAGGCGCGTTTTCGGGTCCTTGTTGGTATCTACCGGGGTCAGCTCGCGCAGTTGCGGGCCGAGCCAGGCGAGGATGCGCTCGCGCGCGGAATCCATGCCAGTGTCCAGGTAGATGGCACCGATCAGCGCTTCCATGGCGTCGGCAAGAATCGACTCGCGACGGAAGCCGCCGCTCTTCAGTTCGCCGGAACCCAGGCGCAGGTAGTCGCCCAGCTCGAAACCACGGGCCAGCAAGGCCAGGGTCTCGCCCTTGACCAGCCGCGCGCGCAGGCGCGACAGCTGCCCCTCGCGGGCCTGAGGGAAGTGGGTGAACAGCGCCTCGCCGATGACGAAGTTGAGGATGGCGTCGCCAAGGAACTCCAGGCGCTCGTTGTTGCGCCCGGCGAAGCTGCGGTGGGTCAGGGCCAGGACCATCAGGTCCTGGTCCTTGAAGGTGTAGCCGAGCTTGCGCTCGAGTCGGTCCAGGGTATTGCTCACGGTGTTCTTACACGGAAGTCTTTGTCGAAGTGGACCACCAGGTCGAGGTTCTCGATCAGCGGCTCGCGTTTTTCATATTTCAGGTGCACGCGGAATTCGTTGTCTTCCAGCTGCACGTCCATCGCGTCCTGCAGTTTCAGGTCGCGGATGTTGTTGATGGTCAGCGCCTTGTCCACGTAAGAGTAGAACTCCGGAACGCTGCGCACCTCCGCGGCCTTGTCGGTTTCCACCGAGGTGATGGCCTTCTCGATGGAGTAATAGTCCAGGTAGTGCGGAATGACCTTGAACGCCGTACTGGCAAGAAACGCCACAATAGCCAGCACTACCATCCAGCCCAGCAGCGACAGCCCCTTCTGCGAATGCGCGTAAGTCATGGCGACCTCATTGTCGGTATGGTTCTTATGTCCCGCCGGTGGCGGTTCCAAGTGCAAGCGGGGCTGACCCGCTCCCCGCGTGCAGCCCCGCCTTATCGTTCTAGCACCGACTGCAGGGTCGGCGCTCGACGCATCTCACAATCAGTGAATCACGCCAACCCGCGAGAAGTTCGGCAGGTTGTGCAGCTTCGGATCCGGCCAGCTCATCCATACGGCGAACGCCTTGCCGACGATGTTGCGGTCCGGAACCATGCCCAGCAGCTCCTTGGGAATGCGCGGATCGTTCCAGTAGCGGCTGTCGTTCGAGTTGTCGCGGTTGTCGCCCATCATGAAGTAATGGCCGGCCGGCACCTGCCATTCGCGACCCGGCTCGATGCGGTAGCGGGTCATCTCCTGGCGGATCAGGTGTTCGACGTCACCCAGCTTTTCCTTGAACAGCGTAACGCTGCCCAGGCTACCCGGCTCCTCGCCGAGCAGTTGCTGTGCCACCAACTGGTCGTTGATGTACAGGCGCTTGTCGCTGGTGTAGCGGATCTTGTCGCCCGGCACGCCAACTACGCGCTTGATGTAGTTGATGTTCGGGTCGCTGGGATAGCGGAACACCATCACATCGCCGCGCTGCGGGTCGCCAACCGGGATCACCTTGGTGTCCAGCACCGGCAGGCGGATGCCGTAGGCGAACTTGTTGACCAGGATGAAATCACCGACTTCCAGGGTCGGCTTCATCGAGCCGGACGGAATCTGGAACGGTTCGACCAGGAAGGAGCGCAGCACCAGCACGATGAACAGCACCGGGAAGAAGGACTTGCCGTACTCGACCAGCACGGGCTCCTTGTTCAGCTTGTCCAGCACTTCCGGATCGGGCTCGGCGACCGAGCCCTGGTAGGCGGAGATGGCGGCTCGGCGACGCGGTGCGAAGAGCACCAGGTCGACCAGGGCCAGGGCGCCGCAAACGGCAACGGCGATCACCAGCAACAGCGGGAAATTCAGCGTCATAGAATCTAACTGTCCACTTTGAGCACGGCGAGGAAGGCTTCCTGCGGAATCTCCACGCTACCGACCTGTTTCATCCGTTTCTTACCGGCCTTCTGCTTCTCCAGCAGCTTGCGCTTACGGCTCACATCACCACCATAGCACTTGGCCAGCACGTTCTTCCTGAGCGCCTTGACCGTCGAACGGGCGATGATCTGCCCACCGATGGCCGCCTGAATCGCCACGTCGAACATCTGCCGCGGGATCAGCTCTTTCATCTTCTCCACCAGCTGACGGCCCTTGTAGGGGGCGTTGTCGCGGTGAACGATCAGAGCGAGGGCGTCTACCTTCTCGCCGTTGATCAGCACGTCGAGACGGACCAGGTTGGCCGGCTCGAAGCGGTCGAAGCTGTAGTCGAGCGAGGCATAGCCGCGGCTGGTCGACTTCAGGCGATCGAAGAAGTCCAGCACCACCTCGTTCATCGGCAGGTCGTAGATCACCTGGACCTGGCCGCTGAGGAAGTGCATGTCGCGCTGCACGCCGCGCTTCTCGATGCAAAGGGTGATGACGTTGCCCAGGTGCTCCTGGGGCACGAGGATGGTGGCACGGCAGATCGGCTCACGCATCTCGTCGATGGACGAGATATCCGGCAGCTTGGACGGGTTGTCGACATAAAGGATGTCGCCGTTCTTCTGCACGATCTCGAAGATCACGGTCGGCGCGGTGGTGATCAGGTCCAGGTCGTATTCGCGCTCCAGGCGCTCCTGGATGATCTCCATGTGCAGCATGCCGAGGAAGCCGATGCGGAAGCCGAAGCCCAGGGCCTCGGAGCTCTCCGGCTCGTACTGCAGCGCGGCGTCGTTCAGGGTCAGTTTCTGCAGGGCTTCGCGGAAGTCCTCGAAGTCATCGGAGCTGACCGGGAAAAGGCCGGCGTAGACCTGCGGCTTGATACGCTTGAAGCCCGGCAGTACTTCCACGTCCGGGGTGTTGGACAGGGTCAGGGTATCGCCCACCGGCGCGCCCAGAATTTCCTTGATGCCGGCGATGATGAAGCCTACCTCGCCGGCCTTGAGGTCCGGAGTCTCGGTGTGCTTCGGGGTGAAGACGCCGACGCTGTCCACCTGGTGGACCTTGCCGGTGGACTTCACCAGGATCTTGTCGCCCTTCTTGACGCGGCCGTGCTTGACACGTACCAGCGAGACCACGCCCAGGTAGTTGTCGAACCAGGAGTCGATGATCAGCGCCTGCAACGGAGCCTCGATCTCGCCCTCGGGCGGCGGAATGGTCGCGACCAGGCGCTCGAGCACCTCGTCAACACCCATGCCGCTCTTCGCGGAGCAGGCCACGGCGTCAGTGGCATCGATGCCGATGATGCTTTCGATCTCGTCCTTAACGCGGTCCGGATCGGCCTGCGGCAGGTCCATCTTGTTCAGCACGGGCATGACTTCCAGGCCCTGCTCGATGGCGGTGTAGCAGTTGGCCACCGACTGCGCCTCGACACCCTGGCCGGCATCCACCACCAGCAGCGCGCCCTCGCAGGCGGCCAGCGAGCGGCTGACTTCGTAGGTGAAGTCGACGTGGCCGGGAGTATCGATGAAGTTCAGCTGGTAGGTCTTGCCGTCCTTCGCGTTGTAGTGAAGGGTGACGCTGTGGGCCTTGATGGTGATGCCGCGCTCACGCTCGAGGTCCATGGAGTCGAGGACCTGGGCCTCCATCTCGCGGTCGGACAGACCACCGCACATCTGGATGAAGCGGTCGGCCAGGGTCGACTTGCCATGGTCGATGTGGGCGATGATGGAGAAATTGCGGATATGACTCAGGTCACTCACGGCTTGACACACTCGGAAGGCTGAAGGCGGTGATCCGCCGAAAAATAGCCGGGGAGTTTACCTGAAAATGCCGCGGCACGTCACGCCCGCGGCAGTTCGTCGGTGTCTAGTCCTGAAATAGGTTTACACCTCTCAGGCCATGCTCCAGACCTCAAAACGCCCGATGCACCGCATCGGGCGTTTTGTATTTCAGAGCCAGGTGAGGGCGCTCGCGGTTATAGATGTCGACGGCTTCACGCACCATGCGGCGCGCCTGCGCGAGGTCGGCGGGAGGATGCTCCAGCAACTCGTTCTTCAGGATGCCGTTGACGCGCTCAGCCAGCGCATTCTGGTAACAGTCGTAGCCGTCGGTCATCGAGCAGATTGCTCCGTGCTGCGCGTGCAGGCGTTGGTAAAGCCCCGAGCAGTACTGAATTCCTCGGTCGGAGTGATGCACCAGGGGTTCCTGCGTCGTGCGGCGCCGCAGCGCCTGGCTGTAGGCATGGGCCACCGACTCGGCGTGCAGGCTGTCGTGGACGTGATGGCCGACGATCTTGCGCGAATAGGCGTCGGTGACCAGGCTCAGGTACAGCGGGCCGCTCTGGCTGGGCAGATAGGTGATGTCGGCAACCCAGACGCGCTCCGGCGCATCGGGCAAGACCTGTTGCGGCCCTGGCTTGAGCAGATTGGGATGGCGATGGAACCGGTGAAAACTGTGGGTGGTCTTGTGGTACGCCCGCTTGGGTCGAACCAGCAGGCGGTGCTCGGCCAGCACCCGGAACAGGCGATCGCGCCCAACTCGCAACGCGGCTTCCGCTTGCTGCTGCAACAGATAATGCAGCTTGCGTGCTCCCAGGCGCGGCTGACGCATCCGCACCTGCCGCACGAACTGGGCGATCTGTCGATCCTGCTGGCTGCGCTGATCCGCCGCCCGGTTGCGCTGGTAGTACGCCTGGCGGCTGATGCCCATGAACTGGCAAGCCCTGCTAACACTCAGCGCTTGGACTTGCCTTTGCGTGAGGACTCGCCGGGACGCTTTTTTACGATCGAAACGCCGTAGTCATTCTCCAGCACATTCACCACGGCCTCGAAGAACTGCGCCTTCTGGCTCATCACCTCAAGCTGCTGCTCGAGTTCCTTGATGCGTTGTTCCGGGGTCAACGGCAATTTCGGGGTATTCATATCCGGGCTCCGAGCCTTTCGAAGGGAGGCGCCCTGGTTCCAGTCCTGCCGGCCATGCTTGCGTAACCACACCAGCACCGTCGAGCGGCCCTGGATGCCATAGCGGGCCTGAGCCTCCTTGTAGCTCATTTCGCCTTTTTCGACCTGGTCGACCACCGCCAGTTTAAAAGCCAGCGTGTAATCACGCTGGCTGCGACGAACACCTTCTGCCATCGGGGCTCTCCTGAAATAAGGGCGAAGGTGTAAACCTTATTCAGGACGGGACACGGGCATGAAAAAGGGCGGTGAACACCGCCCTTTTCCGTCCTAGCCGGTCAATCGCCCAGCTTGAAGGTGATGAAGCTGGCGCGCCCCTGACGAAGTACTCGCATGGAGACCGATTTGCCCTTGGGCAGCGCCTTGGCGATATCGGAGAATGCCTTGGCCGAATCCACCTGGCGGTTGTTCAGGTGGGTGATGACGTCCCCCGGACGCAGGCCGATCATCGCCGCCGGACCGTCCTGAACGTCCTTGATAACCACGCCGCCCTTGATATCCAGGGTCTTGCGCTGATCGGCGCTGAGGTCGGATACGGTCAGGCCGAGGCTATTGCTGCTGCGCTCGGCACCTTGCCCTTCCATCGCGGCGACTTCGTCCTCTTCGTCCGGCAAACTGCCGATAGACATGTTCAGGGTCTTGCGCGAACCATCGCGGAATACGTCCAGAGACGCCTTGTCGCCCGGCTTCATGCCTCCGACCAGGTGCGGCAGATCGGCCGACTCGTTGATGGCCTGGCCGTTGAGGCTGAGGATCACGTCGCCAACCTGCAGGCCGCCCTTCGCTGCCGGGCCATCCTGTACCAGCTGGGCCACCAAGGCGCCGGCCGGCTTGTCCAGACCGAGGGATTCGGCGAGATCCTTGCTGACCTCCTGAATCACCACGCCGAGCCAGCCGCGGCTGACCTTGCCGCCTTTCTTCAGCTGATCGGCCACGTTCATCGCCACATCGATCGGAATGGCGAAGGACAGGCCCATGAAGCCACCGGACCGGGTGAAGATCTGCGAGTTGATACCGACCACTTCACCCTGCAGGTTCAGCAGCGGACCACCGGAGTTGCCCGGGTTGATCGCCACGTCGGTCTGGATGAAGGGCACGTAGTTCTCGTTCGGCAGGCTGCGCCCCTTGGCGCTGACGATGCCGGCGGTCACCGAATGGTCGAAGCCGAACGGCGAACCGATGGCCAATACCCACTCGCCGACCTTGAGCTTGTCGGAGTCACCGAACTTGAGGGTCGGCAGACCTTTCGCGTCGATCTTCAGCAGGGCCACGTCGCTGCGCGCGTCGGCGCCAATCAGCTTGGCCTTGTGCTCGCTGCGGTCGGACAGGCGGACGACGATCTCGTCGGCGTCGGCGACCACGTGGTTGTTGGTCAGCACGTAGCCATCGTCGGAAATGATGAAGCCCGAGCCCAGGGACTGGGCCTCGCGCTGCGCGCCGCGGGGCGGACGCTGACCACCCTGGCCACGCGGCATGCTGCGCTCAATGAAGTCGCGGAACATCGGCGGCAGGCCTTCAAGATCGGGCATCTGCCCGCTGGCGACCTGATCCGGCACCTTCTGCGTGGTACTGATGTTCACCACGGCCGGCGAGGCTTTCTCCACCAGTTGAGTGAAGTCAGGCAATTCAGCGCGGGCGACGGCTGTCAGGCTCAAAGCCAACAGGGCGACCATCGCAGCCATACTGCGTTTCAGGGTTTGCATGGACTACAGCTCCCGTATTGAAAGGGAAGTTTGACTAGGCGGGCCCCTCGGCCCTCGTGATCAGCGCGCGCAACACGACGGGTTGCGACGCCGGATCATCCAAATGGCGTCGCGCATGGCGACGCACCAGCAGCCAGGCCGCGAGGAATCCCGCCAGTCCAGCCACGATCAACCAGGAATCGCTCAGACCATAGCACTGCGCCAGCAGAGCGCCAGACAACAGTCCAAGCAGGGGAAGCAGGTAGAACATCAGGGCGCTTTTCAGCAGCAGGTCTTCGCGCAGGCCGAGCACCACGGAATCGCCCATGTTCAGATGCAGATCACAGAGGGCGCGCACCTGCCCGCGCGAAGCGCCAGCACCCAAACGCTGCAACACGCCTCGGCCGCAGCCGGCATTCGCGGCGCAACTGGAGCAGGTGCTCTGACGCAGGGTTTCGACCCAGACGGCGCCGGGCTCGACGCCAACCACCCGCCCCCGCTCTTCGATCACTGGCCGGCAGCCCCCTGCGCCCGGGGCCGTACCGACATGGCGATCCGCTCGGCGGTGCCACTGGGAATCTCACCGACGACGGTGACCATCATTCCGCCATCTTCGGTATTCAAGCGCTTGGAGACTACCGCGGTCGGACCTAGCTGGGTCCGCGCATCGTCGATCTTGGCGCCGTGCAACGGCTCGATGAAGATCGAGAAACGCGCCAGACCATCGCCGTAATCGAGGCTGACGACTTGATCATCGGAAACCGAACTGCGGCGCATGAATGTGCTGCTGAGGGTAAAGCCGGGCGGAACCCACTCGGACTGCCAGGCTACTTTGGACGCCTCGCTGGGCTTGCCCTCGGGCACCGCCTGGCAGCTGTCCGAAGGCTTGAGGGCGTCATCCCCAGGAGCGTCGACGCTCAGCTGGGTGAACTGCAGGCGCTCGAGAATCTGCCCTTTCTCATTGAGCAACAAGGACTTCAGGGGCAACCCGGTTTCCTTGTCGATGTGCAGCTCGAATCCATAGCGATACTGGTCACGCGGGACCAACCCGACGACCACGGCATCGCGACCGGCGATTCGCGACTCACCGACCACACGCATGTCGTACCAGGAGGACAGGTCTGCAGCATTCAGCTGACGCGCTGGCCACAGCTGCCCCGCGCCGAGCTGGCCGGACATCCCACCGGCAATGCACTGGGTGACTCCGCCGGCGCGCACCACTTCCTGGCGCGGCCCGTCCAGCTGCAACAGGCGCTCGCGCACCGCACCGTCGCCGTTGACCTGATGCCAGATTTCATGGGTGGAGAAGACGCCGTTGCGCTCGTAGACGAAGGTGCCGTGGAAGCTCTGTCGCTGCTCGACACCCGCGAGGCGCTTGACCCAAGACATCGCATCGGCGGCTTGCACAGGACCTGTCAGCAAACCGCCAAGGACGAACAACAGAATGGTGGCGCGCATGTCGCTCCTTACTGGGTATCAGCGACTTTCCAGGCTCGCGGCACGCGCATAGGGCAAGGCGCTGTCAGTTCCGTTCACTGCCGACTGCTGGGCATGCTGACGGAGATACCCGGGAAGCCGCTGTTCATGCCAGGTGGTCGGGCTGCCCGAACCGCCAGTGATGACCTGCGGCGCGTCTTCATCCTGGTTGTAGCCAGCCAGAACTGCCGGCCCCTGCACCTGCGGAAGAGCAATCTGCGGGGTGGCGCCTTGCTGGGCCAGCGCACCAGGAGCAACGCTGTCATTTTGATGGTATAGACGAACACCCGCCAGAACGGCCAGCGTCACCGAGGCGGCGACCGCCAGACGGCCGACATTGCGCCACGGATTGCGGCGCGGTTGTGCCGGCGCAGCCTCTTCGGCCAGCGCAGCGGACACAGCGGCGGCGATGTCCAGCTTCGGCATCACCGGCTCGCGGTGCATGACTGAGCGTGCCAACTGGTAGCGCGACCAGGTCGCGCGCAATTCCGCATCTTCGCCGCAGGCTGCGAGCACGCGGCGCAGTTCGAGCTCATCCGCTTCGTTATCCATCACAGCGGACAGCGACTCCTGCAGGGCTTCACGACTCATGGCGTACCTCTCTTGGCTTTTGCCGCCGTATCAGGACTCATCATGCAGCAAAGGCTGCAAAGCTTTGTCTATCGCCTCCCGCGCACGGAAGATCCGTGAGCGGACGGTTCCCACCGGGCATTGCATCACGGTGGCGATATCCTCGTAGCTCAATCCCTCGAATTCGCGCAGGGTCAAAGCCGTACGCAAGTCCTCTGGCAACTGCTGGATGGTGCGATGGACCGTTTCCTCGATCTCATCCCGCAACATTGCCCGCTCCGGTGACTCGATATCCTTCAGCGCGTGATCGCCCTCGAAGAATTCCGCGTCCTCGGCTGTTACATCACTGTCTGGAGGCCGTCTACCGCGAGCCACCAAGTGGTTTTTCGCGGTGTTGATGGCAATCCGGTACAGCCAGGTATAGAAGGCACTTTCGCCGCGGAAGTTGCCCAAAGCGCGATACGCCTTGATGAATGCTTCCTGGGCGACATCCTGGGCCTCTTGGGCGTCGTGCACGAACCGCACGATCAGGCCGAGGATCTTGTGCTGGTACTTCATTACCAGCAGATCGAATGCCCGCTTGTCTCCGCGCTGTACCCGTTCTACCAGTTGCTGATCCTGTTCCTGGGTTAGCATGCATGCTCCTCTACGTGCCTGAAGGAGCTGCGAGTGCCCTGCATAATCACCTTGCCAAAATAGACTCGGACGTTTCGCAAAAGTTCTCCCCTCCAGGCGTACGCCGCACAGTTTTTTTTACCGCTTCGCGGAAACCGGCCCGAATTCTCTGTATCAGGCCGCTGAAATCACTGTAACGGACGAACAACCGCCGCCTTTTCCTGTCCACTTTTGATTACAGAAAAAGGCTTCAGACATTCACCGTTAGAACCGGAATGACTGGAAAAAGTTCCAGTCGCGACACCCGTGTACATGAGCTGCAGCCTGGGCGCTGCGCTGTACTCGGGCAGAAGGCCGCTATTGTGCCGCTCCCCCCATCTATATACTAGGCCGCCACCATCGGGAGTCAGCGCATGAGCGAGCATTTTCAGCATGATGTACTAGTGATCGGCAGCGGTGCTGCGGGCCTGACGCTGGCCCTCACCCTGCCTGATAACCTGCGCATCGCAGTGCTCAGCAAAGGCGAACTGGCGCAAGGCTCGACGTTCTGGGCCCAAGGTGGCGTCGCGGCAGTGCTTGACGACACCGACACCGTTGAATCCCACGTCGAAGACACCCTGAATGCCGGCGCCGGCCTCTGCCGCGAAGACGCCGTGCGCTTTACCGTCGAGCACAGCCGCGAATCCATCCAGTGGCTCATCGACCAGGGCGTACCCTTCACCCGCGACAGCGAACCGGCACGCGAGGATCGCGGCTTCGAGTTCCACCTGACCCGCGAGGGCGGCCACAGTCACCGGCGTATCATCCATGCCGCCGATGCCACCGGCGCGGCCATCTTCAACACCCTGCTGGAGAAAGCCAGGCAGCGTCCGAACATCGAATTACTGCCGCAGCGGGTCGCCGTCGACCTGATCACCGAGCGCAAGCTGGGATTGCCCGGGCAACGCTGCCTCGGCGCCTATGTGCTGAACCGCGACAGTGGCGAGGTCGACACCTTCGCCGCGCGCTTCACCGTGCTTGCCTCCGGCGGCGCCAGCAAGGTCTACCTCTACACCAGCAACCCGGACGGCAACTCCGGCGACGGCATCGCCATGGCCTGGCGCGCCGGCTGCCGCGTCGGCAACCTGGAGTTCAACCAGTTCCACCCCACCTGCCTTTACCACCCGCAGGCCAAGAGTTTCCTGATCACCGAAGCGCTGCGCGGCGAAGGTGCGTACCTGCGCCTGCCCAGCGGCGAGCGCTTCATGAAACGCTTCGATCCGCGCGCCGAACTGGCGCCGCGGGACATTGTCGCCCGCGCCATCGACCACGAGATGAAACGCCTGGGTGCCGATTGCGTGTACCTGGACATCAGCCACAAGCCGGCCGAGTTCATCAAGGAACACTTCCCCACCGTCTACGAACGCTGCCTGGCATTCGGCATCGATATCACCCGAGAGCCGATCCCGGTGGTCCCTGCCGCCCACTACACCTGCGGCGGCGTATTGGTGGACGAGCACGGTCATACAGATGTCCCGGGCCTGTATGCCATCGGCGAAACCAGCTTCACCGGTCTGCATGGCGCCAATCGCATGGCCAGCAATTCGCTGCTCGAATGCTTCGTCTATGCCCGCTCGGCTGCCGCCGACATTCAGGTACGCCTGGCGCAGACGCCGGAGCCGCAAGCGCTGCCGAGCTGGGACGCCAGCCAGGTCACCGACTCCGACGAAGACGTGATCATTGCGCACAACTGGGACGAACTGCGGCGATTCATGTGGGACTACGTTGGCATCGTGCGCACCAACAAGCGCCTGCAACGTGCCGAGCACCGCGTACGCATGCTGCTCAGCGAGATCGACGAGTTCTACAGCAACTACAAGGTCAGCCGCGACCTGATCGAGCTGCGCAACCTGGCCCAGGTCGCCGAGCTCATCATCCATTCGGCCATGCGCCGCCACGAGAGTCGGGGCCTGCATTACACCCTGGACTATCCGCAGCAGTTACCTGAAGCGCACGACACTATTCTGGCGCCGCCCACCTATCACGACTGAAGCGCAAGCGCAGCCGCAGGCGCCGGTGTTCATCCGGCGCCAGGCTGTCGGCCGGCAGGCACAGACCGCGCGTGATGAGGCTGCCGGGCAACCGGAAACGCAACACGATCAGACTAGGCAGCGCCAGGCTGTCGGCACACAGCTGCACCGGGCTCCAGCCCTGGTGCGGACACCACAGCTGCCAGCCTTCGTTATCGTGACGCAGGGCGCCGAAGGATTGCGGACTTCGCAGCAGAATCTGTCGCGGCAATGCCCAGAGGGCGTGGGACAAGCAGAGCAGCAGACCCAGGATCTGCCAGAGAGGAGGTATGGCGGCAAGCAACAGCGCCGCGATGGCCAGCGCAAGGCAGGCCAGATATGCCGCCAGCAGCCAGGTGGAGGGCCGCCAGCGGCATTCGAAGGGATCAATGCGGCTGGACACGATCCAGGATCATGCGAACGATGTGGCGCAGGTCGGCATCTTCCGGCTCGCCGCGCTGCATGAACCAGCCGAACATGTCCTGGTCCTCGCACTCGAGCAGCTTGCGGAAGCGCGCCTGGTTCTCCGCGTCGAGACCCGGGTAGACCTCCTGCACGAAAGGCACCAGCAGCACGTCGAGTTCCAGCATGCCGCGGCGGCTGTGCCAGAAGAGTCGTTTCAGTTCGGTTTCGTCGGTCATCTGCGGTTCCTCGGCGCTACATCGAAAGCTCCCGGCAGGGCGCCAGCCCGATTCCGTGAAGCGAGCGGCATTATACGCATGCCCCGCCCTCCCGGCACCCGCTGACAAGCGCAGGTCCCGGCTCTATGATGAGGCCCCTAACTTTCTTCCAGCGACACGTAATGGCCGATTCCGCGCTCTACACCGCCCTGACCCACGAAGGGGTCCTCGCCATCCAAGGCGTGGACGCCAGCAAATTCCTCCAGGGCCAGGTCACCTGCAATCTCAACTACCTCGACGCCGGAACCTCCAGCCTGGGCGCGCGCTGTACGCCCAAGGGCCGCATGCTGTCCAGCTTCCGCATCCTCGCCCAGGGCGAAGGCTTCCTGCTGGCCATGGCCGCCGAGCTGCTGGAAGCGCAGCTGGCCGACCTGAAGAAGTACGCAGTCTTCTCCAAGGCCACCCTGAGCGACGCTAGCGGCGACTGGACGCGCTTCGGGTTGATCGGCGGCGACGCCGTGCTCGCCAGCCTGGATCTGACCCTTCCGGCTGCCACCGATAGCGTTGCCCGCGCCGGCGAGTTGCTTGCCGTTCGTCTGGGTGAAGGCCGCGCCGAACTCTGGGTGCCCGCCGCGCGCGCCGCAGAAATCCGCGAGCTGCTGGACGCCAGCCTGAACGAAGGCAACCTCAACGACTGGCTGCTGGCCCAGGTCCGCGCTGGCGTTGGCCAAGTCTTCGGCGCCACCCGCGAGCTGTTCATCCCGCAGATGATCAACCTGCAGGCTGTCGGTGGCGTGAGCTTCAAGAAAGGCTGCTACACCGGCCAGGAGATCGTCGCGCGCATGCAGTACCTGGGCCGCCTGAAGCGTCGCCTGTACCGCCTGGCGCTCGACGGCTCGGACCTGCCGGAAGCTGGTAGCGAACTGTTCTCGCCGGTGCACGGCACCAGCGTCGGCGAAGTGGTGCTGGCCGCGCGCGCGGACGCTGGCGTCGAGCTGCTCGCCGTGCTGACGGACGAATCCGTCACCGACGGCCGTATCCGTCTAGGCCAGGCAGAGGATGGCCCTGTGCTGCGCCTGCTGGATCTGCCTTACACGCTGGACAGCGACCGCGAGATCCAGCGCTGACCGAATTCCATGCCGGGTGGGGAGCCCGGCGTCCCTGAAGGAAACGCCATGAGCAAGCTTGCCGAGAAAGTACAACAAGACCTGCTGCGCGCCATCGACAACGACGAGCTGGTGCTGCCAACCCTGCCGGAAGTGGCTCTGCGCGTTCGCGAAGCGGCCGAGGACCCGGATGTCAGCATCCAGGACCTGAGCCGGGTGATCGGCAACGACGCCGCCCTCACCGCGCGCATCATCAAGGTGGTGAACAGCCCGCTGCTGCGCACCAACAAGGAAATCACCGACCTGCAGATGGCCATCGGCCGCCTGGGCATCAACTACACCAGCAACTTGGCGACCGGCCTGGCCATGGAGCAGATGTTCCAGGCCACCTCCGACGTGGTCGACCGCAAGATGCGCGAAGTGTGGAACAAGAGCACCGAGATCGCCGGCATCTGCCACGCCCTGTGCCGCCACTACACCCGCCTGATGCCTGACCAGGCGACCCTCGCCGGCCTGGTACACCAGATCGGCGTGCTGCCGGTGCTGACCTATGCCGAGGAGCACAGCGAACTGCTGGCCGACTCCATCAGCCTCAATCACGTGATCGAGCGCATCCACCCGATCATCGGCGACCGCATCCTCAAGACCTGGGAATTCCCGGCGCCCATCGCCTCGGTGCCAAGCCAGTACCTGAACTTCGAGCGCGACTCGGCGAAGGTGGATTACGTCGATCTGGTCCAGGTCGCCACGCTGCAGAGCTACGTGGGCACCCAGCATCCGTACACGGCGATGGATTGGACGCGTATTCCGGCCTTCGCCAAGCTCGGCATCGACCCGAACGCCGACCTCAAGGACGACGAAGACCTATCGGCTGCCATGGAAGCTGCCATGGGCATGCTGCAGTAACCGCCGCACCGCGGCCGCGCCGGGGACTCACTCGGCGCGCGCCGGCTCCTCCACCGGGAAATTCACCCGGACCAGCAGCCCACCCAGTTCGCCATGCGCCAGCTCGATGCGCGCGCGGTGTGCGCTGCAGATCTCCCCGACGATAGCCAACCCCAGACCGGTACCTTGCTGCCTACGCCGATAGAAGCGCTGGAAGACCTTGTCGCGCTCCTCGAGCGGAATACCGGGCCCGTCGTCTTCCACTTCCAACACCGCCGCCGGGCCGACGCGGATGACCACGCTGCTGGCGGCATGCGCCAGCGCGTTATCCACAAGATTGGCGAGCAGCTCGTGCAATAGCGTCGGATCGCCCTTGATCCAGGCGGCGCTATCCGCCTCGAAGGCCAGCTCGATGCCACGCGCATGGGCCAATGGCGCCAGCACCATCCCCTGTTCGCGCGCCAACTGGCCGAGCTCGATGAGCTCACCGCCGCCCTCGGCAATGGCACGTGCGCCACTCTCGATCCGCGCCAGCGAAAGCAGCTGGTTGGCCAGGCCGGTGACCTTGTCGGTGTACTGCACGGCCTCTTCGAGCGTCGCGCGCCAGCGTTGCGGATCGTCTTCGCGCAGGCCCAGCTCCAAGCGCGCCTTCAAGGCCGCGAGCGGCGTGCGCAGCTCGTGGGAAGCATCGGCGATGAAGTGCGACTGTCGCTCGAACAAGCCAAGCAGGCGTGCCGTGAAATGGTTGAGCGCCGCCACCAGCGGACGCAATTCCCGCTGCACGCGAACCAGCGGCAGAGGCCGCAAGTCGTCGGGCTGGCGCTCTTCCACCGCAGCGCGCAGCCGGTCGAGCGGACGCAAGCCGGCGCTCACCGCGTACCAGACCATAGCCAGCGCGGCCAGCGCCGACAGCGCCAGGTTCAGCAGGGTATCGGCGAGCAGGTCGCGGGCGAGACGCTCGCGCGCGCCCAGGGTCTCCGCCACGCGGATTTCCGCCATGCCGTTGACCGTCGGCTGGCTCACCGGCTGGGCCAGGCTGACCACGCGCACGTCCTGGCCCTGGAATTCAGCATCGTAGAAACGCGCCAGCGCCGGATAGTCATTGGTGCGCGGCGTGCCCGGCGGCGGTGGCGGCAGGTTTTCGTAGCCGGAGATGGACTGCCCCTGGGTGTCGATCACCTGGTAGAAGATTCGCCCGGCGCTGTCGTAGGCGAAGCTGTCCAGGGCCACGTAGGGCACGTTGGCGCGCAGTGCGCCGTTGCTGTCGTAGAGCCCGCTGGCGATGTCCCGCGCCGAGGCGAGCAGGGTGCGGTCGTAGGCGATATCCGAGGCATGCCGGGCGCGCCAGTAGGTGGCCACGCTGCCCAGCAGCAACAGCACCAGCAGCATGGCGCCGAGCCGCCAGAGCAGGCGCCCGCGCAGGCTGCCGGTGCCGGGCAGGCGGGCCTCAGGCATCCAGGGCCTCGAGCAGGTAACCCAGCCCGCGGAAGGTGACGATGCGCACGCCGCTGCCTTCGAGCTTCTTGCGCAGGCGGTGCACGTAGATTTCGATGGCGTCGGCGCTGGCCTCCTGGTCCAGGCCGAATACCTGGGCCGCCAACTGCTCCTTGCTCATCACCCGACCGGGCCGGGCGATCAGGGCCTCCAGCACGGCCTGCTCGCGGGAGGTCAGGGTCAGCCCCTCGCCGCCCAGGGAGAAACGCCGCGCCCCCAGGTCGTAGACCAGATCGCCGCAGCTCTGCTGCTGCTCGCCGCCGAGCACGCTGCGTCGCAGCAATGCCTTGACCCGCGCCTCCAGCTCGCTCAGCTCGAACGGTTTGGCCAGGTAGTCGTCGGCCCCGAGGTTGAGCCCGTGCACGCGGTCCTTCACTTCGCCGCGCGCGGTCAGCATCAGCACCGGCAGGGTCTTGCCGCGCCCGCGCAGGCGCGCCAGCACCTCGAAACCGTCCAGGCGTGGCAGGCCGACGTCGAGGATCGCCAGGGCGTATTCCTCGCTGGCGAGCGCCAGGTCGGCGGCGATGCCGTCGCGCAATAGGTCCACCGTCCAGCCGGCGCCCTTGAGGGCCTGCTGCACGCTCTCGCCGAGCTGGGGATGGTCTTCGACCAGCAGAATGCGCACCGCGGTAGTCCTCGCTCGGGATGGGATGACCGCGCAGTTTACTCGTCCGTGGGCGCCTGTGAATGGCTGAAAGCCTGGTGAAAGGCAGCGGCGCTAGGATCGCCGCCAGACGACATAGATCGTCCCCGATTCGGAAGGCGGCGTGGCGCCTCCGCGACAAGAACAAGAAATGGAGACCACCAATGCTGACTGCCCAGCAGCCTGAGCGCACAGCCGTTCCCGCTTATTTCCGCCTGATTCCCGCCGCCCTCGCCCTCGGCGGCCTGGCTGGCGAAGCCAACGCCAGTGGCTTCATCGAAGACAGCAGCCTCAAGCTGCAAGCCCAGAACATCTACTTCAACCGCGACTTCCGCGACGGCGCCGGCCAGTCCAAGCGCGAAGAGTGGGCACAAGGCTTCATCCTCGACTATCAGTCCGGCTACACCGACGGCACCGTCGGCGTCGGCCTCGACGCCCTGGGCATGCTCGGCCTGAAGCTCGATTCCAGCCCCGACCGCACCGGCACCGGCCTGCTGCCGACTCACGACGACGGCCGCGCCGCCGACGAGTACAGCAAGCTCGGGCTGACCGCGAAGTTCAAGGTGTCGAAAAGCGAGCTCAAGCTCGGCAGCCTGATCCCCGACCTGCCCACTCTGCAGCCCAACGACAGCCGGCTGTTCCCACAGACCTTCGAGGGCGGCCTGCTGGAGTCGCGCGACCTGCCCGGCCTGGACTTCACCGGCGGACGCCTGGAGAAGGCCAAGGACCGCGACTCCACCGACTTCCAGGACCTGGCGCTGAACAACAAGAACAAGCGCTTCCTCGGCACCGTGGCCGGCGAGCATTACGACCTCGCGGGCGGCGACTACAAGTTCAACGACAGCCTCACCGGCCGCTACCACTACGCCGAACTGGACGAGGTCTACCGCCAGCACTTCGTCGGCCTGCTGGCCAGCCACAAGCTCGGCGACGGCAAGTTCAGCGCCGACCTGCGCCTGGCCATCAGCGACGACGACGGCTCCGCCCGAGGCGGACGCATCGACAACCGCGCCTTCAACGGCATGCTCGGCTACGCCATAGGCGCGCAGAAGTTCAGCGCCGCCTGGCAGCAGATGGATGGCGACAGCGCCTTCCCCTACATCGATGGCAGCAACCCCTACCTGGTGAACTTCGTGCAGATCGGCGACTTCGCCGACGCCCACGAGCGCTCCTGGCAACTGCGCCACGACTTCGACTTCGCCGCCTTCGGCCTGCCCGGGCTGAGCCTGATGAACCGCTACGTGAAGGGCGACAACGCCGAGATCAACGGGCGCAGCGGCGAAGGCCGCGAATGGGAGCGCAACACCGACCTCAAGTACGTCGTGCAGAGCGGCCCGTTGAAGGACTTCGGCGTACGCGTACGCAATGCGACCTACCGCTCCAACTTCACCCGTGACGCCGATGAAACCCGCATCTACCTGACCTACTCCGTGGCGATCTGGTAAACCAACAACAAGAACGAGGCCTCCGAAAATGACCAAACTCCGCACCCTTCCCCTGCTGCTCGCCGCCGGCGCCCTGCTCGCCAGCAGTGTCGCCCTCGCCGAACCCAAGCGTCCGGAATGCATCGCCCCGGCGGCGCCCGGCGGCGGCTTCGACCTGACCTGCAAGCTGGCGCAGAGCGCCCTGCTCGAACAGAAGATGCTGGCCAGCCCAATGCGCGTGACCTACATGCCCGGCGGCGTCGGCGCCGTCGCCTACAACGCCGTGGTCGCCCAGCGCCCGGCCGACGGCAACGCGATCACGGCCTTTTCCAGCGGCTCGCTGCTGAACCTCGCCCAGGGCAAGTTCGGCCGCTACGACGAGAACGCGGTAAAGTGGCTCGCCGCCATCGGCACCAGCTATGGCGCCATCGCCGTGCGTGCCGACTCACCGTACAAGAACCTCGCCGACCTGGTCGCCGCGCTCAAGGCCGACCCGAGCAAGGTGGTGATCGGCTCCGGCGGCACCGTCGGCAGCCAGGACTGGATGCAGACCGCGCTGCTGGCCAAGGCCGCCGGCATCGATCCGAAGCAGCTGCGCTACGTCGCGCTGGAAGGCGGTGGCGAGATCGCCACGGCGCTGCTTGGCGGGCATATCCAGGTCGGCAGCACGGATATCTCCGACTCCATGCCGCACATCCGCGCCGGCAAGATGCGCATGCTCGCAGTGTTCTCCGAGGAACGCCTGAAGGACGAAGGCATGACCGACATCCCCACGGCCAAGGAGCAAGGTTTCGACATCGTTTGGCCGGTGGTGCGTGGCTTCTACGTCGGACCGAAGGTCAGCGATGAGGACTACCAATTCTGGAAGGCATCCTTCGACAAGCTGCTGGCATCAGAGGACTTCGCCAAGCTGCGCGACCAGCGCGAGCTCTTCCCCTTCGCCATGACCGGCCCAGAACTGGATAGCTACGTGAAGCAGCAGGTCACGCACTACCGCCAGCTGGCCCAGGAATTCGGCCTCATCCAGTAAGCCGCGAGGATTCGCCCATGCACGCTCACTCGCTGCCCCAGCGCCTGTTCGCCGGCGCCTGGCTGCTGGCCTGTCTCGGCCTGGCCATGGAGGCCTGGCACTACCAGGCCGCCTTCTCCTACGAACCGGTGGGCCCGCGCGCCTACCCCCTGCTCTGCCTGGGCCTGATGGTGATCGGCCTGGCCTGGCTGATCCTGCGTCCGGCTCCGCGCCGCGAGGACGACGAGGCGCCACTGGAAGGCGCACTGCTGCGCAAGGTGGTCGCCTGCGTCGCCCTGTTGCTGGTCTACGCCGGGCTCTTCGAGCCGCTGGGTTTCATCCTCTCCAGCGCCCTGGTCGGCAGTTTCATCGCCCTGCTCTACGGCGGTCGGCCGGCGTACAGCGTGATCACCTGCAGCCTGCTGGCCGTCGGCCTGTTCCTGCTCTTCGACCACGCGCTGGACGTGCCGCTGCCGCGCGGCGTGCTCGACGCCCTGCCCCTCTGAGGAATTCGCCATGGATACCCTGAACTACCTCGGCCAGGGCTTCGAAGTCGCCCTGACCCCGTACAACCTCGCCACCGCCCTGGCCGGCACCCTGATCGGCACCGTGGTCGGCCTGCTCCCCGGCCTCGGCCCGATCAACGGCGTAGCGCTGCTGATCCCAGTGGCCTTCGCCCTCGGCCTGCCGCCGGAGTCGGCGCTGATCCTGCTGGCCGCGGTCTACCTGGGCTGTGAATACGGCGGGCGGATTTCCTCGATCCTGCTGAACATCCCCGGCGAAGCCTCCACCGTGATGACCACGCTCGATGGCTACCCCATGGCGCGCCAGGGCCTGGCCGGCGTGGCGCTGTCGCTGTCGGCCTGGAGCTCGTTCATCGGTGCCTTCATCGCCACCTGCGGCATGGTGCTGTTCGCCCCGCTCCTGGCGAAATGGGCGATCGCCTTCGGGCCTGCGGAGTACTTCGTGCTGATGGTCTTCGCCATAGTCGCGCTCGGCGGACTGGCCGGCGACCGGCCATTGAAGACGCTGCTGGCGGCGCTGCTCGGGCTGTTCCTGTCGAGCGTCGGCATCGACGCCAACAGCGGCGTGTACCGCTTCACCTTCGATAGCATCCACGTCGCCGACGGTATCCAGTTCGTGGTGCTGGTGCTGGGCCTGTTCTCGGTCAGCGAAATCCTCCTGCTGCTGGAGAAGACCCACCACGGCCACAAGGCGGTTGAAGCCAGCGGGCGCATGCTGTTCAACCTCAAGGAAGCGACCTCGGTATTCGTCATCAACCTGCGCTGCGGCGTGCTCGGCTTCATCATGGGCGTGCTGCCCGGCGCCGGCGCGACCCTGGCCAGCGCCGTGGCCTATATGACCGAGAAGCGCCTGGCCGGTGACAAGGGCAAGTTCGGCCAGGGCGACCTGCGCGGCCTGGCCGCTCCGGAAACTGCTATCGGCGGCGCGGCCTGCGGCGCCCTGGTGCCGATGCTGACCCTCGGCGTGCCCGGCTCCGGCACCACCGCAGTGATGATCGGCGCGCTGAGCCTGTACAACATCACGCCCGGCCCGCTGCTGTTCCAGGAACAGCCGAACATCGTCTGGGGTCTGATCGCCTCGCTGTTCGTCGCCAACGTCATGCTGATCATCCTCAACGTGCCGATGGTCCGCGTGTTCACCCGCATCCTCTCGGTACCGAACTGGGCGCTGGTGCCGGGCATCGCGATCATCACCGCCATCGGCGTTTATGCGGTGCATGCGACCACATTCGATCTGTTCCTCATGGTCGCCATCGGCATCCTCGGCTACCTGCTGCGCAAGCTCGACTTCCCGCTCTCGCCGCTGCTGCTGGGCTTCATCCTCGGCGGCCTGATGGAGCAGAACCTGCGCCGCGCGCTGTCAATCTCCAACGGCGAGATGAGCATCCTCTGGTCCAGCCCCATCGCCATCGGCACCTGGGCCCTGGTGGCGCTGATGCTGGCCCTGCCGTTCTATCGCGCCTGGCGCAAGCGCATGGCTCGCAGCGCGGCCCAGCCGGCCAGCGCCTGAGTCCGCCACAACCACGCTCGCCACGCTCCGGCATGGCGACTTTCAGACCCGCCCCGCGCGGGTCTCTTTTTGCCCGGCGATCAGCGTCCTCGCTCCTACAGGAAATGAAAAAGCCCGGCATCGGCCGGGCTTCTTCGTACTCGCGCAGCAACGGTCAGGCGTTGCCGGTGACCTTCAGGCGCGCGGCCTGGGTAAAGTCGAGCATGCGCTTGAGCGGCTTGATCGCCTTGGGGATCAATGCCGGGTCGACGAAGATTTCGCCGCTGCCTTCCTTCAGGCAGGCCAGGGTGCGCTCCAGCGTGTTCATGGCCATCCACGGGCAGTGCGCGCAGCTGCGGCAGGCCGCGCCGTTGCCGGCGGTGGGGGCTTCGATGAACTCCTTGTCCGGGCACAGCTGCTGCATCTTGTAGAAGATGCCGCGGTCGGTGGCGACGATAAAGCGCTTGTTCGGTAGGGTCTGCGCAGCCTTGATCAGTTGGCTGGTGGAGCCCACGGCATCAGCCAGCTCGACCACCGCCTCGGGCGACTCCGGGTGGACCAGGATCGCGGCGTCCGGGTAGATCGCCTTGAGGTCTTCCAGTTGCTTGGCCTTGAACTCCTCGTGGACGATGCAAGCACCGTCCCAGAGAAGCATGTCGGCGCCGGTTTCGCGCTGGATGTAGCGGCCCAGGTGCTGGTCGGGCGCCCAGAGGATCGGCTCGCCGTTGTCCATCAGGTGCTCGACGATCTCCACCGCGCAGCTGGAGGTCACCACCCAGTCGGCGCGCGCCTTCACCGCTGCCGAGGTGTTCGCGTAGACCACCACGGTGCGCTCGGGGTGCTGGTCGCAGAAGGCCGAGAACTCTTCGACCGGGCAGCCCAGGTCGAGCGAGCAGGTGGCCTCGAGGGTCGGCATCAGCACGCGCTTCTCGGGGTTGAGGATCTTCGCCGTCTCGCCCATGAAGCGTACGCCGGCGACCACCACGGTCTGCGCCGAATGCTGGTTGCCGAAGCGGGCCATTTCCAGCGAGTCGGAGACGCAGCCGCCGGTTTCCTCGGCCAGCGCCTGGATCACCGGGTCGCAATAGTAGTGCGCCACCAGGACGGCGTTCTGCGCCTTCAGCTCGGCAGCGATGGCCGCCTTCAGATCGGCCTCTTCCTGGGCGCTGAGCACGCGGGGCTGCTTGGCGGCGAGATGGGCCTGGACCAGGAGGCGTTCGGATATCTGGGTCATGTTTGGACTGCACCTGCAGGGTACGACTACCTAGGAGGGCGATTTTACCTCGCCACGAAAGGAAGCGCGCGATCATGCGGGCAAAGCCGCCGGGTGGCAAGGCTCCGGCGGGCGCCGCCTTTGATCGATTCAACCGGTGAAGTGGTCGCTTTCCATCAATAGCGACCTGGCGCCCTCCCCCAGACAGGCCCCCAAGCAAGCCCCCGACCGAACAGCGGGGCAGCGTCTGGAGGAGACCAGCCATGCAATCCGTCGAACAGATCAAGCACAGCAGTTCCGTCGCCGACTGGGCCGAACAGCGCCTGGCGCGGGCCCACAACTTCCTTCAGCAGCCCGACATGAGCGCTGCCCAGGTTGCCGCCAGCGCCGGCCCTCGAACACTTCTCTCGCGTCAGGCTCGGCTGTGCACCGAGCAACGGCCTGAGCGCACCGGCAGCGGCCCGGGCTGTCGTGAACGAGGGGGCGGCATCCTGTGGATCACGCCGCGCACACTGGGCAGGCGGGCTCAACCAATGCCTTTTTCCGCGCGCAAAGAAAAAGCCCCGTGACCAGAGATCACGGGGCTTTGCGATTTGGTGGGTCGTGTAGGATTCGAACCTACGACCAATTGGTTAAAAGCCAACTGCTCTACCGACTGAGCTAACGACCCAACGCGAGGCGTATAATACTGATTTCTAACGTAAAAACAACACCCCTTCGAAAATAATTTCAGAAATACTTCGTTGGGTCCTGAACACCCGCCGCGGCAAAGCCTTCGGCGCGCAGGCGGCAGCTGTCGCATTTGCCGCAAGCACGACCCTCATCGTCAGCCTGATAGCAGCTCACCGTCAGTGCGTAATCCACGCCGCGCGCGAGGCCCGCCTGGATGATCTGCGCCTTGGACAGGTACTGCAGCGGCGCCTGGATACGGAAGCCGTCGCCCTCCACGCCGGCCTTGGTCGCCAGGTTGGCCATGCGTTCGAAGGCCTCGACGAACTCCGGGCGGCAATCCGGATAGCCCGAATAATCCACCGCGTTGACGCCGATGAAGATGTCCCGCGCCCCCAGCACTTCCGCCCAGCCCAGGGCCAGGGAGAGGAACACGGTGTTACGTGCCGGCACGTAGGTCACCGGAATGCCTTCGCTGGGCGCTTCGGGTACATCGATGCTGCTGTCGGTCAGTGCCGAGCCACCGATGCCGTTGAGGTTGAAGCCGATGACCTTGTGCTCGACCACGCCCAGTTGCCGGGCGACGCGCTCGGCAGCCTGGAGTTCAGCGCGATGGCGCTGGCCGTAGTCGAAGCTCATGGTGTAGCAGCTGTAGCCATCGGCCTTGGCCATGGCCACCACGGTGGCGGAGTCGAGCCCGCCGGAAAGCAGGATGACGGCTTTCTTCTGAGTCATGTGAATACCCTTAGCGTCGGCGCCTCAGCGGCCCGGTTCGTCGTTCCAGAGGACTTTGTGCAACTGCATCTGGAAGCGCACAGGCAGGTTGTCGGCAACTATCCAGTCAGCCAGATCGCGCGGCGCCAACTGGTGATGACTCGGCGAGAACAGCACCTCGCCGGCGCGCTCGTCCAGGCGGTACTCGATCAGCTTGGATACCGCCCAATCGTAGTCCTCGCGCGAACAGAGGACGAACTTCACCTGGTCGTTGGCCGTCAGCAGGCCGATGTTCTCATAGCGGTTGCGCGCGACTTCGGCGGAGCCGGGGGTCTTCAGATCGAGGACTCGGCTCACGCGCGGATCGACGGCGGAAATGTCCAGCGCCCCGCTCGTCTCCAGCGAAACTGAATAGCCGGCGTCGCACAGGCGCTGCAGCAGCGGAATGCAGTTCGGCTGGGCCAGTGGCTCGCCACCGGTGACACAGACGTAGCGCGGCCGGTAGCTGGCGACCATTTCGAGGATGGCATCGAGGGACTGGATCTCGCCGCCGCTGAAGGCATAGGCGGAGTCGCAGTACTGGCAGCGCAGGGGACAGCCGGTCAGGCGGACGAACACCGTCGGCAGGCCGACCGTGCGCGCTTCCCCCTGCAACGAGTAGAAGATCTCGGTGATTCGCAGGGTTTGTTGCATATCTGCCACGGGCGTGACGGCTGAACAGGCCATCCGCCTCCGTTGCGTTGAAGGAGGGAACGCGCCGAAGGCGGCGTTCGATACACCCGGAGCGAGCGGACATCAGCCGAGCTGAAACCGCGAGCGTCTTCCGAGGGGTGCCGATTCTAACGAAAAAACCCGCGACGAGCGCGGGTTTTCGGCAGGCGGCAGGAAGGCTTTACTTGAGGCTCTTCAGGTCGCGCTGGGCCAACTGGGCGGCGGAGCTGCCCGGATACTGGGCAACCACCTGCTGGAGGATGCCGCGGGCCTTGTCATTGTTGCCCAGACGACGCTCGACGTCGGCGAGCTTGTACAGCGAATCCGGCACTTTCGGGCTGCCCGGATAGGACTGGCTGACCCTGGCGAACGCCTGACCGGCGCCCTGCAGGTCGCCCTTGGCGAGGTTCACTTCGCCGAGCCAGTACTGGGCGTTGCCGGCGTACTGGCTGCTCGGGTACTTGCGCAGGAAAGCGGCGAAGGCCTGGCTGGCCTTGTCGAAGTCCTTGGCTTTGATCAGGTCGAAAGCAGCGTCGTAGTAGAGCTTCTCTTTCGCCGGATCGCCGGCTTCGCCAGCCGCGGCCTGCTGGGCCGGGGCGGCTTGCTGCTGTTGGGCTGCGGCGGCACCGGCCGCTGCGCCCGCACCGGCGGCAGCGCTGCCGTCGGTGGAAGGATTCTGTGCGGCCGGAGCGGAGGAAATGCGGCGGTCGAGGTCCTGATAACGCTCGAGGCTTTCCTGCTTCAGCTGCTGGATCTGGTTCTGCTGTTCTTCCAGGGTACCGCGCAGGCGGGACAGCTCGTCCTGCATCTGCTGCAGCTGCAGGAACAGCTGGGCTTGCCCGGAAACCGGAGCGGCCGCAGCCGCTCCGTTTCCAGCGTAAGCGCCATCAGCACCTGCGGTGCCATAACCCGCGGGCGGAGCGCTGGCGTAGCCGCCATCGTTACCATCCGATACCGGAGCCGCGGCAGCCGCCATCAGCGGCAGGCCGCAGACCATCAAGGTCAGAAATCGCAGGCGCATAGGGTCTTACTTCTTCAGCTCAACGCGACGGTTCTGAGCCCAGGACTGTTCGTCGTGGCCGGTAGCAACCGGACGCTCTTTACCGTAGGAAACCAGTTCCAGTTGAGCCGGGGACACGCCCTGCAGAACCAGGTAGCGCTGAACGGCCTTGGCACGACGCTCACCCAGAGCCATGTTGTACTCGCGGGTGCCGCGTTCGTCGGTGTGGCCTTCCAGGACAACGTGCTGGCCGCTGCCTTTCAGGTCTTTGGCGTGAACGTCCAGAGCGCGCATGGCTTCCGGCTTCAGGTCGGAGCTGTCGTACTCGAAGTAGAAGGTGGTGATTGCACGCAGAGCGGCTTCGTCGCTCAGGCTGCCGTCAACGGCACCGCTGTTGGCGCCGTAGCCAGCGTTCGGGTCAACGCCGTTGGCGCCTTGACCGGAAGCGTTGCTGCCCTTCGAGGAGCAACCAACAGCGACGGCCATGGCCAGAGCCAGAGCAGCAAATTTGCCGATTTTCAGCATTTCCATCATGTAACTCCTAATGAACCCCAGTGTAATAAGTATAAAAAGTTGACAGCCGTCAGTTCAGGTAAGGGGACCAGGAAGGCTCGCGCACGTCGCCTTGAGCGGTAGGTAGCGGTAACCGAACGCGTCCGTTGATGGAGACGAGCATCAACACGCCCCGGTCCTGCTGGCGGGTGGCGTATATTAGCATCGTGCCATTGGGCGCGACAGTGGGCGAATCGTCCAGCGTAGTGTTGGAAAGCACGCGCAGACTGCCGCGCTGAAGGTCCTGGGCCGCGATCTGGAAGTTGGTGAAACCGTCTTGACGGTGCACCATCACCAGGGTCTTCTCATCCGCCGAAAGTTTCGGGTTGGCGTTGTAGTTGCCAGTGAAGGTCACCCGATCGGTCGCCCCGCTGTTGACGTTCATCTTGTAGATCTGCGGTTTGCCGCCACGATCCGAAGTGAAGTACAGGGTCGAGCCGTCCTTGCCCCAGAAGGGTTCGGTGTCGATCGCCGCGTTGTTGGTCAGGCGGCGCAGTTGGCGCGAGCCCAGATCCATCACGTAGATCTCCGGGTTGCCGTCGCGCGACAGCACCATGGCCAGGCGGTTGCCGTCCGGGGAGAACGCCGGCGCGCCGTTCAGGCCTTCGAAGTTGGTCAGCTGCTCGCGGCGACCTGTATCAACGTACTGCATGAAGATGCGCGGACGCTTCTGCTCGAAGGAGACGTAGGCGATGCGGCGGCCATCCGGCGAGAAGCGCGGCGAGAGGATCGGCTCACGCGACTGCAGCAGGGTCACCGGGCGCGCGCCGTCATAGTCGGAACGCTGCAGGGTGTAGCGGGTGTTGTCCGCGGAGAAGCGCTCGGCAGTGACGTACAGCAGGCGGGTGGAGAAGGCGCCCTTGATGCCGGTGAGCTTCTCGAAAGCCTGGTCGGCGATGAAGTGCGACATGTCGCGCAGCTGCTCGGTGCTGCCGCCAACGCTGCCGGTGAGGATCTGCTGCTGGGTGGCGACGTTGAACATCGCGTACTGCACCTGCAGGCGGCCACCGGCCGGGACGATGCTGCCGATCACCACGTACTGGGCGCCGAGGGCCTGCCAGTCACGGTAGATGACTTCGCTGGCCTGGGCCGGCTGGCTGATCATGTTCTGTCGCGGGATCGGCTCGAAGTAGCCGGAGTTGCGCAGGTCGTTGCCGATGATGTTGGCCATGTCGTCGGGCAGGACATTACCGCCCTGCCAGCCGAAGGGCACCACGGCAATCGGTACCGCGCGGTCGGAACCGCTGGTCACCAGAATGTTCTTCTCATCAGCCAGCGCGACACCTGCTACGCAGAGCAGGGCGACCAGCAATCCTCTGAAAATCTTGATCACAGCGTGAGGTCCTCAGGCGTGAAGGTCATCTTGAATGAACGGTAGGGATTGAAGTCCTTCGGACTCAGGCCCTGCATTTCGGTGATACGACCGACGTTCTTCACGGCATTCACCGCGGAACTGTCGAATGCCTTGTCGCCGCTGGAGCGGGCGACGCTCGCATTGGTGATGGTGCCATCGGGCAGCATGTTGATCTGCACGATAACACTCATGCCGTTACGGGCCGATGGCGGACGCGACCAGCCCTCGGATACCCGGGAGCGGATCAGGTCGTCGAAGTTGCCTGCCACTTCGTTGCCCTGTTCGTCGGCAAGCGCCTGCTGCCGCTGCGTGTCGTCGGACAGCAGTTCGGCCAGTGCCTGCGCCTTCTTGTCTTCCTGAGCCTTCTTCGCTGCCTGCTGGGCAGCAGCCTTCTTCTTCGCGGCGTCGGCGGCGGCCTTCTTCTCGGCCTCCTTCGCTGCAGCGAGCTTCTTGGCCTTTTCCTCGGCCTGCTTCTTGGCTTCTTCGGCAGCCTTCTTCTTCGCGTCCTCGGCGGCCTGTTTCTTGGCCTCCTCGGCGGCTTCCTTCTTAGCCTCTTCCTCCGCCTTCTTCTTGGCGATGTCGGCCTGCTGCTTCTCGGCAGCGGCCTTGGCTTCGGCAGCCTTTTTCGCGGCGTCGGCGGCTTTCTTCGCCTCGGCGGCCTTGGCCGCCTCTTCGGCTTTTTCCGCTTCCGCTGCCTTTCGAGCCTCGTCGGCTTTCTTTTGTTCCGCCGCTTTGGCGGCTACGGCTTCCTGCTCGACCTTCTTTTGCTCCAGCTGTTCGACTTCGTACTGCTTGGCAGAGGTCTTCTTCGCTTCCCCGGCGATCTTCTGGTTGGTCTGCTGGGTAGCCTGACTCTTCGATTTGAGCTGATAGAGAGTAGCCTGCACGATGGGACGCGCCGGCGGCAGCTCGGGCGTCATCGCCCAGCTGACGAACAGCATCGCGAAAATCAGGACGTGCAGCGCCACGGCCAGTACAGCTGGCCAGAAGTAGCTTTCCGATGGGGAGCGTTCGAGTTGCTTCAAGATCCGGGCGCCTCGGTAATCAGCCCGACATTGCCTACACCGGCCTTCTGCAGGCCGCCCATGACGGCCATGACCGCACCGTAGTCGACGGCTTTGTCGCCGCGTACGAAGACCTGCACTTTCTTACCCTGGCTGCTGTTCTCGGCCATGATGGCGGTCGCGGCCCTTACCAGTTCATCCAGGGAAACCGCGGACTTGCTGGTCTTGCCCTGATCCGGATCGACCTCCGAGCCCATGTTCCAGTAGTAGGTCTTGTCGGCCTTGATGGAAATGGTCAGCACCCGCGAATCGTTGTCCTGCGGGAGCACTTCGCTGGAAACCTTGGGCAGGTCGACCTTGACCCCCTGGTTCAGCATCGGCGCGGTCACCATGAAAATCACCAGGAGCACCAACATCACGTCGATGTAGGGCACCACGTTCATTTCCGCGACCGGCTTGCGTTTGTGACGAACTCTTGCCATTTCGGCTTACCTCCAGGTCGTCAATCGTCGCTGGTGTGCACTTTGCGGTGCAGGATGGCCTGGAACTCGTCGGCGAAGGTGTAGTAGCGGCCGATCAGCAGTTCCGCGCGAGCGGCGAAGCGGTTGTAGGCAATGACCGCCGGAATTGCGGCGAACAGACCGATAGCGGTTGCAATGAGCGCCTCGGCGATGCCAGGGGCAACGGTGGCCAGGGTGGCCTGCTGCACGGCGGCCAGGCCGCGGAACGAGTTCATGATGCCCCACACGGTGCCGAACAGGCCGACGTAAGGGCTGGTAGAGCCCACGGTGGCGAGGAACGGCAAGCTGGTTTCGAGCTTCTCTTCTTCACGGGAGATGGCCACGCGCATGGCACGGGCGACACCTTCCATCACCGCATCCGGGTCTACGCCGGACTGCTGGCGCAGGCGCGAGAATTCCTTGAAGCCGGCGCGGAAGATCTGCTCTACGCCCGAATCCGGGTCCGGGTTGCTGCCCGCCTGGCGATACAGCTTGGACAGGTCGATGCCCGACCAGAAGCGCTCTTCGAAGCCATCCAGGGCTTTCTTGGCCGAGCGCATCATGTTGCTGCGCTGGAAAATCATGATCCAAGAAGTGACCGAGGCGGCCACCAGGGTCAGCATGACCAGCTGCACCACCAGACTGGCGTTGCTGATCAGGCTCCACATGGAGGTATGGTCGACGACGTTCGGTTCCACGTTAATCTCCTGCTAATTGGGTATCCGGAGTGCCGGCAAATGCCGCACGCAACACTTCGGGGATGGCGCGCGGCTTGAGGGTATCGCCCCGCACGCACGCCACCAGGAAGCGGCCCTCACAGAGCAGGGCCCCATCCGTCGCTCGACGAACCTGTTGACGGAAGCGCAGGCTCGCCCGGTTCAACTCCTCGACTTCAGCGCTGACGATCAGCTCGTCGTCCAGGCGTGCCGGCGCGTGATAACGCGCCTCGGCGGAATGCACGACGAAAAGCAGGTTCTCCCCCGCCAGCTGCGATTGGGCAAAACCCAACGCGCGCAGCCGCTCGGTGCGAGCCCGCTCCATGAATTTGAGGTAGTTGACGTAGTAGACGATTCCGCCCGCATCGGTGTCCTCGTAATAAACCCGAAAACGATGCTCGAACGGCTGCCCCCCGTGTTGCGCGCGCATACTCTAGAACCAAGTCAGGGCTTTGCCAATCGGCAATCAGCCACAAATGCAATTAATTACCATCTTCAGGCGAGAAAAAATCCGGGATTGCCCCTTCGCCCATTCGTTTCGGCAACTTCAGGCCGAAATGCAGATACGCATGCCGGGTAACGACCCGTCCTCGCGGCGTGCGCATGATATAGCCTTGCTGGATCAAATAGGGCTCCAGCACGTCCTCGATCGTATGTTTTTCTTCACCGATCGCGGCGGCGATGTTGTCCAGCCCCACCGGCCCACCGTCGAACTTGTCGATCATAGTCAGCAGCAGGCGTCGGTCCTGATGGTCGAAACCACGCTCATCGACATCCAGCAGATTGAGCGCCTTGTCGGCGACCTCGCGACTGATCGCCCCGCTCCCCCGCACTTCGGCGAAATCACGTACCCGGCGCAGCAGGCGGTTTGCGATACGCGGCGTGCCACGGGCCCGACGAGCGACTTCGAAGGCGCCAGCCGGATCCATGTCCAGACCGAGGATGCCGGCCGAGCGAGCGACAATGGTCGCCAGGTCGTCGACACCGTAGAACTCCAGGCGCTGCACGATGCCGAAACGGTCGCGCAGCGGGTTGGTAAGCATGCCGGCGCGGGTAGTTGCACCGACCAGGGTGAAAGGCGGCAGATCGAGCTTGATCGAACGTGCCGCCGGTCCTTCGCCGATCATGATGTCCAGCTGGAAGTCTTCCATCGCCGGGTACAGTACTTCCTCGACGATGGGCGAAAGGCGGTGAATCTCGTCGACGAAGAGCACGTCACCGGGTTCCAGATTGGTCAACAGCGCGGCCAGGTCGCCCGGACGCTCCAGTACCGGGCCGGAGGTGCTCTTGATCGCCACGCCCATCTCCTGGGCGATGATGTTCGCCAGGGTGGTCTTGCCCAGGCCGGGCGGACCGAAGATCAGCGTATGATCGAGGGCCTCCTTGCGGCCTCTGGCGGCGCTGATGAACAGCTCCATCTGTTCGCGCACGACGGGCTGGCCGATATAGTCGGAAAGGCTCAGCGGGCGGATCGCGCGGTCGATCTGCTCTTCGCGCTCGCGCGTGCCGGCGGCGGATATCAGGCGATCGGTTTCGATCATCGACGACTACCTAGACCATGCCCTTGAGCGAGCGGCGGATGAGTTCTTCGCTGGACAACCCTTTTTCCTCAATAGCAGCCACCGCGCGACTCGCCTCTTGCGGCTTGAAGCCCAGGGCAATCAGTGCGCTGACGGCATCGGCTTCGGCGCTTGAGACTGCCGCAACCAGCTTCGGTTCCGTGACCAGCGGAGCGATCGACGGGATGTTTTCCCAGGCCTTGAAACGGTCCTTCAGTTCGACCAGCAGGCGCTCGGCGGTCTTCTTGCCGACTCCCGGGATCTTCACCAGGGTGGAAGTATCCTGCGCTTGCACGCAGCGCACCAGTTCGTCGACTTCCAGACCCGACATCAGGGCCAGCGCCAGCTTGGGGCCCACGCCATTGAGGCGGATCAGCTCGCGGAACAGCTCGCGCTCGCGCTTCTCGGCGAAACCATAAAGCAGATGGGCGTCTTCGCGCACCACCAGATGGGTGTGCAGCGTCACGGGCTCGCCCAGCGACGGCAGACGGTAGAGCGTGGTCATCGGGACCTCCAGCTCATAGCCGACGCCGTTCACGTCGAGGATCAGGTGCGGCGGTTGTTTTTCCGCCAGGGTGCCACGCAAGCGTCCGATCAAGACTAAGCGTCCTTAATTAAGTGGAATCACAGGCGCAGACGCCCGCCTCGGCGGCGCGCCGTCGCCAGGCCATGGGGCACCAGGCTCTGCCGGGTGTGGGCATGACACAGGGCGATGGCCAGGGCATCCGAGGCGTCGATCTGCGGCTTCTGAGTCAACTTCAACAAATGCATGACCATCAGCATCACTTGCTGCTTGTCGGCCCCACCAGTGCCGGCGATAGCCTGTTTGACCTGGCTGGCGGTGTATTCGGCGATCTCCAGCCCCTCTTCCGCCGCCGCCACTATCGCGGCGCCGCGCGCCTGACCGAGCTTGAGAGCGGAATCCGCGTTGCGGGCCATGAATACCTGTTCGATGCCCATCATGGTCGGCTGGTACGTCTGGATTACCTCGCGCACACCACGGAAGACGATCTGCAGACGTTCGTGCAACGGACCGCTGCCAGTGCGGATGCAACCGGAGGCGACGTATTCGCAGCCGCGGCCGGTATCCCTCACCACGCCGAAGCCGGTGATTCGCGAGCCGGGGTCGATACCTAGGATCAGCGTCATATGCCGGAAGCTAAAAGCCGGAAGCGGGAGACGTGCATTGCGACCTCCCCCGCTTCCGGCTCATGGCCGATGTCGGTGGTGGCGTCAGCCAAGCTGCGCCATCACCTCGTCAGGGATATCCGCGTTGGAGTAGACGTTCTGCACGTCGTCCAGGTCCTCGAGCATGTCGATCAGCTTGAGCACCTTCTGCGCGGTTTCCAGGTCCAGGGTGGCGGTAGTCGACGGGATCATCGAGATCTCGGCTTCCTCGCCCTTGAAGCCGGCGCTATTCAGCGCTTCGTTGACCGAAATGAAGTCGGCGAAGCTGGTGAAGACATCGATCGAGCCGTCGTCGTTGGTCACCACGTCATCGGCACCGGCTTCCAGAGCCGCTTCCATCAACGCTTCTTCATTGACGCCGGGGGCGAAGCTGATCTGCCCCTTGCGGTCGAACATGTAGGCCACCGAGCCGTCGGTACCCAGGTTGCCGCCGCATTTGCTGAAGGCATGGCGCACTTCTGCCGCGGTGCGGTTGCGGTTGTCGGTCATGGCCTCGATGATGATTGCCACGCCGCTCGGCGCGTAACCTTCGTAGGTCAGTTCCTCCATGTTGTCCGCATCGTTCGAGCCCACGCCGCGAGCGATGGCGCGGTCGATGGTGTCGCGGGTCATGTTCGCGGTGAGCGCCTTATCCACAGCCAGGCGCAAACGCGGGTTGTCTGCCGGGTTACCGCCGCCCTGCTTGGCGGCCACCGTCAGCTCGCGAATCAGCTTGGTGAAGATCTTGCCCTTCTTGGCGTCCTGACGTTCCTTGCGGTGCTTGATGTTGGCCCATTTGGAATGACCAGCCATAACTCACTCCGTATCACTTGGTGCAGCGGGCGACACCGACATCGGTGCCGCCGCAGGTCGTTTCGGTTTACTCGGCGGCTTTCTGCTGCTCGCGCAGGCGGATGTGCAATTCGCGCAGCGCCTTGCCATCCACAGTGCCCGGAGCCTGGGTCATGACGTCGCCGGCGCTCTGGGTTTTCGGGAAGGCGATGACTTCGCGGATCGAAGCGGCGCCGGTCATCAGCATCACCAGACGGTCCAGGCCGAAGGCCAGGCCACCGTGCGGCGGTGCGCCGTACTTCAGGGCATCCAGGAGGAAGCCGAACTTCTCTTCCTGCTCCGCATCGTCGATGCCCAGCACGCGGAACACCGCCTGCTGCATGGCCTTGTCGTGGATACGGATGGAACCGCCGCCCAGCTCGGTGCCGTTGAGCACCATGTCGTAGGCACGAGACAGCTTGCCGGCCGGGTTGGCCTCCAGCTCTTCCGGGGTGCACTTGGGCGCGGTGAACGGGTGGTGCAGCGAGGTCAGGCTGCCATCATCGTTCTCTTCGAACATCGGGAAGTCCACGACCCACATCGGCGCCCACTCCTTGGTGAGCAGCTTGAGGTCATGACCAACCTTGATGCGCAGTGCGCCCAGGGCGTCGCAGACGACCTTGGCCTTGTCGGCACCGAAGAACACGATGTCGCCATCGACCGCACCGACGCGATCCAGGATCACGTTCAGGTTGGCCTCGGGGATGAACTTGACGATCGGCGACTGCAGGCCTTCGACGCCCTTGGCGCGCTCGTTGACCTTGATGTAAGCCAGGCCCTTGGCGCCGTAGATGCCGACGAACTTGGTGTAGTCGTCGATCTGGCTACGCGGCATGGAGGCGGCGCCCGGTACGCGCAGGGCGGCAACGCGGCCCTTCGGATCGTTGGCCGGACCGGAGAAGACCTTGAATTCCACTTCCTTCAGTTGGTCGGCGACATCCACCAGCTCCAGCGGGATACGCAGGTCTGGCTTGTCCGAACCGTAGCGGCGCATGGCCTCTTCGAACGGCATGTGCGGGAATTCGTCGAACTCGACGTTCAGCACTTCCTTGAACAGCTGGCGAACCATCTTCTCGGTGATGGCGATGATGTCGTCTTCGTCGAGGAAGCTGGTCTCGATGTCGATCTGGGTGAATTCCGGCTGGCGGTCGGCACGCAGGTCTTCGTCGCGGAAGCACTTGGCGATCTGGTAGTAGCGATCGAAGCCGGCAACCATCAGCAACTGCTTGAACAGCTGCGGCGACTGCGGCAGGGCGAAGAAGTGACCCGGGTAGGTGCGGCTCGGCACCAGGTAGTCACGCGCACCTTCCGGGGTCGGACGACCGAGGATCGGGGTTTCGACGTCGAGGAAACCGTTTTCGTCTAGGTAGCGGCGGATGCTGCTGGTGATGCGCGCGCGCAGCTTCAGCTTGGCGGCCATTTCCGGGCGACGCAGGTCGATGAAGCGGTAGCGCAGGCGGGTTTCCTCGCCCACGTCGGAGTATTCGTCCAGCGGGAACGGCGGGGTTTCGGCCTGGTTCAGCACTTCCAGCTCGTGACCCAGCACTTCAATGGCGCCGGAAGCCATGTTGGCATTGCGCGCGCCTTCAGGGCGCAGGCGCACCTTGCCGGTGATCTTCACCACGTACTCGCTGCGCACGCGGTCGGCCTTGGCAAAGGTCTCGACGCGATCCGGGTCGAACACCACCTGGGCCAGGCCCTCGCGATCACGCACGTCGAGGAAGATCACCCCGCCGTGGTCGCGGCGGCGATGGACCCAACCGCAAAGAGTGACTACCTGGCCGTCCAGGCTCTCGTTCAACTGGCCGCAATAGTGGCTGCGCATCATGGTGTGTTTCGCTTCTCGCAAGTCTTGGATTCGGTGGAGCCGTTCATTCGCCGGCGGCACAGGCGCCGGAGCCGCATCCCGTGGCGGGACAGGTCGGGGCGTCGGCACTTGCCAGGTTCTTCCTGGCGCCCGTCTTGAAATCGGTTTCGTACCAGCCGCCGCCGCCCAGGCGGAAACCCGGCGCGGACAACATCTTCTTCAATTCAGGTGCACTGCAGGCCGGACAATCGACCAGCGGTGCATCGCTGAACTTCTGGATCGCTTCCAGCTGATGGCTGCAGGAGCGGCACTGATATTCATAAATCGGCATCGGGATACCCTGGCTCGGACTCATTGGCCGCGGGCCCGCATCCCGCGGCAAAGGCGCGGATTATAGCCTGAAAAAACCGCACCTTGCAGCCGCCCCAGAATGCCGCGCGCATGGCAAACGCAGACGCACTTCGTCACGGCACAGCGCCCTCATATATAAGGAAGGGCCACAGAACGCCCGGGAGCGATCGAGGGGCACCGTGCGCGGCAAGGAGATCGTTGCGATCACGGCGCTCCCACGGACAAACGGGATCGCCTACCGCCCCCACAGGTTCGAGTCCCACACCGCACCAGACACCCCAGCATCACCCACCAAGCACGCTAAGCGCTTGATTTGAGAAGGTTACCGGATTGCGGTTAAATACCCGCCGTGCGCCCTGCGCATAGGCTTGCGGCTTACGGTCGGCCCATTTTCATCGTCCCGGATCGATTCGCCCGCCGGCTACTTCTTAGTTACCCGCTCAAGGTGAACCCATAGCCATGCTAAAAATCGTCCATCTGTTGACGGGCGCCATCGCCCTCTTGCTGTCCTTTGCACCTGCCTTGCGTTCGGATGCCATCCCCTTCCTGCAGAATGCCGACGCCGTGTATCTGGCCCTGCTCGGCCTGACGACCCTGCTACTGACGCCGACGTCGAGCAAGACGCAACAGTTGCAGAGCCTGATCAGCGCCCTGGTGCTCCTGGCGGTGGTCCTGCAGATCCTGATCCTGCTCGCACCGCTGCCGGCCATCGGCGACCAGCCGGCCGTCCTGCTACCGCTGCTGATCCTCGCCAGCGCCGCAGTGCTGCAACTGACCGGCAAACTGCGCAGGCCATCCAACCAGTACGCACAACCCAGCCCGAGCGCGGAAAATCGTGAAACCGGCACCGTGAAGTGGTTCAACACCTCCAAGGGCTTCGGCTTTATTTCCCGCGACAGCGGCGAGGACATCTTCGTCCACTTCCGCGCCATTCGCGGCGAAGGCCACCGCATCCTGATCGAAGGCCAGCGCGTGGAGTTCTCGGTAGTGCAACGCGACAAAGGCCTGCAGGCCGAAGACGTGATTGCAGCCCTCCCCGGCCGCCGCTGAAGGCACCACGAAAAAGCCCGCCATTCCGGCGGGCTTTTTCATGCCTGTCAGTAATGCGGCGGAGGCGCCTCGTCGTCGGCCACCCCGACCTGCCCCTGCAGGTCTTCCAGACGCTTGAGCAGCGCCTGCATCTGCATCCGCAGGCGCTCTATGGTCCGCTCCTGCTCGTAAACCACGTCGCTCAAGGTCTGCATGGCGTCATCCTGGAAGGCCTGACGACTCTCCAGATCGGCAAGTCGCTGCTCGAGGTCCATGATTCACTCCTGCTCGAATCGGAAGTCGTCACCCAGGACCATGCGCAACTTGGCGCGCAGCACCTGGAGCTCATCCGCGGTGTATGGCCGCGGCGTCACCTTGCCCCAAACCGGCCCGGGCCAAGCAGCATCGTCGCGACGGCGAACGATGACGTGCATGTGCAACTGGCTGACGACATTGCCCAGATTGGCCACATTCATCTTGTCGGCTTTGAATGTGTCCTTGAGCACTTCGGCCAGCCCGGTTGCCTCGCGCCAGAGCATCTGCTGCTCTTCGGGGGCCAATTGGAAGATCTCGCTGACATCCTCGCGACGCGGCACCAGGATGAACCAGGGGAACTGGGCATCATTCATCAGCAGGAGGCGACTAAGAGCGAAATCGCCCAGCGCGATGGTGTCCTGCTGCAGACGGGAATCCAAGACGAACATAACGACTTCTCCTGTTCGACCAGTGTGAAAGACAGACTAACCCCAGTCCGGGGCCGAAAGGCGCGCAGCATACAAGAGGCTCGAACCCGACACACTGCTGGCATCCGCAACTCGCTCCCGCAGCAGGCAGCTCTGCTGCGACATGCGCCAAAACAGGGCGTTTTCCGACAACAGGTGCCGCGACACTAGCTGCATCCTTTTGTGGCTGATCTGCCTGGAACGCGCAGCGTTTCGAAGCGAAGCTGAGCGCCCGCCCGCCACCGAAGCGAGACAGAGCGCAGCGAAATCCGCCGAAACATCTTGAAATCTGCGCGATTTCCGCTTACACCGTCCAACCATTGGAGCAACCGGCACGACGACGAAGAACACTGGCTTTGTGCACGGTTGTTGCTTGAAGGACTACGATCAGGCGAATCGCAAGGGATGACAGCTCATCTCTTGAGTAAAAAATAACCAAAAATGGAAGTTGCCTGAGGGGGATTTCAAAACGGACAAATGGCTGTCAAGTAGTGCCCTTACTGTTTTTTTAAGTTGAGACCTACTTGAATGCGACACTTTGCATGCAGGTTTGCGACAGCCCCATAAAGAATCCGTCAGAAGTTTCCTGCAACTATCGCCAAGAGAACACGCGTGCTATAAGTTAGCGCCGACAAAAAGAACGAGCCGTCACTGCGGCACTTGTGATGGCAGATAACTTCAAAACCAAAGGAGCAATCACGATGAAAGTGATGAAGTGGAGCGCCATTGCCCTGGCGATTTCTGCAGCCACGTCGCAACTGGCTATGGCCGACGCCTTCGTCAGCGACCAAGCATCTTCGAAAGGCTTTATCGAAGACAGCAGCCTGAACTTCCTGGTTCGCAACTACTACTTCAACCGCAACAACAAAAACGGTGCTCGCGACCAGCGCGACTGGAGCCAAGGTTTCTGGGGCAACTACAGCTCCGGCTTCACCCAAGGCACCGTTGGCTTCGGCGTTGACGCCTTCGGCTACCTGGGTCTGAAACTGGACGGCGGCAAAGGCTACGGCGCCACCCAGAACCTGCCGGTTGGCGACGACGGCGAGAAGCAAGACAGCTACGGCAAAGCCGGCGGCGCCATCAAGATCCGCGTTTCCAAGACCGAGCTGAAAGCCGGTGACATGCAGCCGACCGCGCCGGTATTCGCCGTTGGCGGCACCCGCCTGCTGCCGCAAACCGCCAGCGGTATCGCGCTGATGAGCAGCGAGATCCAAGGTCTGGACGTCGAGGGCGGCCACTACTACTCCGGCACCAGCCAGGACTCCACCAACCGTGATGGCACCATTTGGGCCAACTACGCTGGTGTAGAAGCCAAATCCGCCGACTTCATCGGTGGCAAGTACGCCTTCAACGACCAGTTCTCCGCTTCGCTGTACGGCGCCAAGCTGGAAGACATCTGGAACCAGTACTACGTCAACCTGAACTACACCCTGCCGATCGCTGACAAGCAGTCGCTGGGCTTTGACGTCAACTACTACAACACCAAGGACGAGGGTAAGTCGCTGGCTGGTGACATCACCAACAACACCTTCTCCCTGGCAGCGGCTTACACCCTGAGCGCGCACACCTTCACCCTGGCCTTCCAGAAAGTGAACGGCAACACTCCGTTCGACTACATCGGCATCGGTGACAACAACCGCGGCGGCGACTCGATCTTCCTCGCCAACTCCGTTCAGTACTCCGACTTCAACGGCCCGGGTGAAAAATCCTGGCAAGCCCGTTACGACCTGAACATGGCCGAGTACGGTGTTCCGGGTCTGACCTTCATGACCCGCTACATCAACGGTAAAGACATCGACGGCACCAAGATCGATCCGACCAGCCCGTACGCCAACTACGGCTATGGTCCGGACGGCGAGCACCACGAAACCAACGTCGAAGCCAAGTACGTTGTACAGAGCGGCCCGGCCAAGGACCTGTCCTTCCGCGTTCGCCAAGCTTGGCACCGCGCCAACAGCGACCAAGCTGAAGGTGATATCGACGAGTTCCGTCTGATCGTCGACTACCCGCTGTCCGTTCTGTAATCAGAACTCGACAGAAGGTAATGAAAAGCCCGGCCTAGGCCGGGCTTTTTCTATTCCGGCGCCAACTCTGGCGCCCTCCTCTACAGGCACGCCCGCGCCGGGCGCCACGCCCTGTACGTTGCCTGACCCGCACCGTACAATGCCCAGCCTATCTATTTCTCGCTATCGAATAACGGCCAACCATGCGTACCAGTCAGTACCTGCTGTCCACCCTGAAAGAAACCCCTGCCGACGCCGTGGTCATCAGCCACCAGTTGCTGCTGCGCGCCGGGATGATCCGCAAGCTGGCTTCGGGTCTCTACACCTGGCTGCCGATGGGCCTGCGGGTGCTGCGCAAGGCCGAGGCCATCGTCCGCGAGGAAATGAACGCCGCCGGCGCCCTGGAAGTGCTGATGCCCGCCGTGCAGCCCGCCGAGCTCTGGCAGGAATCCGGCCGCTGGCAGCAGTACGGGCCCGAGCTGCTGCGTCTGAAGGACCGCCATGAACGCGAATTCTGCGTCGGCCCGACCCACGAAGAAGTCATCACCGATCTGGCGCGCAACGAGCTGAACAGCTACAAGCAGCTGCCGATCAACATGTACCAGATCCAGACCAAGTTCCGTGACGAGATCCGTCCGCGCTTCGGCCTGATGCGCGGCCGCGAGTTCATCATGAAGGACGCCTACTCCTTCCACCTGAACCAGGAATCGCTGCAGCAGACCTACGACGTCATGTACGACGCCTACTGCAAGGTCTTCACCCGCCTGGGCCTGGACTTCCGTCCGGTGCAGGCGGACAACGGCTCCATCGGTGGCAGCGGCTCCCACGAATTCCACGTGCTGGCCAACTCCGGTGAAGACGACATCGTCTTCAGCGATAGCTCCGACTACGCGGCCAACATCGAGAAGGCCGAAGCCCTGCCGCGCGAAACCGCCCGCGGCGCGGCAACCGAAGAACTGCGCCTGGTCGACACCCCGGCCACCAAGACCATCGCGGATCTGGTGGAGAAGTTCGGCCTACCCATCGAGAAGACCATCAAGACCCTGGTGGTTCATGCTGCCGAAGAAGGCAAGCTGATCGCACTGATCGTCCGTGGCGACCACGAGCTGAACGAAATCAAGGCCGGCAACCACCCGCTGGTGGCCAGCCCGCTGCAAATGGCCAGCGAAGCAGAAATCAAGGCAGCCATCGGCGCAGCCCCGGGTTCCCTCGGCCCGCTGAACCTGGCACTGCCCTGCATCGTCGACCGCTCGGTAGCCCTGATGAGCGACTTCGCCGCTGGCGCCAACATCGACGACAAGCACTACTTCGGCGTGAACTGGGAACGTGACCTGCCGGTTCCGGAAGTCGCCGACCTGCGCAATGTCGTCGAAGGCGACCCTAGCCCGGACGGCAAAGGTACCCTGGTGATCCGCCGCGGTATCGAAGTCGGCCACATCTTCCAGCTCGGCACCAAGTACAGCGAAGCCATGAAGCTCAACGTACTGAGCGAGCAAGGCAAGCCGGTCACCCTGATCATGGGCTGCTACGGCATCGGTGTTTCCCGTGTGGTCGCAGCCGCGATCGAGCAGAACAACGACGAGCGCGGCATCCTCTGGCCGAGCGCCCTGGCACCCTTCCAGGTCGCCATCGTGCCGCTCAAGTACGAAACCGAGAGCGTACGCGCGGCTACCGACAAGCTGTACGCCGAACTCACCGCCGCCGGTTTCGAAGTGCTGCTGGATGACCGCGACAAGAAGACCAGCCCCGGCGTGAAGTTCGCCGACATGGAGCTGATCGGCATTCCGCACCGCATCGTGGTCAGCGATCGCGGCCTTGGCGAAGGCACCCTGGAGTACAAGGGCCGCCGTGACAGCGAGTCGCAGAACATCGCCCTCGACGATGTCATGAACTTCCTCAAGGCGAAGATCGGTAACTGAGCAGCACGATGTCCCCGCTAAGCACCACCCGCCTCAAGGTTGCCGCCCTGTGCGGCAGCCTTGTGCTCGGCGGCTGCGCCAACCAGATGTCGCAGCGCAGCGAGCATGAGGAACGCGTCGAGCGCAAACTGCTCGACCACAGCCTGCAGATCGAAGTCGGCGAGCCGGCCGTGATGCAACTGCCGCAACGCCGTATCCGCGTGCTGGAGCAGAAGACCTTCGAAGTCACCGAGTTCGAGGTCACCCGCCGTTACGACCGTTACACGCCTTACCAGGCCTGGCGCGAGCTGTACGAAGTGCCGGCCGGCATGGTCACCTTCGTTGCCGGCGTCGGCGCCAACGTGGTCAACGTGTTTGCCCTCGGCAATCTGCCGGAAAGCGTCACCCACGGCTGGATCAGCTACGGCATCGACGGCATGAATCCGTTCATGAACGTGCAGTCCAACGGCCGCGCAGAACAGAACCTGGCCGGCATCGTCGAGCAGCAGCGCAACAAACACACCGAATATTCCAGCCTGCCATGGGCTGAACGTCCGGTGCAGCTGAGCACTGGCAAGGACACCCAGGACCTGCTCACAGACCGCCACGGCGTACTGCGCCTGAACCTGCTCGAAGGCCCCTTCGACGATGAAGCGCTGAAGCGCGCAAGCCATCTGCAACTGAGGGTGACCGACCCGCAGGACAACACCCGCGGCGAAGCCAGCCTGGCCCTCAGCCCGACCCTGCGCAGCAAGCTCGGCGAAGCCCACGCGTTGATCTACAACGATCTCGAGGGCGAGGACGTGCAGCACTGGGTGCACCGGGTCAAACGTCTTTCCGACCTGGGCATGGAAGAAGAAGCCAGCGAACTGGAGCAGAGCCTGATCGAGCTGACCCGAAACGATCCGGAACTGCAGAAGGAGTTCCTGCATCGCCTGCTGACCGATGCCGGGCGCCTGGCAGCCGACCCGGGCAGCAGCAACTGAATCGCACCAGGCGCCCTGCGCGCCTGGCTATTCCTCAGCGACGGACGATGAAGCCGGTAATGCCCTGCGCCGGCACCTCCTGAACGTCCACGGCGCTCACCTCGGCATCCGCCGGCCCGTCGCACAGCCAGCGCTCCAGCTCGCGCACGGCATCCTCCTCACCTTCCAGCAGCACCTCGACGCGACCGTCGGCGAGATTGCGCACCCAGCCATCGACGCCCAGGCGCTCGGCCTGTTGCTCGGTGCTCTGGCGGTAGTAGACGCCCTGCACACGGCCGCTGACGAAACCGTGCAAACAGACTCTGCCCATCAGTGTTCCTCCTGCTGCAATTGCGCCAGTCGCGCCTGTACACCGGCGGCGGTCTGCTCACCGAGCAGGCGTTCGCGCATCTTCCCCTTAGGGTCGACGATGAATGTGACGGGCAACGCCTCGCTATGCGGCAAATCGAAGCGCTTGGCCGGATCGTCGGCCAGCACGGTGTATTCGATACCCAGGTCATCGACCGCCTTGCTAAGCTCGGCATCGCGCAGCCCGTCGTAGTTCACGCCCAGCACGCGCAGCGGCTTGCCTTGCTGCTCTTTCACCAAACGGTTGAATTCGGGGACCTCCTTGCGGCAGGGTGGGCACCAATCCGCCCAGTAATTGATGACTAGCCACTGGCCATCTAGGCTGGATGCCGATACTTTCTGTCCATGCTGATCGACACCGTAGTCCGCTGAGCAACCGGCCAGGATCAGGCCGATGAACAGTCCACCCATAATACGGAGCCGCACTCCCATGCCTTCTTTCCTCGTGTATGCGGGGTGGTCATGATGCTGGATGCCCTGCGCCTGGAAGTCCCGGACATCCTCGAAGAGGTGCACGACGCCACGGACAATCTTGCGGCCGGACTGGCAGAAGCCCGCCTTCTCCCCCCGAACGAAGGCCTGCAGCACAGCCTGACTGTGCTCTTCCGCCTGAACCGCTGCGCGCTGACCTTACTGGAAAGGCAGCGCGCCCTGCAAAATCTTAGTGAAGAATACCGCCACTACGCCCGCCAGTTTCGCGACAGCAAGGCGCCGCCGTCGCTGTTCACGCATTTCTGCAGCGAGCTGGCGGCGGGCTTCAAGCGCCTGCTGCTGCAGATTCTCAATGGCCACAAGCCTTCGCGCCCGCACCTGGCCTGGTGCCTGTACATGGCCGAGCATTTCCTCGCCCAGGCGCTATTGCGGCACTACCAGCAGTACCAGCAGCCGCCCGGCTCGCTCTGGCGTGACAGCCATCTGCTGTACTGGATCGGCGAGTACCAGCAATGCCTGGACGAACCCATCGCCGCCGCCTTCGAGCCGGCGCCAGCGAGCACCCTGCGCGGGCTCTACCAACAGTCTTTGCTCCTGGCCCTGAGCAATCCGTTCCATCTCGCAGAAGGAGATTCCGCGAGGCTTTTCGGCGCCCTGGCGCCGCTGGCGGGCCTGGCCCCGCTGCTGCCGTGGGATGAGGAAGATCCGGACGGCTACGTCGTCGACCTCGGCGAAGATCAGCCGAGCCTGGGCTATGAGCAGCCAAGCGACGCGCCTCCCGAACAGCTGCGACGCCTGGAGCTTGGCGCGCTGTTGCTGGCCCTCCACGATCCGGCGCCATTGCGCAGCGCCAGCGATACCCAGCTGCTGGAGACCGTACGCCCGCACTGGCTGGGCCATCAGCAGCGCCGCCATCAACGCGCCGAGAAATCCGCCGACTGCCAACTGGTCATCGGTCTGCCGGCAATCCAGGAACACCTGCTGAGCAAAACTCCCGGAGCCAGCCAGGCCCTCCAACTGGACGCAAGCCCAGGAGGTGCTCGCGTCATCTGCCAGCACAGCCAGGCGCAACGCCTGCCGGTCGGGCAACTGCTGCTGATCCTCGCCGAACAGGGCGCGCCGACCCTGGCCATAGTGCGCTGGCGCCACCTCAACAGCGACGGCCTGCACCTCGGGCTGCGCTACCTGAAGGGCCTGCCGCGCCCGGTCTGGCTGCGCCGTGCGCCTGACGCGCAACGTCACCCGGCGGTCTTGCAGAGCACCCCGGAGCCGGGCAATGGCTGGTACCACGGCATCTGGCTGCCGGTTGGGCAATTCGTCGAAGGCGAGAACCTGTGGCTGCAACTGGCTACCTTCGACAACCAGACCATCCTCGCCCTGCCCGCGGCCAATCTCGCCACGCCACTGGTCAGCCGCCACCCCTTGCGGATCGTCTGAACGCGTTATTTGGGACGAGCGTCACAGCAAAGATCGGCAAGGTTCACGGATTCCCCCTCCCTGCCCTTCCTATAATCGCCGACGCTCGCGAGCTACGACGCGGGCAACCGCCACGGACGACAAGCAGGCGTCCATACACCCGAAAACGGAACAGCCTCATGCAGCCCAGCGACCAGCTCGTCAGCAAGGTCCCCGCGCCCGTCGTGGCCAATGCCCGGACCGCGAATACCGTCAATGGTGGACGCGTGGCCGACTACAACGTCGCCGCCTGGCTGCTCGTACCGGGCATGGCCGAGCTGCCGGTGACGCTCATAGCGCGCTACCGGGACGGTGAGCAGGTTCGCGAAGTGGTGATCGATCACGGCAGCCTGAACGGCCACGGGCGCATCCTGCTCTCGGGCGTGGCGCGCTTGCCGTTCCGGCAAAGGATCGAGGATCTACAGATCAGATTGCGGGCAGCGCTGCAGTTGTCGCGCCTGACCGTCGAGGAATTGTTCGTCCAGGCCGTGGAGCAGATCCACGCAAGCGACCAGCGCCTGCCGGCCAACAGCCTGAGCCTGTGAGGTTCAGCCGAGGTGACGGCAGCCTTCGGCGATCAGCGACTCTTCCGCTTCCGGCTCCAAAGCCGGTTCCTGCACGACGTTGGGCAGCAGCGATTCAGGCCAGCTGCTGAACTGCAGACCCGTGATTCTATTCAACCGCTCCAGCGCACTCAGGGGGTCGCGTTGGTGCAGGTGTACGACTTTGTTCAGGTCTTTGTTCATGAAGGAATGGCCTTGGGGAACTTAGTTTGAACGTCAATGTCCTCTTGCCCCTGAACATAGCCAGAAGTGTGCCAACCTCCCGAGACTACTGAATTGACGGGGCGCGCCCTGTACCCATCTCAGTCCGACTGACTGTTTCGCCGCAAACTGCCCTTTTTCGTCACTCGGAATGTGACGGACTCAACCATTTCGCCAGGCTGTCGCCGAACAGCTGCTCGCGCTCTTTCTGATAACGCTCCAGGGCCTCGCGCAGGGCCGGGTACCAACTCTCGTCCAGCTCCGCCGGCAGCTTATCCAGGCACGGAAGCGGCCAGGGACAGCGATTCAGTAGCCGATGCAGGCTGTAACTTCCGAGGTCACGGCACAGCACCCAGGCATCGTCGCTGCCGCTGGAGCGACAGACGATCTGCTCGCGCTCCAGGAAATCCAGCAACTCCTCCCACTCATCCTCCGGCAACAGCCAGCCGGCCCGATGAACATTCGCCAATCGGGTGGATTCGCCGCGGCGCTGGCGCTCGTAGAACACGCGCAACAGCCCCAGAAGAACGAGCAGCCGCGGCAGCGCCTTGCGCCGCCAGACGCGCGGCGCCGAGAGATAGCAAACCAGTTCGGCGCCGAACAGCACGATCAGCCAGGAGAGGTAGATCCACAGCAGAAACAGCGGGACGGTAGCGAAGGCGCCGTAGATCAACTTGTAGCCCGGGAACAGGCCGACATACAGACCGAACAGCGACTTCGCAGCCTCCAGCAGGATCGCAGCGAACGCTCCGCCGACCAGCGCATGCCGGGGCGGCACGCGCGCGTTGGGCACTGCGCAATAGATAAGAGTGAAGGCCGCCACGCTGAACAGCAGCGGGGTGAACTTCAATATGGTCCCGGCGCCGGGCATCGGATGTGGGCCGGAAAGCAACGAAAGCGAGGTGATGTAAGTGGATACGGCGAAGCCGGTGCCCAGCAACAGAGGGCCCAGGCTGAGGATCGCCCAGTACAAGAGGAAGCGCGACACGCCACGGCGCGGTTTGCGCACCCGCCAGATGTCATTGAAAACGCGCTCGATGGTCACCAGCATGCTGAACGCGGTGACTGCCAGGAAGGCCACACCCAGCCACGTCAGGTGCCTAGCCTGTGCGGTGAAATTGCGCAGGTAGGCCTCAACGGCCTCGCCGGTGGACGGCACGAAGTTGCGGAAGATGAACAGCTGGATGCGCTCGCCCATGCCCTCGAACGCCGGGATGGCGGAGAGCATGGCAAAGGTCACGGTCATCATCGGCACCACCGCGAACAGCGTGGTGTAGGTCAGCGCGGCGGCGTGGCCGCTGGCCTTGTCGACCCGGAAGCGCTGGACCAGGTAGCGACAGAATTCGATCAGGCCGTCGAGGCGCTCTTGCATGAGGTGTCCTTGGAAATCGCGCCGCTCCTGCCGCACGCGGGTTCAGCCAACCCGGAGGGGCGGTTAGAATAGCCGCCACTTTAACGGCCCAGCGAGCCCATGGATATGAGCCAACTGACACTTTTCCACAACCCGCGCTGCTCCAAGTCCCGCGGTGCTCTCGAACTGCTGGAAGCGCGCGGGCTGTCGCCGCAGATCGTGCGCTACCTGGAAACCCCGCCCAGCGCAGCCGAACTGAAGGTTCTGCTCGGCAAGCTCGGCATGACCGCGCGCCAGCTGCTGCGCACCGGTGAGGACGAGTACAAGGCGCTGGGCCTGGACGATTCGCAACTGAGCGAAGCGCAGCTGATTCAGGCGATGGTCGAGCATCCGAAGCTGATCGAGCGCCCGATCCTGGTCGCAGGCGACAAGGCCGTGGTCGGCCGTCCGCCGGAGAAGGTCCTGGAGATCCTGCCTTGAGCACGCCCTACATCCTGGTGCTCTACTACAGCCGTCACGGCACCACCGCCGAAATGGCGCGGCAGATCGCCCGCGGCGTGGAACAAGCCGGCCTCGAAGCGCGCTTGCGCACGGTTCCGGCGGTATCCACCGAATGCGAGGCCGTCGCCCCTGATCTTCCGGAAGAGGGCGCGCTCTACGTCAGCATCGATGACCTCAAGGACTGCGCCGGCCTGGCCATGGGCAGCCCGACGCGCTTCGGCAACATGGCGGCGCCGCTCAAGTACTTCCTCGATGGCACCAGCAGCCTGTGGCTGACCGGCGCCCTGGTGGGCAAGCCGGCGGCGGTCTTTACCTCCACTGCCAGCCTGCACGGCGGCCAGGAGACTACGCTTCTCTCCATGCTGCTGCCGTTGCTGCACCACGGCATGCTGGTCACCGGCATTCCGTACAGCGAACCGGCCCTGCTGGAAACCCGTGGCGGCGGCACCCCTTACGGTGCGAGCCACTTCGCCGGTGCCGATGGCAAACGCAGTCTCGATGAACACGAGATCATCCTGTGCCGCGCGCTGGGTAAGCGCCTGGCCGAAGTCGCGGCAAAGCTGGAGCGCTGAATGGCCCGCAAGAAGAAACCCCTGCCGTCGCTGGAACGCCTCAAACCACGCCTGGCCGCGAGCCGGGCGATCTGCCTGGGTAGTTTTCTCGGCCTGGTGCTGGTCATCCTGGTCTGGGGCCTGGTGTTCACGGACGACCACGGTGCGCCGGGCTGGGTGCCCAAGGCCTGGGTCGCTCTCAAGCTACTGCCGCTGGCGATAGTGCTGCCCGGAGTCCTGCTGGGCAGCGCGCGCGGCCACGCCTGGGCCTGCTATGTCGTCAACCTGTACTTCATCACCGGCGTGCTCAATACCTTCGAGCCGGGGCAGTACATTTATGGCTGGGCCGAAGTGCTGCTGAGCGTCAGCCTGTTCCTCTCGGCGCTGCTCTACACGCGCTGGCGCTTCCAGTACGAGCGCAAGCTGGCCGGGGAAGACTGAGAAAGGCGTTCGCCTGAAATCGAGGAACCCTGTGGCCTACCAGCCCAGGGTTTCCTTGAGGAAGGGAATGGTCAGCTTGCGCTGTGCCTGCAGCGAAGCCTTGTCCAGCTCGTCGAGCAGGTCGAAGAGGAACTCCATGCTGCGCGCGCCGCGGGTGAGGATGAAGCGCCCCACCTCGTCGGTCAGGTGCAGGCCACGGCGGGAGGCGCGCAATTGCAGCGCGCGCAGTTTCTCTTCATCGGTCAGCGGGTGCAGCTGGAAGATCAGCGAGAGTGTCAGCCGAGACTTCAGGTCAGGCAGCTTGACCGGCAGTTCGCGCGGCGGCATCGATGCCGCCAGGAGCAGGCGTCGACCCGCATCGCGCAGGCGATTGAACAAGTGGAACAGCGCCTCTTCCCACTCCGGTCGGCCGGCCAGGGCTTCCAGGTCGTCGAGGCAGACCAGTTCCAGCTGTTCGAGGTCGTCGAAGATCGCCGGGCCGTAATCCACCAGCTCGGCCATCGGCAGGTACACAGAAGACTCGCCGTATTGCTCGAAGCGCAGGCAGGCCGCCTGCAGCAGGTGGCTTCGCCCCACCCCTTCGACACCCCAGAGGTAGATCAGGCTTTCCGCCCAGCCGGCTTCCGCATCGCACAGCCGTTCGACATACCCCAATGCGGCCGCATTCGTGCCGGGGTAGTAGTTGGCGAACGTGGCATCGTCGCGCAGGCGGATGCCCAGAGGGAGCTGCATTGGTTGTTTCATGCCGGGCGGGCTTTCTTCAAAATCGCTTACAGTGAAGCCGTACAGTCCAAAAGTTTAACCAAATCATCAGGATGACGCACCCATATGAAAGAGGGAGGCGCAGCAAGCTGCGCCTCCCTCTGATTTATGGGGCTTCGAAGCTGGTTTTTTACCAGCGGAAGCGCATGACGTTGCTGGGGGCGGCGGGCTGCGGCGGTACCGACTGGCCGCTGGCATCGACCGCCGGAGCGGCAGACGCAGCGGGCTCGGCCGGCGCTTCCTGCAGACGCGCGAGGGCCAACTGGGCGCGCAGTTGCTCCGGGCTGGCGTTGAGGCGGTATTCCAGGGTGTCGCCCTTGACCTGCACCAGTTTGGCGGCCATGGGTTCGAGCAGCTTCTGCAGTTGGGCATAGCGCTCCAGGTTGGCGCCCTGGACTTGCAGGTTCAGCGCCGTGGCGCTGCCCGGCGCGCCGACGAAGCGCGGCGCCAGGCGCTGGCTGATCGCGAGCATCACGGCGTCGGCCAAGGCATCGGGGTTATCGCCCTGCACTTGCCCCTGTTCACGCGAGTCGCCGAGCCACAGGCGCCACTGTGCCTGCCATTTGCCACCGTCTTCCTTGGCGTCCACCGCCAGCAGGCCGTCGGCCGGATATTTGTCCGACGCAGCGCGCAGGGCATCGGGCTGGGCAGCGGTGATGTTCTGCGCGGTGCCCACGCCTTGCTCGTTGAGGTCGGCCAGCGGCAACAGCAGCGGCAAGCCGCGGCGTTGCGCGGCGCGATTCAGCGGCGCAGCGCTCTCCTGGTTGTCACCGACCAGGCTGCTGCCAGTTGCGCTTTCATTCAGCCACCAGGCCAGCAGGGTCGGCCGACTGGCGCCCCACACCGGCAGGCCGGCGCGACGAAGCGCGTTGTCAACCGAGTTCTGATCGAAATCCACCACCAGCGCCAGCGGCGGGCCGGTCTCGTAGCCGTACTGGCTGATCAGCTGCTGCGGGTCCTTGAAGTAGCCGGCCAGCGCTGGGCTCTGGGTAGCCTTCTGGTCGCCGGTCAGGCGCAGCACCAGCGTCTGCAGTGCACGGGTCAGGCCGGCGCTACGCTCGTCCGGCTGCTGCGAGGCGACCGGTTCGCGCACCTGGTAGAGATTGTTCAGCGCGGCGGCGAAGGTCGGCAGGCTGAGCAACGACAGGCAGAGGAACAACAGGCGGGCGGTAAATCGCATGTGGGGCTCTCGACGAACGGAACGAATGGAGGGGAACGACACCTGACAAGCCCCTCCGGAAGACCTATACCTTAGCAGCCCTCCGGTCAGCGGCGACAGCGCGAGATGGCCGCATCGGGGCAAGCCTGATAAAATCCCGCGCCTCCCGCGAGGCCGCCGCGCATCTTTCGCGCCGCGGCCTGCAGACGAATCACTCCTCTCTACAGGCCTGGATACATGAGCAGCAAGCAACCTTCGTTGAGCTACAAAGACGCCGGTGTGGACATCGACGCTGGCGAAGCCCTCGTCGAACGCATCAAAGGCGTCGCCAAGCGCACCGCGCGCCCTGAAGTCATGGGCGGCCTGGGCGGCTTCGGCGCGCTCTGCGAGATCCCGGCCGGCTACAAGCAGCCGGTGCTGGTCTCCGGCACCGACGGCGTCGGCACCAAGCTGCGCCTGGCGCTGAACCTGAACAAGCACGACAGCATCGGCCAGGACCTGGTCGCCATGTGCGTCAACGACCTGGTGGTCTGCGGCGCCGAGCCGCTGTTCTTCCTCGACTACTACGCCACTGGCAAGCTCAATGTCGACGTCGCCGCCACCGTGGTGACCGGCATCGGCGCCGGCTGCGAACTGGCCGGCTGCTCGCTGGTCGGCGGCGAAACCGCCGAAATGCCGGGCATGTACGAAGGCGAAGACTACGACCTGGCCGGCTTCTGCGTCGGCGTGGTCGAGAAGGCCGAGATCATCGACGGCTCGAAAGTGGTCGCCGGCGACGCCCTGATCGCCCTGCCCTCTTCCGGTCCGCACTCCAACGGCTACTCGCTGATCCGCAAGATCATCGAAGTCGCCGGTGCCGACATCGAAGCCACCCAGCTCGACGGCAAGCCGCTTGCCGACCTGCTGATGGCGCCGACCCGCATCTACGTCAAGCCGCTGCTCAAGCTGATCAAGGAGACCGGTGCGGTAAAGGCCATGGCCCACATCACCGGCGGCGGTCTGCTGGACAACATCCCGCGCGTCCTGCCGGACAACGCCCAGGCCGTGATCGACGTCGCCAGCTGGCAGCGTCCGGCGGTCTTCGACTGGCTGCAGGAGAAAGGCAACGTCGACGAGCACGAGATGCACCGCGTGCTGAACTGCGGCGTGGGCATGGTCATCTGCGTAGCTCAGGACCAGGTTGACGCCACCCTGAACTCCCTGCGCGCTTCCGGCGAGCAGCCTTGGGTCATCGGCCGTATCGACGCCTGCGCCGCAGACGCCGAGCGCGTGGTGCTGAACAACCTGAAAGGCCACTGATGTCCCGTCCTTGCAATGTCGTGGTGCTGATCTCCGGCTCCGGCAGCAACCTGCAAGCACTGATCGACAGCCTCGCCGCCGGCCACACGCCGGCGGTGATCCGGCGCGGTGGTTTCCAACCGCGCGGATGCCTACGGCCTGCAACGCGCCGCCGACGCCGGCATCGCCACCGAAGTGCTAGACCACAAGGGCTTCGCCGACCGCGAAGCCTTTGATGCCGAACTGATCCGCCGCATCGATGCCCACGCCCCCGATCTGGTGGTGCTCGCGGGCTTCATGCGCATCCTCAGCCCCGGCTTCGTCCGCCACTACCACGGCCGCCTGATCAACATCCATCCCTCCCTGCTGCCCAAGTACAAGGGGCTGCACACCCACCAGCGCGCGCTGGAGGCCGGTGACACCGAGCATGGCTGCTCGGTGCACTTCGTCACCGAGGAACTTGATGGTGGCCCTCTGGTCGTACAAGCGGCAATCCCGGTACAGTCCGACGACACGCCGGAATCGCTGGCCGCGCGGGTCCACGTGCAGGAGCACCTGATCTACCCGCTGGCCATGCGCTGGTTCGCCGAAGGCCGTTTGCGCCTGGGCGAGCAAGGCGCCATGCTGGATGGCCAGGCGTTGCCGGCCACCGGCCACCCGTTCCGAACCTAGGAGATTCGTGATGCGTAGAGTCCTGCTGTTCCTGATGGCCCTGCTGACGCTGCCGGCGTACGCCGCCTCGTACCAGCTCAAGCCGTTCGAGGCCAGCTACACCGCGGACTGGAAACAGATGCCCCTGAGCGGCACTGCGTCCCGCAGCCTGAGCAAGACCGATGGCGGTGCGTGGAAGCTCGACTTCCAGGCCTCCATGCTGCTCGCCAGCCTGAAGGAGAACAGCACCTTCAAGGTCGAAGGCGACACCTTCCTGCCGCAGACCTATCACTGGTCGCGCGAAGGGCTGGGCAAGAACAAGTCCACCGACCTCGAGTTCAACTGGGCGCAAAAGCAGGTCCTGGGCAGCGATCGCGGCGATCAAGTGCACGTACCGCTGAATCGCGGCCAACTGGACAAGTCCACCTACCAGCTCGCCCTGCAGCACGACGTCGCCCTCGGCAAGAAGAGCATGAGCTACCAGGTGATCGAGGGTACCGACAGCGATACCTACGACTTCCGCGTGCTCGGCGAAGAGAAGGTCGCCACCCAGGCTGGCCAGATCGCCGCCATCAAGGTCGAGCGCGTGCGCGATCCGACCAAGAGCAACCGCAAGACCATCCTCTGGTTCGCCAAGGACTGGGACTACCTGCTGGTGCGCCTGTATCAACAGGAAACCGACGGCAAGGAATACCAGATCATGCTGAAGGACGGCACGGTCGACGGTAAGCAGGTCAAAGGGTCATAAGACCGACCGCAATGAAAAAAGCCGGGCAATCGCCCGGCTTTTTCTTTGCCGTTGTCACCACATGAGGTCGTCAGGCACCACGTAATCCTTGTACGGATCGTCCTCATCCGGCTCCCCGCTCGGCTCGTTGAGCAGCACGATACGACGCTCGTCGCGCTCCTGGATGCGCAGTGCGGCATCGCGCGGAACGATCTCGTAGCGGCCGTCGTAGCTGACAATGGCCAGGCTGCCGCGGCTGAGCTTGTCGCGGATGAGGTTGTTCACCGTGATGCGCTTGACCTTCTTGGCGTCGACGAAGTTGTAGTAGTCGTCGCCTTCCAGCTTGGGCAGGCGGGTGCCTTCGATCAGTTGCTTGATCTGCGCGGCCTTGGCCTTCTTGTCGGCCTTTTCCTGCTGCTGACGATTGAGCTCCTGGTCGCGCGCCTGCTTCTCGGCTTGCGCCTGCAGGGCCGCCTGGCGCTGGCTATCGTCCTTCTCCACCTGGTTCTTGTGCTCCAGGCGCTGCTGTTTCTGCTTCTGCTTGCCGGCCTGCTTGGCCTGCTTCTCGTTGACCAGCCCGGCTTTCAGCAGCTGGTCACGCAATGACATGCTCATTCGCTAACGACTCTCTCCGGTGACACGCCTGTAGGCCATGTCATTCTGACACATCGGAAAATTCCGAGACGGTATGCACTGTGGGTATAATCCTCGGGCCTGTGCCGGCACAGCGCAAGTGCCCGGCCGATTATCAGCCACCCAGGGCGGACTCGCCATCCCATGCTCAAGATCATCGTTCTCGCGATCCTTGCTGTATTCGTTGCCGCCACGCTGTACGTGCATTTGCGCGGCCGCGTGCGCTTGCCGTTCCTGCGTCAGCTGGTCAACCACTCCGCGTGGTTCGCCCCCTACAACTCGCTGATGTACCTGAACTCCAGCGTGCCCTCCAAGCCGTACCTGGATCGTGAACGATTCCCCGAGCTGGACGCCCTGCGCGACAACTGGCAGACGATCCGCGACGAGGCCATGCAGCTGTTCGACGAGGGTTACATCCGCGACGCGCTGAACAACAACGAAGCCGGCTTTGGCTCCTTCTTCAAGAAGGGCTGGACCCGCTTCTACCTGACCTGGTACGACGACCCCCTGCCCTCGGCGCAGAAACTCTGCCCGCAGACCGTCGAGCTGGTCAGCCGCATCCCCAACGTGAAGGGCGCGATGTTCACCCGCCTGCCGCCGAACAGCCACCTGAACAAGCACCGCGACCCCTATGCCGGTTCGCTGCGCTATCACCTGGGCTTGGCCACGCCGAACTCCGACAGCTGCCGCATCTTCGTCGACGGCCAGCCCTACGCCTGGCGCGACGGCGAGGACGTGATGTTCGACGAGACCTTCGTCCACTGGGTGAAGAACGAGACCGAAGAATCGCGCCTGATCCTGTTCTGCGACATTGAGCGACCGCTCAAATCCTCGCTGCTGACCCGCATCAACCGCCGCGTCAGCGCCTTCCTCGGCCGCGCCACGGCACCGCAGAACGTCGAGGGCGAGCGCGTTGGCGGCATCAACCAGGCCTATTCGGTGCTGATCCGCGTCGGCAATGTCGTCGGCAGCAGGGTGAAGGTCTTCAAGCGCCGCTATCCCAAGGCTTACCGCATCGCCCGCCCCATCCTCGCCGTGGGGCTGCTGGTGCTGTTGCTGCGCTGGATGTTCGGCTGATCCGCACTTTGTAGGAGCGGATTTCATCCGCGATCGCGGACAAGGTCCGCTCCTACACCCATGAAAAAGCCCCGCGGTTGCGGGGCTTTTTCATGGGGGCGAGCGCTGTCTAGCCGCAGCCCAGCGGATTCTTCTCTTCGCGCTTGGCCTCGCCCCAGATCGCGTCCAGCTCTTCCAGGCTGCAGTCCTCGGGCTTGCGGCCCTGGTCCCGCAGCGCCGTCTCGATATAGCGGAAGCGGCGCTCGAACTTGGCATTTGCTGCGCGCAGGGCGGTTTCCGGATCGACCTTCAGGTGACGCGCCAGGTTGACCGCCGCGAACAGCAGGTCGCCGACTTCATCCGCCTGGGCTTCGGCATCGCCGTCGGCCATGGCTTCGAGCACCTCGTCCAGCTCTTCGCGCAACTTGTCCACGACCGGCAACGCTTCAGGCCAGTCGAAGCCGACCTGGGCCGCGCGCTTCTGCAGTTTGGCCGCGCGACTCAGCGCCGGCAGCGCGGTGGGCACGTCGTCCAGCAGCGACAGCTGCACCGGCTCGGCGGCCTTGGCGGCGCGCTCTTCGGCCTTGAGCTCTTCCCAGCGCTGCTTGACCGCGGCCTCCTCCAGCTTCGCCGGGTCGGGCTCGCCGTAAAGGTCGCCGTCGGGGAAGACGTGGGGATGGCGGCGGACCAGCTTGGCGGTGATGCCGTGGACCACTTCATCGAAGGCGAAACGCTGCTCCTCGCGGGCCAGCTGGCTGTAATAGACCACCTGGAACAGCAGATCGCCGAGCTCCTCGCGCAGATGGCCGAAGTCGCCGCGCTCGATGGCATCGGCAACTTCGTAGGCCTCTTCGAGGGTGTAGGGGACTATGGTCGCGTAGCTCTGCTTGAGGTCCCACGGGCAGCCGTGCTGCGGGTCGCGCAGCCGGGCCATGAGGTGCAGCAGGTCGTCGAGCTTATACATCCTTGCCGCCCGCGCGGTCGCGCCGCGCTTCGATGATGTTCGGCAGCTGCGAGATCCGCGCCAGCAGGCGGCCAAGGGAGTCCAGGCCCGGAATCTCGATGGTCAGGCGCATGACCGCGGTGTTGTCTTCCTTGTCCGAGCGGGTGTTCACCGCCAGCACGTTGATGCGCTCGTTGAGCAGCACCTGGGAGACGTCGCGCAGCAGGCCGGAACGGTCGTAGGCGCGGATGACGATGTCCACCGGGTAGGTCTGTACCGGCACCGGCCCCCAGCTGACCTGGATCATCCGTTCGGGTTCACGGCTACCCAGTTGCAGCACGGTGGCGCAGTCCTGGCGGTGGATGGTGACGCCACGGCCGAGGGTGATGTAGCCGACGATGGGATCGCCCGGCAGCGGCTGGCAGCAGCCGGCCATCTGCGTCAGCAGGTTGCCCACGCCCTGGATCTGGATGTCGCCGCGCTTGCCGTGGCCAATGCGACTCGGCTTGCGCGGGATGAGTTCGAGCTGCTCGTTGCCGCGCTCCGGTTCCACCAGCGCCTGTGCATAACCGACTACATGGGCCAGGCGCAGGTCACCGGCGCCGAGGGCGGCGAAGAGGTCCTCGCCGGTCTTGTAGTTGGCCTTCTCGGCCAGCTTCTCGAAGTCCACCGGCGGCAGCGCCAGGCGTCCGAGCTCGCGCTCGAGCATGGTCTTGCCGGCGGCGACGTTCTGGTCGCGCGCCTGCAGCTTGAACCAGTGGACGATCTTCGCCCGCGCCCGCGAGGTGGTGACGTAGCCGAGGTTCTGGTTCAGCCAGTCGCGGCTCGGGCCGCTGTGCTTGCCGGTGATGATCTCGACCTGCTCGCCGGTCTGGAGGCTGTAGTTCAGCGGGACGATGCGCCCGTTGATCTTCGCGCCACGGCAGTTGTGCCCGACCTCGGTGTGCACGCGGTAGGCGAAGTCCAGCGGCGTGGAGCCCTTGGGCAGGTCGATGGCGTGGCCATCAGGGGTGAACACGTAGACGCGGTCAGGCTCGATATCCACGCGCAGCTGTTCGGCCAGGCCGCCGATGTCACCCAGTTCCTCGTGCCACTCGAGGACCTGACGCAGCCAGGAGATCTTCTCTTCGTAGTGGTTGGAGCCGGATTTGACGTCGGTGCCCTTGTAGCGCCAGTGCGCGCAGACGCCCAGCTCGGCCTCTTCGTGCATCGAGTGGGTGCGGATCTGCACTTCCAGCACCTTGCCCTCGGGGCCGATCACCGCGGTGTGCAGCGAGCGATAACCGTTTTCCTTGGGGTTGGCGATGTAGTCGTCGAACTCCTTGGGAATGTGCCGCCAGAGGGTGTGCACGATGCCCAGCGCGGTGTAGCAGTCGCGCATTTCCGGGACCAGCACGCGCACGGCGCGGACGTCGTAGATCTGGCTGAAGTCCAGGCCTTTGCGCTGCATCTTCCGCCAGATCGAATAGATGTGCTTGGCGCGGCCGGACAGGTCGGCCTTGATGCCGGTGGCGGCCAGTGCGTCCTTGAGCTGCTGCATCACGGTGGCGATGTACTGCTCGCGGTCCAGGCGGCGCTCGTGCAGCAGCTTGGCGATCTGTTTGTATTGGTCGGGTTCGAGGTAGCGGAAGGAAAGGTCTTCCAGCTCCCACTTGATGTGGCCGATGCCCAGGCGATGGGCAAGCGGTGCATAGATGTCGAAGACCTCTCGGGCGACGCGCATGCGCTTCTCTTCGTCGGCGTTCTTCACCGCACGAATGGCACAGGTGCGTTCGGCCAGCTTGATCAGCGCGACGCGTACGTCGTCGACCATGGCCACCAGCATCTTGCGCAGGTTCTCGATCTGCGCCTGGGTGCCGAGCACCAGCGACTGCCGCGGGTTCAAGCTGGTGCTGATCGCCGCCATGCGCAGCACGCCTTCGATCAGCTTGGCCACCACCGAACCGAAGCGCTGCTGCACCTCTTCCAGCTTGATCTTGCCCTCGCGCACTCCACGGTAGATGACCGCGGCGACCAGGGACTCCTGGTCGAGCTTGAGGTCAGCCAGGATCTCGGCGATTTCCAGGCCCGTCTGGAAGCTGGAGGTACCCTCCGCCCACGCCGTGTCGACCTGGCTGGCCGCCTTGTTCTCGGCCGCCCGGGCGAACTCGCAGGCTTCCAGCAGGACCTTTCGGTCCAGCACCGGGACCAGGGTCTGGACGTGGTCCAGCCAAGCCTCGAGGTTGATACTGCCGTCCGTGTTGACCGGCTGGTGCGCTCTCACCTGTACCATCTTCTCTACCCTTCCCCACGGAGCGCCAGGGCGCCCCGCTCTACTGCGCCGGCCTTCTTAGCGCAGGCCGGTCGGATTGCGCGGGCTTTCCTAGCCCGCCTCGAACAGAGCCATCGCCTCCACATGCGCCGTCTGCGGGAACATGTCGAGGATTCCGGCACGCTTCAGGCGATAGCCCTGTCGGGCCAGTTCGCCGGCGTCGCGCGCCAGGGTCGCCGGGTTGCAGGATACGTACAGTATCCGCCGGGCGCCCAGGTCGCGCATCCCGCGCACTGCCTCGAACGCGCCATCGCGCGGCGGGTCGAGCAGTACGGCGGGGAATCCTTGTTTGGCGTTCCCGGTGTACCAGGACGCCTCGTTCAGCGGCTTCGCCAGGTCCGCCTGGTGGAACGCGGCATTGTCCAGGCCGTTGGCCCGGGCGTTGGCCGTGGCCCGCGCAACCATGCTGTCGACGCCTTCCACACCCACCACTTCGGCGGCACGCCGCGCCAGCGGCAGGGCGAAATTGCCCAGGCCACAGAACAGGTCTAGCACCCGTTCCGTCGGTGCGGGGGCCAGCCAGTCCAGTGCCTGCTCGACCATCGCCAGGTTGACCGGCTCATTGACCTGGACGAAATCGCCGGGGCGATAGGCCAGGGTCAGATCCCAGGACTCCAGACGATAGCCAAGCTGCCCGGCACCGTCTGCCGGCGACGGTTCTCCGTCGCCCTGCAGCCAGAGCTGCACATCCCGTGCCGAACAGAACGCCTGCAGGCGTTCGAGGTCGCCGGCCGGCAGTGGTTCGGTATGCCGCAGCAGCAAAGCACTGGCAGTGCCGTGGAAGAGTTCGACGTGGCCGATCGCCTGCGGCTTGGCGAAGCCCTGCAGCAGTTCGGGCAGCTCGCGGGCCAGGACCTGCAACGGAGGCACCAGCACCAGGCAGTCGTCGAAGGCGACGATCGCTTGGCTCGCGGCAGCACGGAAACCTACCTCCAGGCGCTTGGCCTTGACGTCCCAGCGCACGGCAATGCGGGCGCGGCGGCGGTAGCCGAATTCCGGACCGACCAGCGGCGCCGCCCACTCGTCGGGGACGATATCGCCGAAGCGTTGCAGCTGCTCGGCCAGGGTGCGTTGCTTGAGCGCCAGCTGATCGGCATGCGGCAGGTGCTGCAAGGTACAGCCGCCACACTGGCCAGCGACCGGACAGGGCGCTTGTCGACGCATTTCGGCGGCGTTAAGCACACGCTCGGTGCGCGCGTCGACGACCTGGCTGCGCGCCGCCAGGACGCGCGCTTCCACAGCTTCGCCCGGCAGCGCGCCGGCGACGAACCAGGTGCGCCCTTCAAGATGGGCGATGCCCCGGCCGTCATGGGCCAGGCGTTCAATCTGCAGACGTTGCTTCTTGCCCACCGGCACGCCACTGGAGCGCGCACCGCCGCTGGGCTGGAAACGAAGTCCGCCTCTCTGCTTGGCCATGGTCAGTCGGCGTCGAAGATGCCGGAGGACAGATAACGGTCGCCGCGGTCGCAGATGATCGCCACCATCACGGCGTTTTCCAGCTCGCGCGACAGGCGCAGCATGGCCGCCACCGCACCGCCGGAGGACACGCCGCAGAAGATGCCTTCTTCGCGGGCCAGGCGGCGCATGACGTCTTCGGCCTCGCTCTGGTGCATGTCCACCACGCGGTCCACGCGGGTCGAGTCATAGATCTTCGGCAGGTATTCCTGCGGCCAGCGGCGGATGCCGGGGATGGCCGAGCCTTCCATCGGCTGCAGGCCGACGATCTGTACCTCGGGCTTCTGCTCCTTGAGGTAGCGCGACACGCCCATGATGGTGCCGGTGGTGCCCATGGAGCTGACGAAATGGGTGATCTCGCCGCCGGTCTGGCGCCAGATTTCCGGGCCGGTGCCGCGGTAGTGGGCTTCGGGGTTGTCGCCGTTGGCGAACTGGTCGAGGACCTTGCCCTTGCCTTCGCGCTGCATCTGGTCGGCGAGGTCGCGGGCGCCTTCCATGCCCTGCTCCTTGGTCACCAGGATCAGTTCGGCACCGTAGGCGGTCATGGCGGCCTTGCGCTCGGCGGTGGAGTTGTCCGGCATGATCAGGATCATCCGGTAGCCCTTGATCGCCGCGGCCATGGCCAGGGCGATGCCGGTGTTGCCGGAGGTCGCTTCGATCAGGGTGTCGCCGGGCTGGATGTCACCGCGCAGTTCAGCACGGGTAATCATCGACAGCGCCGGGCGGTCTTTCACGGAGCCGGCGGGGTTGTTGCCCTCAAGCTTCACCAGCAGGGTGTTGGTGGTCTCTCCGGGCAGGCGCTGCAGGCGCACCAGCGGCGTATTGCCGACGCAGTCGGCGATGGTGGGGTACTGCACGGTCATGGAATCGCTCGTCATCCGCAAGGCAGGCTGAATAACGAGGCATGATACCGGTAAACCGGCCGCAGCCATATCACGGAGGCGTTTCCGGACGGCTGAATGGCCTGCACGCGGCCTGTCACGCGCACCACACAGCCAGGCCCTGACGCAGAAAAGCCCTGCAGATCCATCTGTAAGAATTCATCTCGGCGCCGAACGAAAGGCCCGTCAGCGTCAGGCCGCTTACTGCGCCTTGCGCAAGCGCAGGTGCATATGCAGACCGGGATCGCCGCGCTCGGCCCAAAGCTCGCCGCCCTGCAGACGGATAGCGCTGCGCGCGATGCTCAGGCCAAGGCCGAAACCTTCGCCGGAGCGCGCAGCGGACAGGCGGGTGAACGGCCGGAAGATGCGTTCGAGGGCCTCCTCGGGAACGCCCGGCCCCTGGTCGGCCAGGCACAGATGCCAGTGCTCTCCCTCATGCCACCCGAGCAAACGGATGCTGCCCTCTTCAGGCGAATGGCGGATGGCGTTGCGCAGCAGGTTTTCCAGCGCTTGGGCCAGGCCATTGAGATGACCGTGCACGCGGCAGTCTTCCGGCAGCTCGCACTGGAAGCGCGCCGCGTCCCAGCCGGACTCGAAGCAGGCGTCTTCCACCAATAGCTCCCACAACGGCAGCACGGCGACGTCCTCCATCACCAGGCGCGGTCGCTCGGTATCCATCCATGCCAGGTCGAGGGTGGTTTCCACCAGGCGCTGCATGACTTCGACATCACGCTCCAGCCGCTGGCGCAGCGCCTCCTCCGAGAGGTCGCACTCGGCGGCCACGCGCAGCCGGCTGAGCGGCGTGCGCAGTTCGTGGGACAGGTCGCGCAGCAATTGACGCTGGAACGCCACGTGACCACTCAGCCGCCGCGCCATGTGATCGAAAGCCCGTCCCAGCTCGCCCAGCTCGTCGCGACGCAGGCTGACTCCGCCTCCAGCGTGGCTATCCAGCTCGTCGGCGCAGAGCGCATTCGCCTGCTCGCGCAGACGCGCCAGCGGGTGGATCAGTTGGCGATAGAGCAGCACGCACAGCAGCAGCGCCAGGGCGGCGGGCACCAGGCCGTGGGTCAGCAGGCGGCGCGACAGCGAATAGCCAGCCGGCTGGAAACGCGCCGGCAGTTGCAGCACCAGGCGCCCATCGACCGGGCGATCAGGGAAGGGCACGCCTATATAGGGCAACCCTCGACTGCGCGGGCTGACCGGCCAATCCAGGCCGCGCAAGAAAGTCAGACGACTCGCCTCTTCCAGGCTCAAGGGCTGCGTGCCCAGGCTCTGCAGACGTCCGTCGACCGCCACCATCCAGGTTTCCTCGCTGGCGCGCATGCGCGCCAGCCAGCTATCCACACCCTCGGCACCATCGCTGCGCCAGGCACGCTCCAGTTCGGCGGAATAGCCAACGAGTACCTGCCGTGCCTCCTCGCTGAGGTTATAGGCGTTGCGCTCGACCTGCCGCCCCAGGGTCCAGGACAGCCAGATCAGCGCCAGGCACAGCAGCACCACCGGCACGGCCAGGCGCCAGAACAGGGAATGCCGCCCGGGCAGGATCGGACGCATCAGCGGCTAGTCCACTGACGCCAGCACGTAGCCCTTGCCCCAGACCGCGCGCAGCTGGTGCCGGTCGTAGCCGAGCGCCAGCAGTTTGCGACGCAGGTGGCTGACGTGCATGTCCAGGCTGCGGTCGTGGGCGGTGTAGCCGCGGTGTAGCACGTGCTGATAGAGGAAGGGCTTGCTCAACGTCTCGTCGACGCTGCCGAGGAACAACTCGAGCAGCCGGTACTCGCTGGCCGTGAGACTGGCGCTGCGCCCCAGCAAACGGACCTCGCACGGTTCTTCGCAAAGTTCAAGCTCGGCAACTGCCAACGGCTGGCGCTGGCTGCCGCGCTCCAGGGCAACGCGCCGCAGGATGGCGTCGATGCGTACGTTCAGCTCGGCCAGGCTGAAGGGCTTGGGCAGGTAGTCGTCGGCGCCCTGCGAGAACCCGGCAATGCGGTCCTGTTCGGCGCCCAATGCGGACATCAGGATCACCGGCACGCTCTGCTCGCTGCGCAACCGCCGCAGCGCGTCGAGGCCGCTGCAGCCGGGCAGCATGACGTCCAGCAGGATCAGGTCGAAGGGTTCGAGCAGGGCCTGCTCCAGCCCCTGCTGGCCATCGGCGCACCAATCGACGGCGAATCCACGCTGGCGCAGGTGGCTCTGCAGATGGGCGCCGAGCACCGGATCATCCTCGATGGCGAGAAGGCGCGGCGGCGGAGAGGGATTCGGATTCATGCCAAATAAGACGTATTTGCGAACGTCAAGTATTCACGACAATCCCGGTGCGAGGCAAATCAGCTCACCCGGCGGGGCGCCGTGATCGAGATTCCCACCGATCAACCCGCTACACTGCCCCGATATTCAGCTAGGGAGGACGCGCGTGTTCAAGGATCTCGGCATCAAGGGGCGGGTGCTGATGCTCACCCTGTTGCCCACCAGTCTTCTCACACTGGTGCTCGGCGGCTACTTCACCTGGGTTCAGCTCTCGGACATGCGCTCCCAACTGATCGAACGCGGCCAACTGATCGCGGAGCAACTCGCGCCGCTCTCTGCCCCGGCACTGGTGCACAACGATGCCGCGCTGCTGCAGCGTATTGCCAACGACGCGCTCGATCAGCCCGATGTGCGCGCCGTGACCTTCCTCACCCCCGACCGCGCGCGCCTGGCCCATGCCGGGCCGAGCATTCTCACCCCGGCGCCGAGTGGCGACGGCAGCCACCTGAGCATGACCAGCAGCCTGGACACCACGCACTTCCTGCTGCCGGTGCTCGGCCGCCATCGCAGCCTCTCCGGCGCGCCGGAAGAAGACGCCGACCGTCTGCTCGGCTGGGTCGAGCTGGAGCTGTCGCACCACGGCACCCTGCTGCGCGGCTATCGCAGCCTGTTCACCAGCCTGCTGCTGGTGCTCACCGGCCTGGTGGTCACCGCCCTCCTCGCCCTGCGCATGAGCCGGGCGATCAGCGCACCGTTGCGGGAAATCGCCCAGGGCGTCGCGCAGCTCAAGGAAGGTCGCCTGGAAACGCGCCTGCCGGCCCTGGGCAGCCACGAGCTCGACGAACTCGCCGCAGGCATCAACCGCATGGCCGAAGCGCTGCAGAGCGCCCAGGAAGAGATGCAGCACAACATCGACCAGGCCACCGAAGACGTCCGCCAGAACCTGGAAACCATCGAGATCCAGAACATCGAGCTGGACCTGGCGCGCAAGGAGGCCCTGGAGGCCAGCCGCATCAAGTCCGAGTTCCTGGCGAACATGAGCCACGAGATCCGCACCCCGCTCAACGGCATCATCGGCTTCACCAACCTGCTGCAGAAAAGCGAGCTGACCTCGCGCCAGCAGGACTACCTGGGCACCATCCAGAAGTCCGCCGAAAGCCTGCTGGGGATCATCAGCGAGATCCTCGACTTCTCGAAGATCGAGGCCGGCAAGCTGATCCTCGAGCACATCCCGTTCAACCTGCGCGAACTGATCCAGGACACCCTGACCATCCTCGCCCCGGCCGCCCACGAGAAGCAGTTGGAGCTGGTCAGCCTGATCTACCGCGACACCCCGCTGAACCTGATCGGCGATCCGCTGCGCCTGAAGCAGGTGCTGACCAACCTGGTGAGCAACGCGATCAAGTTCACCCACGAAGGCAGCATCGCCGTGCGCGCCATGCTCGAGGACGAGAACGAGGACAGCGTGCAGCTGCGCATCAGCGTGCGCGACACCGGCATCGGCCTGACCAACGCCGACCTGCGCGCCCTCTTCCAGGCCTTCAGCCAGGCCGATAACTCGCTGTCGCGGCAGACCGGCGGCACCGGCCTGGGCCTGGTGATTTCCAAGCGACTGGTCGAGCAGATGGGCGGCGAGATCGGCGTCGACAGCAGTTCCGGCGACGGCTCGGAATTCTGGATCAGCCTAACCCTGCCCAAGGCCCGCAGCGACAGCGACGACCTCCTCCCTGCGCCCCACAGCGGCCACCGCGTGGCGCTCTGCGAACCCCACGAGCTGACCCGCGCGGCCCTGCACCACCAACTGGAGGACTGCGGCCTGGAAGTCTGCGAGTTCGACGACCTGCAGGCGCTGCAAGCGGCCCTCGCACAGCCCGAGGCCAACCAGCGGCCAATCCAGCTGGCGGTGCTCAGTGTCAGCCTGCAGGCCAACCCACCGGAAGCGCTGCGCCAGACCATCCGCGAGTTCGAGCAGCAAGGCTGCAAGAGCCTGCTGCTCTGCCCGACCATCGAACAGTCGCAGTACAACGCCGTGCTGCCGGATGGACAGGTGCAGAGCAAACCGGCCTGCACGCGCAAGCTGCACACGGCGCTGAGCGAACTGCTGCATCTGCGACCGGCACGCAAGGACAAACCCACGCAGCCGAACGAACGCCAGACGCCGCGCCTGCTCTGCGTCGACGACAACCCAGCCAACCTCTTGCTGGTGCAGACCCTGCTCGGCGACCTGGGCGCCCAGGTGGTCGCCGTCGACAGCGGCCTGGCGGCGGTGGAAGCCGTGCAGCGCGAACGCTTCGACATGGTCTTCATGGACGTGCAGATGCCCGGCATGGACGGCCGCCAGGCCACCGAGGCGATCCGCCGCTGGGAGCACCAGCGCGAGGTCGAGCCGGTGCCAATCGTGGCGCTCACCGCGCACGCGCTGGCCAACGAGAAGCGCGCCCTGCTGCAGGGCGGCATGGACGACTACCTGACCAAGCCCATCGACGAGCGCCAGTTGGCCCAGGTGGTGCTCAAGTGGACCGGCATCGCCCTGAACGAGCGCGGCGCATCCGGCGGTGGCGATCAATCGACGGTGAACGGGCTGAGCGTGCTCGACGCCGACGAAGGCCTGCGCCTGGCCGCCGGCAAGGCCGACCTCGCCGCCGACATGCTGGCGATGCTGCTCGCCTCGCTCGGCGCCGACCGCCAGGCGATCCGCCTGGCGCGCGAGCGCAACGACCGCGTCACCCTGATCGAGCGCGTGCACCGCCTGCACGGCGCGACCCGCTACTGCGGCGTGCCGCAGCTGCGTGCCGCCTGCCAGCGCGCCGAGACCCTGCTCAAGCAGAACGACCCACAGGCCCAGCCGGCGCTGGACGAGCTCGACCAGGCGATCGGAGAACTGGCCCGCGCCACCGAGAGCCACACCGGGCAGCGCCTGCCCCACGACTCCGATTGAGGTCGGCCATGCGCATCATCCTGTTCAGCAGCCAGAACTACGATCGCGACAGCTTCCTCGCCGCCAACCACGAGCGCGGCCTGGAGCTGCACTTCCAGCCCACCCAGCTGCGCGAGGATACGGTCGCCCTGGCCATGGGCTTCGAGGTGGTCTGCCCATTCGTCAACGACGTGCTCGACCGCCCGGTGCTCGAACACCTGGCCTCCGGCGGCACGCGGCTGATCGCCTTGCGCTCGGCCGGCTACAACCACGTGGACCTGGCCGCCGCCCGCAGCCTGGGGCTGACCGTGGTGCGCGTGCCCGCATACTCGCCGCACGCAGTGGCCGAACACGCCGTGGGCCTGGTCCTGGCGCTCTGCCGGCACCTGCACCGCGCCTACAACCGCACCCGCGAGGGCGACTTCTCGCTGCACGGGCTGACTGGTTTCGATCTGCACGGCAAGACCGTCGGGGTGATCGGCAGCGGCCAGATCGGCCAGGTATTCGCCCGGATCATGAGCGGCTTCGGCTGCCGCCTGCTGGCCTACGATCCCTATCCGAACCCGGCCATCGAGGCCATGGGCGGAAAGTTCGTCAAGCTCGAGCAACTGCTTGCCGAAGCGGACATCGTCAGCCTGCACTGCCCGCTCAACGACGCCACGCGACACCTGATCAACGAGCACAGCCTGCAGGGCATGAAGCGCGGCGCGATGCTGATCAACACCGGGCGCGGCGCGCTGGTCGATACGCCGGCGCTGATCGAAGCGCTCAAGAGCGGCCAGCTCGGCTACCTCGGCCTGGACGTCTACGAGGAGGAAGCAGAAATCTTCTTCGCCGACCGCTCCGACCTGCCGCTGCAGGACGACGTGCTGGCGCGCCTGCTGACCTTCCCCAACGTCATCATCACCGCGCACCAGGCGTTCCTCACCCGCGAGGCGCTGGCGGCCATCGCCTCGACCACGCTGGACAACGTCATCGCCTGGAGCAAAGGTAACTGCATCAACCGGGTCGACCCCTGATACCGGGGGTCGCCGAAGTCGCCCCGAATCCCCGCGCCGACCCCGATATCCCGTACCATACGGGCCTCAAGGGAGGACCCATGGCTCAACACGATTTCCGCTACAACCTGCTCAACCCGCAACACACGCTCAACGAGTGCCGGGCACTCGGCCCGGGCCTCTACCAGGTCACCGGCAACGGTGGTTCGATCCAGAACGGCGACTCCCTGCTGGTCACCCTCAAGGGCAGCCGCGACCTCAGCATGACCCTGACCGTCGAGAAGGTCCGCCACCTGATCAACCCGCCCGGCCAATGGACCGCCGTAGCCAAGGGCCCGGTGTTCAACCAGCTGTCGATCCTCAACTGGCAGGTGAAATGCGACGGCTGCGGCAGCATGCTCGACTTCGAATTCGCCGTCGACGACTCGCTCGGCAAGGCCGCCCAGGCCCCCGCCGCCACCGCGCGCATTGCCGAGCTGGGTTGGACGGTGACCGGCGACCGCCACCTCTGCCCCTCTTGCCAGAACAAGGTGCAGCCATGAAGGCATTGCTCGCGCTGGGAATCGGCGGCCTGCTGCTCGCCGGCTGCGCCGCGCATCCGACGCAACCGGAAAGCGACCAGGAATACCGCGTCGAATGGGTCGGTCCGCGCCCGCTGGTCGGCCATAGCCACGTCAGCATGACCTTCGATGGCGAGGGCCGCGCCTTCGGCAACGCCGGTTGCAACCACTGGTTCGCCAACTACCAGATGGAAGGCGACAAGCTGACCTTCAGCCAGCCCGGCAGCACCCGGCGCATGTGCGCGCCGGCGGTGATGGAACAGGAACAGCGCTTCCTCGCGCTGCTCGGCAGCGTGCAGCGCTGGGACATCACCGAGAAAGGCGAACTGCGCCTGTGGCCGGAAACCGGCCGCGCCATCCGTATGTGGCCGGTGGACTGACACCGGCTTCTGGGTCCCCGCGTTCGCGGGGATGACGGAAAATTGTAGGAGCGAGCTTGCTCGCGAACCGGCCCTGTATGCGGCTGTTCGCGAGCAAGCTCGCTCCTACAGGCGTCCTCAGCCGCGGTAGTAACGCTGCGGCACGAAAGGCGTACGCGCCACCTTCATCGGCACGCGCTTGCCGCGCACCATCGCGAAGACTTCGCTATCCAGCGCCGCATGCGCGCCAGCCACGTAGCCCATGGCTACCGGCGCGCCCAGGCTGGGGCCGAAGCCGCCGCTGCTGACCTTGCCGATCACCACGCCATCCGCATCGACGATCTCTGCGCCTTCACGCACCGGCACGCGCTCCTGCGGCAGCAGGCCGACGCGCTTGCCGGCCACGCCTTCACGCTGTTGGGCGAAGATGCGCTCGGCGCCGGGGAAGCCACCGGCGCGCTCGCCATCGGCGCGGCGTGCCTTGGAGATGGCCCAGACCAGGCTGGCCTGGACCGGCGTGGTCTCGGTGTCCATGTCGTGACCATAGAGGCACAGGCCGGCTTCCAGACGCAGCGAGTCGCGCGCGCCAAGGCCGATCGGCTGCACTTCCGGCTCGGCCAGCAGCGCGCGGGCCAGGGCCTCGGCATGATCCGCAGGCACCGAGATCTCGTAGCCGTCTTCGCCGGTGTAGCCCGAGCGGCTGACGTTGCAGGTCACGCCGAGCAGCTCGACGCTGGTCACCTGCATGAACGTCAGCGCCTTCACCGCCGGCGCCAGGCGGCCCAGCACTTCGGCAGCAGCCGGGCCTTGCAGGGCGAGCAGCGCGTGGCTGTCGAACAGCGACTCGATCTCGCAAGCGTCACCCAGGTGCGCACGCAGGTGGGCGAGGTCCTGGTCCTTGCAGGCGGCATTGACCACCAGGAACAGGTGGTCGCCGGCGTTGGCCACCATCAGGTCGTCGAGGATGCCGCCCTCTTCGTTGGTGAACATCGCATAGCGCTGCTGGCCGACCGGCAGGTCGAGGATATCCACAGGCACCAGGCGTTCCAGGGCGGCCGCCGCGCCGTCACCACGCAGGCGCAGCTGGCCCATGTGCGAGACGTCGAACAGGCCGGCCTGGGCGCGGGTGTGCAGGTGTTCCTTGAGCACGCCCAGCGGGTATTGCACCGGCATCTCGTAGCCGGCGAAGGGAACCATCTTCGCACCCAGTTCCAGGTGCAGGTCGTACAGGGGCGTCTTGGCGAGGCTCATGGCAACTCCTTGGCGAAAAAAAGGCCGCGTCGGCGCATCCGGCACCCATCGCGGCCACGGCGCCCGCTTGCGCGGGCGCTGGGACTGAAGGTTTACGCGTCCTGGTAGTCGGCGATCGACGGGCAGGAGCAGGCCAGGTTGCGGTCGCCATAGACGTTGTCCACGCGACCTACCGGCGGCCAGTACTTGCCATCGATCAGACTAGCCAGCGGGAATACCGCCTGCTCGCGGCTGTACGGGTGCGACCACTCGCCAACCAGTTCCGCCGCGGTGTGCGGGGCGTTCTTCAGCGGGTTGTCGTCGGCGTGCAGCTCGCCGCGTTCCACCGCGCGAATCTCTTCGCGGATGCAGATCATGGCGTCGCAGAAGCGATCCAGCTCTTCCTTCGACTCGCTCTCGGTCGGCTCCACCATCAGGGTGCCGGCGACCGGGAAGGACATGGTCGGCGCGTGGAAGCCGAAGTCGACCAGGCGCTTGGCCACGTCGTCGACGTTGATGCCGCTGGTTTCCTTGAGCGGGCGCAGGTCGAGGATGCACTCGTGGGCGACCAGGCCGTTCTCGCCGGTGTAGAGCACCGGGTAGTGCTCTTCCAGGCGACGGGCGATGTAGTTGGCGCCGAGGATCGCCATCTGCGAGGCGCGCTTGAGGCCGGCGCCACCCATCATGCGAATGTACATCCAGGTGATCGGCAGGATGCTGGCGCTGCCGAACGGCGCGGCGCTCACGGCACCTTCCTTGCGCTCCAGCTGCTCGCCGTGGCCCGGCATGAAGGGCGCCAGGTGGGCTTTGACGCCGATCGGGCCGACGCCCGGGCCGCCACCGCCGTGGGGGATGCAGAAGGTCTTGTGCAGGTTCAGGTGCGAGACGTCGCCGCCGAACTTGCCCGGCGCGCAGAGGCCGACCATGGCGTTCATGTTGGCGCCGTCGATGTAAACCTGGCCGCCGTTGTCGTGGACGATGGCGCAGATCTCGCGCACCGCTTCCTCGAACACGCCGTGGGTCGACGGGTAGGTGATCATGATCGCCGCCAGGTTGTCGCGATGCTCTTCGGCCTTGGCCTTGAGGTCGTCCAGGTCGACGTTGCCGCGCGCGTCGCAGGCGGTCACCACCACGCGCATGCCGGCCATCTGCGCGGTAGCCGGGTTGGTGCCGTGGGCCGAGGACGGGATCAGGCAGACGTCGCGATGACCTTCGCCACGGCTGGCGTGGTAGGCGCGAATGGCCAGCAGGCCAGCGTACTCGCCCTGGGAACCGGCGTTGGGCTGCAGCGACACAGCGTCGTAGCCGGTGGCCGCGCAGAGCATGGCTTCCAGCTCTTCGGTCAGCAGGCGATAGCCTTCGGCCTGATCGGCCGGAGCGAACGGGTGCAGGCTGCCGAATTCCGGCCAGGTGACCGGGATCATCTCGCTGGCGGCGTTCAGCTTCATGGTGCAGGAGCCCAGCGGGATCATGCTGCGGTCCAGCGCCAGGTCCTTGTCGGCGAGCTTGCGCAGGTAGCGCATCAGCTCGGTTTCCGAGTGGTAACGGTTGAACACTTCGTGGCGCAGGATGGCCGAGCGGCGCAGCTGCGCTTCCGGCAGGCGGTCACCCACGGAGTCGGCCAGGGCTGCGAAGTCCGGCAGGGCCTGGCCGGCGGCGGCGAACACCGCCCACAGCGCCTCGATGGCGGCCTGCTCGCAGGTCTCGTCGATGGAGATGCCGACGCGGGCGGCATCGATGGCGCGAAGGTTGATACCAGCGGCCTGGGCTGCGGCATGGAATTCAGCGGCCGGACGTGCGGTGACCAGGCTCAGGGTGTCGAAGAAGGCTTCCTGCTCGACCTGGTGGCCCAGCTGCTTCAGGCCCTCGGCCAGGATCGCGGTCAGGCGGTGCACGCGCCGGGCGATCTGCTGCAGGCCCTGCGGGCCGTGGTAGACGGCGTACATGCTGGCGATGTTGGCCAGCAGAACCTGCGCGGTGCAGATGTTGCTGGTCGCTTTCTCGCGGCGGATGTGCTGCTCGCGGGTCTGCATGGCCAGGCGCAGCGCGCGGTTGCCGAAGCGGTCGATGGAGATGCCGACCAGGCGGCCCGGCATGTCGCGCTTGAAGGCGTCACGGGTGGCGAAGAAGGCCGCGTGCGGGCCGCCGAAGCCCAGCGGCACGCCGAAGCGTTGGGCGCTGCCCAGGACCACGTCGGCGCCGAATTCGCCCGGAGGGGTCAGCAGGGTCAGAGCCAGCAGGTCGGCAGCCACGGCCACCAGGGCGTTGGCCGCATGAGCGCGCTCGACCAGCGCACGGTAGTCGATCAGGGCGCCGGTGCTGGCGGGGTACTGCAGCAGCACGCCGAAGTAGGCGGAGAAATCTTCCAGCGCGCTTTCGTCACCGACCACCACTTCGATACCCAGCGGCTCGGCGCGGGTGCGCAGCACGTCGAGGGTCTGCGGGTGGCAGTGGACGGAAACGAAGAAGGACTGGGCGGCTTTGTTCTTCGACAGGCGCTTGCAGAAGGTCATGGCCTCAGCGGCGGCGGTCGCTTCGTCGAGCAGCGAGGCGTTGGCGATCTGCATGCCGGTGAGGTCGCTGACCAGGGTCTGGAAGTTCAGCAGGGCTTCCAGGCGGCCCTGGGAGATTTCCGGCTGGTACGGAGTGTAGGCGGTGTACCAGGCCGGGTTTTCCAGCAGGTTGCGCAGGATCGGCGCCGGGGTGTGGCACGGGTAGTAGCCCTGGCCGATGTGGTTGCGGAACGGGCGGTTGCGCGCGGCGATGGCGCGCAGATCGGCGAGTGCCTCGGCTTCGCCCTGGCCGGCGCTGCCGCCGAGCACGCTGGTGCCCTTGATGCTGTCGGGGATGACGCTGTCGGTCAGGGCGTCGACGCTGGCGTAGCCGACCAGCTCAAGCATGGCCTGGGTATCGGCATCGCGCGGGCCGATGTGGCGGCCGATGAACTCGTTGGTAGTGCTCAGTTGGATCTTGCTCATGAGGGCCTCTCGGGTCAGGCGCGAGCGGAAAGGTAGGCTTCGTAGCCGGCCTGGTCCATCAGGGTGTCGAGTACGGCGGCATCGTCCAGGCGGATGCGGAAGAACCAGCCATCGGCCAGCGGCGACTGGTTGACCAGCTCGGGGCTGTCGACCAGGGCCGGGTTGACCTCGGTGACTTCGCCGGCGAGCGGCATGACGATATTGCTGGCGGCCTTCACCGACTCGAGCACCGCCACTTCGGCGCCCTGCTCATGGCGGCCGAGCTCCGGCAGCTGGACGTAGACCACGTCACCCAGGGCTTCCTGGGCATAGTCGGTGACGCCGACGGTCACTTCGCCGGAAGCTTCGAGGCGCAGCCATTCATGGTCGGGGGTGAAGCGCAGGGTGGTCATGGATCGTCCTCTTGTACGCGACTGAGCCGTCGGGTAGCTCGGCCATTTTGCGGCGAACAGAGCAAGAGCAATGCCAATAGATTTTTTTACTTATAAATCAATAGCTTAAACATAAAACAGGCCAGACAAAGAACCCCGAATGGAACGATTTCATTCCATAAGAGAAGTCCTACAGCCCTGTTACAACAGTCTGTAAGCCATGATTGGCGCGGCCTCGCTCGATCGGAACGAAATCATTCCAATGGAGCGAAATCATTCCACAGAATCAACGCTCAATGCTCGCTGCGAATACCGTACTTGCGCAGCCGCTGGCCAATGGCGGTGTGCGAGGTGCGCAACCGTGCGGCGAGCTGGCGGGTCGAGGGATAAGCCGCGTACAGGCGCTGCAGCAACGACTTCTCGAACTGCTGCACGGCCTCCTCCAGGCTGGTGACCTCCTCGTCCTCGGCCTGCCGGGTGTCGAGCTCGGTGCCGGCCACTTCCAGGTCGCCCACCTCGATCACGTCGCCCTCGCAAATCGCGGCCGCACGGAAGATCTTGTTCTGCAGCTGGCGCACGTTGCCGGCCCAGCGGTTGCCCAGCAGCAACGGGTGCGTCGCCGGCGCGAGACGGCACGGCGGGCGCTGGATCTGCGTGCAGGCCTGGCGCAGGAAGTGCTCGGCTAACAGGAGGATGTCCTGGCCGCGCTCGCGCAGCGGCGGCACCTGCAGGTTGAGCACATTGAGGCGGTAGTAGAGGTCTTCGCGGAAGCTGCCTTCGCCGACCATCTTCGTCAGGTTGCGGTGGGTGGCGCAGAGCACCCGCACGTTGACCCGCGTCTCGCGGTCACCGCCGATACGGCGGAAACAGCCGTCATTAAGGAAGCGCAACAGCTTGGCCTGCAGGTACGGCGACATCTCGCCGACCTCGTCGAGGAACACGGTGCCGCGGTCGGCCAGCTCCAGCAGACCCGGCTTGCCACCGCGCTGGGCGCCGGTGAAAGCGCCCGAGGCGTAACCGAACAGCTCGCTCTCGGCGAGGCTTTCCGGTAGCGCCGCGCAGTTGAGTGCGAGGAAGGGCTCCTCGCGGCGCGAACTCAGCGCGTGGCAGGCGCGCGCCACCAGCTCCTTGCCGGTGCCGGTCTCGCCCTGGATCAGCACGGGTGCATCCAGGCCCGCGACCTTGCGCACACGGGCCTTCAGCTGGGTCAGCGGCGCCGAGCGGCCGATCAGTCCCTGCAAACCTTCGGCATGGTCGTGGTGCAACACCGACAGGCGCTCACCGATTCGGCTCGGCGGATAAAGGGTTAGCAGCCCGCCGTCGAGGGCATCGCCACCGCCGCGGATCGGCGTGGCGTCCAGCAGCAACGGCTGCCCGCCCAGGCTGACCTCGTGCATCGGCAGGCGGAAGCCCTTCTCGCGCAGGTGCTCGGCCAGGCCTGGCTCGTCGAACAAGCTGGACAGCGATTCGCCGGCCGGCTGGCGACCGCACAGCTCGATCAGGCTGGGATTGGCCAGCAGCACGCGGGCCTCGGCGTCCACCGCCAGCACCGGATCGCTCATCGCCGCCAGCAGTGCATCCAGGTGCAGGCTGCGGCGCTGGCCGGGAAGCATGTCGACGATCTGCACCGAGAGCACGCCACGCACCCGCAGCAAGGCGCCATGCAGCTCGTGGAGCACTTCCTGGCGCAACTCGGGGGCATCTATATAGACGTTGGGTGGAACCATCTCCACCGCATCCAGATTGAGATTGCGCGCGCCCAGCAGCGCCAGGACTTCCTGGGTGATGCCAACGCGGTCGGTGAAGGTGACGTGGATTCGCATGCTTCGGGCCCTGGCTAAGCGCTGCGCATGATCGGTATTTTTCGCCGCCCAGGCAATTTCAGAAGAGGCTGAGCTGCTCGGCTTTTCCGCGCAGATCGACCAGGCGCACGCCTACGCCGATCAGCCGCACCGGGCGCTCGCCGCGCTGGTAAGCCTGCGCCAACAGCGAACGGTAGCTATCCAGGTCGCGGCCGGCACCGGCCTGCTCGAGGGTGGTCTGGGTGAAATCGTGGAACTTCAGCTTCACGAAGGGTTTGTCCGCCCGGTAGCTGGCATCCAGACGCTGCATGCGTCGCTGCAGTTCGTCGAGCAGCGACGGCAACTCCGCCAGACAGGCATCGACGTCGCGCAGGTCGTGCTCGAAGGTGTTCTCCACGCTTATCGACTGGCGGCGGCTGTCCACCTGCACCGCCCGGTCGTCGATGCCGCGGGCCAGGTTCCACAGGCGCTCGCCGAAACCGCCGAACTCGCGCACCAGCGCCAGCCGCGACCAGTCGCGCAACTCCAGGCAGGTCTGCACGCCCAGCCGCGCCAGCTTCTCCGCCGTGACCTTGCCGACCCCGTGCAGCTTCTTCACCGGCAATTCGGCGACGAACGCCTCGACCTGGTCCGGGGTGATGACGAACAGCCCGTTGGGCTTGCGCCAGTCGCTGGCGATCTTGGCCAGGAACTTGTTCGGCGCCACGCCGGCCGACACCGTGATGCCCAGCGACGACCAGACCCGCCGGCGGATGTCCTGGGCAATGCGCGTGGCGCTGCCGGCGAAATGCGCACAGTCGCTGACGTCCAGGTACGCCTCGTCCAGCGACAGCGGTTCGATGAGGTCGGTGTAATCGCGGAAGATCGCGTGGATGTCCCGCGACACGCCTTTATAGACGTCCATGCGCGGGCGAACGATGGTCAGGTCCGGGCACAGCTTGACCGCCGTGCGCATTGCCATGGCCGAGTGCAGGCCGTATGCGCGCGCTTCGTAGTTGCAGGTCGCGACCACGCCGCGCTTGTCCGGCGAGCCACCCACGGCCAGCGGCTTGCCGGCGAGGCTCGGGTCGTCGCGCATTTCGATGGCGGCGTAGAAGCAATCGCAATCGATATGGATGATCTTTCGCTGCTTGGCACTCAAGGGAAACGTCTCTGCCTCGACCGGCTCGCGGCGGCACGCCGGAAGACTGCGTATGGTAATGCAAAAGGTCGGCGCCAACCTCGACGCCGGCCGCGCCCGGCCCAAGGCCCCGCATAGCCCCGGCTGCCGCGCCCTGCCCTCCCTGGCTCGCTAAATATTTGAAGAAAAAACACTTTTTTGTTGACAGGGTAGTCTTCCTGAGTAGAATGGCCGCCGCGGGATGGAGCAGTCTGGTAGCTCGTCGGGCTCATAACCCGAAGGTCGTTGGTTCAAATCCAGCTCCCGCAACCAAACACAGAAAAAAGCCACTCCTAGAGTGGCTTTTTTCGTTGCCGAGCGATTGAACCGAGCCCCAATTTAAATTATTGATTAAAAAGCAGAAATCGATTGACAGCAGTCTCCTCCCGAGTAGAATGGGCGCCGCGGGATGGAGCAGTCTGGTAGCTCGTCGGGCTCATAACCCGAAGGTCGTTGGTTCAAATCCAGCTCCCGCAACCAAACACAGAAAAAAGCCACTCCTAGAGTGGCTTTTTTCGTTGCCGAGCGATTGAACCGAGCCCGTCGGAGTCCCGGCTTCCATAATGGATGGCGACTATTCGCCCCAAGGACTTGGGAATTCGCGGCACCGCCCCTATTGTGTCGCGCAAAATCCACGAGGTGCACGATGCGCGCCAACCCTTCCGCGCCTGATACGCCCGAAGAAGCAGCCAGCCCCGTCGAGACCGGGCCGCGCCTGCTGGATCGAATCAATGCCCATCGCCAGCAGATCGGCATCGCCGTCACGCTGCTGCTGTTCTCCCTGGCGCTGATCGCCTGCTACCACCTGCTGCGCGACATCGACCCCTATTCCCTGCACGACGCCATCCTCGACGTCCCCACCGATTCCCTGCTGGGTGCCCTGGGCGCGACCGTCGCCGGCTTCATCTGCCTGCTCGGCTACGAGTGGTCGGCCAGCCGCTTCGCCGGCGTGAAACTGCCGTTGCCTACGCTGCTGACCGGCGGCTTCAGCGCCTTCGCCATCGGCAACGCCGTAGGTCTGTCGATGCTCTCCGGCGGCTCGGTGCGCTACCGGCTCTATGCCCGCGCCGGGCTGAACGCCATGGAAGTGGCGCGCATGACCCTGTTCGCCAGCCTCTCGCTGGGTTGCGCGCTCCCGGTGCTCGCCGCCATGGCCGCGCTCAGCGACCTGTCCGATACGGCCCAGGCATTCAACCTGCCGACCTGGCTGGTGGGCTCGGTAGCGGTCGCCATCCTGGTCTTCTGCGTGCTGCTGGTGATCGGCATCGAACGCCGCCGCCTGCCTGAGCGCCCCTCGCCGGACAGCCAACTGATCCGCATCGGCCAGCGCTCGGTGCGCCTGCCGGGCCTGCGCCTGGGCCTGATCCAGCTGGTGATCACCGCGCTGGACGTGGCCGCCGCCGGCACCGTGCTCTATCTGCTGCTGCCCGAAGCGCCGCCCTTCGGCACCTTCCTGCTGATCTACATGATCGCCCTCGCCGCCGGCGTGCTCAGCCACGTGCCTGGCGGCGTCGGCGTGTTCGAGGCGATCCTCCTGGCGGCCTTCGCTGGCCAGCTGGGCGCCGCGCCGCTGGCTGCTGCCCTGCTGCTCTATCGGCTGATCTACGTGGTCCTTCCGCTGCTGGTGGCCTGCCTGGTGCTGCTGTCCGTCGAGGCACGGCGCATGCTCCTGGCGCGCCAAGCGATGCGCGCCGCTTCCGGCCTGGCCGCACCGGTGCTGGCGGTGCTGGTGTTCATCTCGGGCATCGTGCTGCTGTTTTCCGGCGCCACGCCTTCCATCGATACCCGCCTGGACGAACTGGACTTCCTCGTCCCACACCGCCTGGTCGACGCCTCGCACTTCGCCGCCAGCCTCATCGGCGTACTCTGCCTGCTGCTGGCGCAGGGCCTGCGCCGGCGCCTTTCCGCCGCCTGGGTGCTGACCCTGATCCTGCTGATCAGCGGCGCCGTGTTCTCGCTGCTCAAGGGCGTGGACTGGGAGGAAGCCAGCATCCTCGGCGTGACCGCGCTGCTGCTGGCGATCTTCCGCCGCTCCTTCTATCGCCGCAGCCGGCTGATGGAAGTGCCCTTCTCGCCGCTCTACCTGGCCGCAGCCGCCTGCGTGGTGGCGACCTCGATCTGGCTGTTCCTCTTCGCCTACCAGGACGTGCCTTACAGCCAGGAGCTGTGGTGGCAGTTCGCGCTCGATGCCGACGCCCCGCGCGGCCTGCGCGCCGCCCTGGGCAGCTGCCTGCTGCTCGCCGCCGTGGCGCTGACCTGGCTGCTGCGCACTTCTCCACCGGAAATTCACGAGCCGACCCGCGAAGAACTCGACCGCGCCGCCGCCATCCTCGCCCAGTCCGAGCAGCCCGACGGCGGCCTCGCACTGTCCGGCGACAAGGCCCTGCTGTTCCACCCGACGCAAGACGCCTTCCTCATGTACGCCCGCCGCGGCCGCAGCCTGGTCGCGCTGTACGACCCGATCGGCCCGACCCAGGCGCGCGCAGAGCTGATCTGGCAGTTCCGCGACCTCTGCGACCTGCACCACGCGCGCCCGGTGTTCTACCAGGTGCGCGCGGAGAACCTGCCGTTCTACATGGACATCGGCCTGACCGCCCTCAAGCTCGGCGAAGAGGCGCGCGTGGACCTGCGCCGCTTCGACCTGGAGAGCAAGGGCAAGGACATGAAGGACCTGCGCTACACCTGGAACCGCGGCCAGCGCGACGGTCTCTCGGTGGAGTTCCATGATGCAGGGCAGGCGCCGCTCGACGAGCTACGGGCGATATCCGACGCCTGGCTGGGCGGCAAGGCGACCCGTGAGAAGGGCTTCTCCCTCGGTCGCTTCACGCCCGAATACCTGCACTACTTCCGTGTCGCCGTGGTTCGCCATCAGGGCCGTGCTGTGGCCTTTGCCAACCTGCTGGAAACCGCCAGCCACGAACTGGCCAGCCTGGACCTGATGCGCGTGGTGCCCGACGCACCGAAGATGACCATGGAATTCCTCATGCTCGGCCTGATCCTGCACTACAAGGAGCGCGGCTACGCACGCTTCAGCCTCGGCATGGTGCCGCTCTCCGGCCTGCAGCCGCGCCGTGGCGCGCCGCTGACCCAACGCCTGGGCGCCCTGGTGTTCCACCGTGGCGAGCAGTTCTACAACTTCCAGGGGCTGCGCCGCTTCAAGGACAAGTTCCAGCCCGACTGGGAACCCCGTTACCTGGCCGTGCCCGCGGGGCTGGACCCGCTGGTGGCCCTGGCCGATACCGCCACACTGATTGCCGGCGGCCTGACTGGATTGGTGAAACGCTGATATGTCGAAACGTCGTTGGCGCCTGCTGGCCATCGTCCTGCTGTTGATCATTGCCGTAACCACCGCAGCTGCCTGGCTGTGGTTGCACCCGCTGTCCCAGGCGAAACTGGAGCACAGCAAGCTGCCCGACGGCAGCCCGGTGACCCTCGCAAGCCCAGGCAAGCGCCCGACCGCACGGGTGCTGGTCGCCGTCCCGCAGGACCAGCAGCTGAGCGACGCGCAATTGCTCGCCCTGGCCCACGACAACGGGGCCAAGGTCGCCCAGTTCATCTTCCCGGAGAAGGATTGCGCCGCGCAGCAGCATCGCGCCCAGGCCGCGACCAACCTGCTCGACGGCCAACCGACCCTGGTCGCTGGCGTCGGCCCCGGCGGCGCCTACGCCTGGCGCTGGCTCGCCGGGCAGAACGACGACAAGGCCAAGGCCCTGTCGGTCGCCTTCTCCCTCGGCAAACCGGACTGCGCCGCCACGCCGCTGCCGCAAAGCGCCGCCCACGGCCATTGGGTCGCCGCCTGGAACGACAACCCGGATGACGATAGCGCGCGCTTCACCCGCACCCAGCAGAATGCCGAAACCGTCATCGCCGACTACTACGACAACCTGCAGAAGGTGCTCGACGACCAGCTCAAGCGCCTGATCCAGGGCGGCGGCGACAACTTCCCGGTGGTCGAAGTACCGGCCGCCAAGCCGTCGGAAACCGTCACCCTGTTCTATTCAGGCGACGGCGGCTGGCGCGACCTGGACCGTGACGTCGCCGGGCAGATGGCCGAGCTCGGCTACCCGGTGGTCGGGGTCGATGCGCTGCGCTACTTCTGGGAGCACAAGAGCCCCGAGCAGAGCGCCGCCGACCTCGCCCTGATGATGCAGCACTACCGCGAGAAGTGGGGTGCCAAGCACTTTGTCCTGGCCGGCTTCTCCTTCGGCGCCGACGTCCTGCCGGCGATCTACAACCGCCTGCCGGAAGCCGACAAGCAACAGGTCAGCACCATCCTGCTGCTGGCGATGGCGCGCAGCGGCAGCTTCGAGATCGAAGTCCAGGGCTGGCTCGGCAAGGCCGGCAAGGAAGCGGCGACCGGCCCTGAAATGGCCCATCTGCCGGCACCCAAGGTGTTCTGCGTCTACGGCCTCGACGAGAAGGACGAGAGCGGCTGCACCCAGCCCCAGGCGGTCGGCGAGAACCTCGAACTGCCCGGCGGCCACCACTTCGACGAGAACTACCCGGCCCTGGCAAAGCGCCTGGTGAACGCCATTCGCGCGCGGCAGACGCAGCCCAACGAGTCCTGAACCGGCGTTCGGGCTTAAACTGGCGATGCAGCGCGCACCTTCAGACTGTCTTCAGATTGGTCGCGCAAGCTGCCCTCGCCCCGCTGCCGTGAGCGAGGTCCGCCTGAGCCACAAGGAGTCGAGATGAACACGTCCGCCACCCCGCCACGCCGCTACGGCGGCCTGTCGATCGCCATGCACTGGCTGATGCTGGCGCTGATTGCCGGCACCTACGCGTGCATCGAACTGAAAGGAAACTTCCCCAAGGGCAGCGACGGGCGCGCGCTGCTCAGCCAATGGCACTTCATGCTCGGTCTGAGCATCTTCGCCCTGGTCTGGCTGCGCCTGCTCGGCCGCATGATCCACCCCACCCCGCCGATCACCCCGGCGCCGCCGGCCTGGCAGAACGCCGCATCCAAGCTGATGCACCTGGCCCTGTACCTCGTCATGATCGGCCTGCCGCTCGCCGGCTGGGCGACCCTCAGCGCCGCCGGCAAGCCGATCCCGTTCTGGGGCCTGGAGCTGCCGCCGCTGCTCGACCAGAACCCGGACCTGGCCAAGCAGATCAAGGGCTGGCACGAAACCGTGGCCAACCTCGGCTACTGGCTGATCGGCCTGCACGCCGCCGCCGGCCTGTTCCACCATTACGTCGCCCGCGACAACACCCTGGCGCGCATGCTGCCGGGCTCGCGCGAGGCCTGATCGGGATAGAAAAAGCCCCGCCTCGGCGGGGCTTTTTCATGGTCCTTCGCTCCTGTAGGAACGGTTTCATCCGCGATTCTTTTCGCGGACAAGGTCCGCTCCTACAGTCACGTACCACGTCGCCCTTCCACGTCTTCCCCGCGAACGCGGGAATCCAGAGACTTCGTGTTTCTGCGTCGCTTTGGCATGTATGGATGTATCGCTGGAAGTCCCAAGAGCGAAGCGCGCTTACGCTTTGCATAGGAGCGAGCTTGCTCGCGAACCGCACGGCAAGGCGTTCCCCTGTAGGAGCGGCCCATGGCCGCGATTCGCGCGCATGGCGCGCTCCTACAAGGGCAATTCGGCGCGAGGAGTTTCGCGGATAAATCCCCTCCTACAAGGGACTCGGGACACGCCCATGAAAAAGGCGCCCCGAAGGCGCCTTTTTCATGCAGCGGATGAACCTCAGATTTCCACCTGGGTCCCCAGCTCGATCACCCGGTTCAGCGGCAGGTTGAAGTAGCGCAGGTTGCCGTTGGCGTTCTTCAGCAGGAAGGCGAACAGCCCTTCGCGCCAGCGCGCCATGCCGATGCGCTTGGACGGGATCACCGTTTCGCGGCTTAGGAAGTAGGTGGTGCGCATCGGGCTGAAGTCCAGCTCGTTGAGGTGGCAATACTTCAGCGCCGCCGGGATGTCCGGGTCTTCCATGAAGCCGTAGTGCAGCACCACGCGGAAGAAGCCCTCGCCATAGGCGTCGACTTCGAAGCGACGGTCCGTGGCCACGCGCGGAATGTCTTCGTTGACCACGGTGAGCAGTACGACCTGCTCATGCAGCACCTGGTTGTGCAGCAGGTTGTGCAAGAGCGCATGGGGCACGGCGTCGGCGCGGGCGGTCAGGAACACCGCAGTGCCCTGCACGCGATGCGGCGGCTGCGAGCGGATGCTGGAGATGAACAGCGGCAGCGGCAGCGCGCCTTCGTCCAGGCGGTCCACCAGCAGCTGGCGGCCACGTTTCCAGGTGGTCATCAGAGCGAACAAGGCGACACCGGCGACGACCGGGAAGGCCCCGCCCTGCAACACCTTCGGCAGGTTCGCCGAGAAGAACAGCACGTCCACGAGCAGCATCACGGCAAAGAACGGAATGGTCAGCCACAGCGGCCACTTCCAGTGCAACCAGAAGATCACGCCCATCAGCAAGGTGGTGACCAGCATGGTCCCTGTCACTGCCACACCGTAGGCCGAGGCCAGCGCCGCCGAGGATTCGAAGCCGAGCACCAGCAGCACCACGCCGACCATCAGCGCCCAGTTCACACCGGCGATGTAGATCTGCCCTTGCTCCTGGCTGGAGGTGTGCTGCACGAACATGCGCGGCACGAAGCCAAGCTGCATGCCCTGGCGGGTCAGCGAGAAAGCACCGGAAATCACCGCCTGGGAGGCGATCACCGTGGCCACCGTAGACAGCGCCACCATCGGCAGCAGCGCCCAGGACGGCGCCAGCAGGTAGAAGGGGTTACGCGCCGCCTCGGGGTTGAAGAGAATCATCGCGCCCTGGCCGAAATAGTTCAGCACCAGCCCCGGAAGGACCAGAGCGAACCAGGCCCGGGAGATCGGCTTGCGGCCGAAGTGGCCCATGTCGGCGTACAGCGCCTCGGCACCGGTCAGCGCCAGCACGGTGGCACCGAGGATGGCGACGCCGATGCCCGGATGCACGACGAAGAAATTCGCGGCCCAGAAGGGGTTGAGCGCCTGCAACACGACCGGGTGCTGGTAGATGCCATAGGCGCCCAGCACACCCAGCACCACGAACCAGATCACCATCACCGGGCCGAAGATGATGCCGATGCGTGCCGTGCCGTGCCGCTGCAGGAGGAACAGCCCCACCAGCACGATCAGCGACAGTGGCACCACCCAGTGCTCCACGCCCTCGAACGCGATCTCCAGGCCCTCGATGGCCGACAGTACCGAGATTGCGGGCGTGATCATGCTGTCGCCATAGAAGAGGGAGACACCGAACAGGCCCAGCACGACCAGGATGGAACTCAGCCTCGGATATTCGTGCGCCGCCTTGCGCGCCAGGGCGGTGAGCGCCATCACCCCGCCTTCGCCTTCGTTGTCTGCGCGCAGGACGACGAGCACGTACTTGATCGATACCACCCAGATCAGTGACCAGAAGATCAGGGAAAGGATGCCGAGAATGGCGTCGTGTCCGACTTCCACACCATAGCCGCCGACGAACACCTCCTTGAGGGTGTACAGCGGACTGGTTCCGATATCGCCATAGACCACACCGATGGCAGCCACCATCATTCCCACGGCGGAGCTTGAGTGACGCTCCTGGTGCTCTGCGGTTCCAGCGCTGGCATCGGACATGTAACGAAATTCCTCTACGAAAAATTCGGCGCATCCTGCTCCGACGCACTCGGCGATGCAAGAGTCGCGAAAGCCTGACTTGAATGAATATAGAGCCTGTTACGTGCGATTACTCTGACAGCGACTGGCAATTCGCCGCGCGCCTGCGACAGCTTGCCTCAGGGAGGCTGGTCAAGCACGCGGGCTGCCGGTAGAATTGCGCACTTTTTGATCAGAGGCGCCGCCAGCGCGCCCTTCGAGGTTAGCCACAGATGTCCACCGCAACGCCCAAAGTCGGTTTCGTTTCCCTTGGTTGCCCCAAAGCAACGGTCGACTCCGAACGCATCCTCACCCAGCTGCGCATGGAGGGCTACGAGATCGTGCCCACCTACGAGGACGCCGACGTGGTGGTGGTCAACACCTGTGGTTTCATCGACACCGCCAAGGCCGAATCCCTGGACGCCATCGGCGAAGCCATCGCCGAGAACGGCAAGGTGATCGTCACCGGCTGCATGGGCGTATCCGAAGACGCCATCCGCGACGTGCACCCCAGCGTGCTCGCCGTCACCGGCCCGCAGCAGTACGAGCAGGTGGTCAACGCGGTGCATGAAGTGGTGCCGCCCAAGGCCGACCACGACCCCTTCGTCGACCTCGTACCGCCGCAGGGCATCAAGCTGACCCCGCGCCACTACGCCTACCTGAAGATTTCCGAAGGCTGCAATCACAGCTGCAGCTTCTGCATCATCCCGTCGATGCGCGGCAAGCTGGTCAGCCGCCCGGTGGGCGATGTGCTCAGCGAAGCCCAGCGCCTGGTCAAGGCCGGCGTCAAGGAACTGCTGGTGATCTCCCAGGACACCAGCGCCTACGGCGTCGACCTCAAGTACAAGCTGGACTTCTGGGAAGGCCAGCCGGTGAAGACCCGCATGCTCGAGCTGTGCGAAGCGCTGTCGAGCATGGGCGTGTGGGTGCGCCTGCACTACGTCTACCCGTACCCGAACGTCGACGACGTCATCCCGCTGATGGCCGCCGGCAAGCTGCTGCCGTATCTCGACATCCCCTTCCAGCACGCCAGCCCGAAAGTGCTCAAGGCCATGAAGCGTCCGGCCTTCGAGGACAAGACCCTGGCGCGCATCAAGAAGTGGCGCGAGATCTGCCCGGAACTGACCATCCGCTCGACCTTCATCGTCGGCTTCCCCGGCGAGACCGAGAAAGACTTCCAGTACCTGCTAGACTGGCTGACCGAAGCCCAGCTCGACCGCGTCGGCTGCTTCCAGTACTCGCCGGTCGAAGGCGCCCCGGCCAACGACCTGGGCCTGGAGCTGGTACCGGACGACGTCAAGCAGGAGCGCTGGGAGCGCTTCATGGCGCACCAGCAGGCGATCTCCGCCGCGCGCCTGCAGCGCAAGATCGGCCAGGAAATCGAAGTGCTGATCGATGAAGTCGACGCCGAAGGCGCAGTAGGCCGTTCCGCCGCCGACGCCCCGGAAATCGACGGCGCCGTCTACATCGACAGCTTCGACGTGAAGCCGGGCGACAAGGTGCGCGTGCGCATCACCGACGCCGACGAATACGACCTCTGGGCCGAGCTGGCCTGAGTCGACGAAAGCCCCGCCTAGCGGGGCTTTCTCTTTCCGCCCCAAGGAATTTCCCCGCCATGCTGAACAACGACATCCTGCGCAGCCTGCGCTACAGCCTCGACATCGGCGATGGCGAAGTCGCCGCCATCGCCCAGCTCGCCGGCCAGGCGCTGACCGCCCCGGAAGTCGCCGACCTGCTGCGCCGCGACGACGAGGCCGGCTACCGCGAGTGCCCGGACGAGATCCTGACGCGCTTCCTCGACGGCCTGATCATCCATCGCCGTGGCCGCGACGAAAGCCGTCCGCTGCCGCCACTGGAACTGCCGCTAAACAACAACCTGATCCTCAAGAAACTGCGCGTCGCCTTCGAGCTGCGCGACAACGACCTGCTGGCGGTCCTGGACGCCGCCGGGCTGATCATGACCAAGGGCGAACTCAACGCACTGTTCCGCGCCCCCGGCCACGACAATTACCGCCCGTGCGGCGACCAGATCCTGCGCAACTTCCTCAAGGGGCTGACGGCGCGTCTGCGCGGCTGACCGAATCCGCTGGGATGTAGGCGACACTGCCGCCCTCGTGCTGCTTGAACAGCCGCGCGCCGTTGGTCTGCGGGGTGAGCAGGCGCTGGTGGTCGGCCGCAAGGTAAGCCAGCGGCATCCTCTCCGGCTTCGGGTAATAGCCGATCACCACGGTGCGCAGCGGGTCCCAGTGACGACCGCTGTAGCGCTCCAGCCAGGCGAAAAACGCGGCGCTGTCGCCCTCGCGCGGGTAATCGGCGCTGTCGTGTACATAGAAGAACGGCTCGCTCGTGCCCTGCAGGTACATCGGCAGCTTGTTGTCGCCATCGACGATCACCACCTGCCATTGTGGCCAAGGCGCCTGCCGCGTTGCCTGGCTACGCACCTGATCGGCGAAGGTGATCACCCCGCCTCCACCGTTGCTCCAGGGGTAGATCACCCCAAGCACCAGCAGCAGAAGAATCGCCACCCCACCGAAGGCCCACGCCCAACCGCGGCCGGCAGACTGCCGCGCCTCAAGACGCCGGACGATCCACCAGGCCGCCAGCAGCTGGGCGAATGGCACCAGCGGCAACACGTAGTAGCTGCGCCGGCTGCCGCTGGCGGTGAAGAACAGGAACAGCAGGCCGAGTGCCCAGACCAGCCAGCGCACGTTCGGCTCCAGCCCCTTCCAGGTGCGCAGCGCCAGCCACAGTCCGGCCATCCAGAACGGCGCCCAGGGCAAGGTGTAGACCGGCAGGTAGATCAGGTACGTGTAGATGGGCCCGAAGTTGTCGTAGGGGTGGAAGAAACGCACCACGTTCTCGCGGAACACCAGGTACAGGCCGCTTTCGCCATAGGTCGGCTGGCCATACAGGTGCGACAGCAGGAAGGGAATGAAGTACACGACCGCGGAAACCAGCAGCGCGGCCAGGAAACGCAGGTTGCAGTGCTTGCGCCAGCGCCCTTCGCCCAGCAGGTGCGGCAGCAACACCAGGGCCGGTAGCACGAAGCCGATCAGGCCCTTGAACAGCGAAGTCAGGGTGAGCAGCAGCCAGAAGCCGAGATAACGGCTGAAGCGCGTGTCTTCGGGGTTGCGCCAGTACAACAGCAGCGCAGCGAGGATGCCGCACACGGTGACCAGGTCGGCGGTCGCCACCCGCGCCCAGAAGGCGAAGTAGAAAGTGGTTGCCAGCAGCCAGCCGGCGATCAGCCCGGTGCCTTTGCGGAACAGCTGCTCGCCGAGCAGATAGACCAGCCAGATGCTCGCCCAGGCGGCGAGCACGGAGCTCAGCCGCAGGGTCCAGTGATTCAGGCCGAACAGGCTGGCCGGCGCGGTGATCAGCCAGTACGACAGCAGCGGCTTGTCGTAATAGGCCCCACCCATGAGGTAGGGGTCGAAGTAGTCGTGCGATTGCAGCATCTGCAGGGCGATATCGGCCCAGCGCGCCTCCGGCCCCCAGACCTCGCGCGCGCCCAGGCCGCAAAGCAGGATCAGCGCCGACACGCCCAGCAGCAGCGCCAGGGCGACACGCTCCGTACGGAACAACTTCATCAAAACGACTCCCGGCAGCGAACGCCGGCACCTCCGATGGGTGCGGCGGCGCAAATGCTGGCGCTGCAAGCGTCATGGCGAAGTGAATTCATTGCAGCGAACTCGTGATTTTCCGCCCGCCCGGGCAATGGCGCGGCATTCCTGCTCTGGATGGTGCTCGGCGGCTGCCGCGCCGGCCATTTAGGGTGGGCGCCTGTCGAAGCCAAAGGAGACTCCCGATGCATCCCTACTTCAGCCTGGCCGGCCGCACCGCGCTGGTCACCGGCGGCACCCGCGGCATTGGCCGCATGATCGCCCAGGGCCTGCTCGAAGCCGGCGCCCGCGTGTACATCTGCGCCCGCGACGCTGCTGCCTGTGAACAAACCGCCTCCGAGCTCTCCGCCTACGGCGAATGCCACGGCCTGCCGGCCAACCTGGCCAGCGAGGAAGGCGCGCGCGCCCTCGCCGCCGAACTGGCGGAGCGCCTGGAAGGCCTGGATATCCTGGTCAACAACGCCGGCACCACCTGGGGCGCGCCGCTGGAGAGCTACCCGGCCTCAGGCTGGGAGAAGGTCATGCAGCTCAATGTCACCGCCGTGTTCAGCTGCATCCAGCAATTGCTCCCGCTGCTGCGCAAGGCCGGTACGGCGGCAAGCCCGGCGCGGGTGATCAATATCGGCTCGGTGGCCGGCCTCACCTCCTTCGGCGAGCAGGCCTACGCCTACGGCCCGAGCAAGGCGGCGCTGCACCAGCTGTCGCGCATGCTGGCCCGCGAACTGGTGAGCCAGCACATCAACGTCAACGTGATCGCGCCCGGGCGCTTCCCGAGCAAGATGACCCGGCACATCGTCAACGACCCCGAGGCGCTGGCCGAAGACAACGCGCACATCCCGATGAAGCGCTGGGGCCGCGAGGAAGAGATGGCCGCCCTGGCGATCAGCCTGGCCAGCACCGCCGGCGCCTACATGACCGGCAACATCATCCCCATCGACGGCGGTTTCCACCTCTGATCGGGTAACATGGCGGCCCCTGCTACACGCCTGTGCCGCCATGTCCCACTCCGTCTCGCCCATCGGCCACATCCGCTCCTGCTTCAAGGAGAAGTTCGCCATTCCGCGCCAGCCACAACTGGCACCGGCCGCGCGCGGCGTGCTGGAGCTGCTGCCACCGTTCGATACCGGCGATGCGGTGGCGGGCCTGGAGCAGGTCAGCCATGTCTGGCTGATCTTCCTCTTCCACCAGGCCCTGGAAGACAAACCACGCCTGAAGGTGCGCCCGCCGCGCCTGGGCGGCAACCGCTCCCTCGGCGTGTTCGCCACCCGCGCCACGCATCGCCCCAACGGCATCGGCCAGTCGGTCGTGAAACTGGAGAAGGTCGAGCCCGGGCGGCTCTGGCTGTCCGGCATCGACCTGCTCGACGGCACCCCGGTGCTCGATGTGAAGCCGTACGTGCCCTACGCGGACATCGTCTCCGAAGCGCGCAACGCCATCGCCGAGGCACCACCCGCGCCCATCCCGGTGCAGTGGAGCGATGCAGCGCTGGCCCAGGCCCGCGAGCAGGCGCTACGCCTGGGAGAGCCGGTGGTCGAGCTGGTCGAGCAATGCCTGGCCCAGGACCCGCGCCCGGCCTACCAGCAGCCGACGCCGGAACGCCGCTACGGCGCGCGGCTGTGGGACCTGGATGTGCACTGGCACTACCCCGAACCAGGCGTCATCCGCGTGCTGGACGTGCAGCCCGCGGATCGCGGATAAATCTGCTCCTACGGTCCGCCGATCGCCCTGTAAGCGGATTCATCCGCGAATCGCGGCCATGGGCCGCTCCTAAAGAATCGCCAACGAAAAAGCCCGCCAATTGGCGGGCTCTTTCATGTAGCTGGAGCTTACTTCTCGACGAAGGCGCGCTCGATCAGGTAGTCGCCCGGCTCGCCCATGCGCGGCGAGATCTGCAGGCCGAAGCCGTCCAGCACTTCGCTGGTCTCGTCCAGCATGCTCGGGCTGCCGCAGATCATGGCGCGGTCGTCCTGCGGGTTCATCGGCGGCAGGCCGATGTCGGCGAACAGCTTGCCGCTGCGCATCAGGTCGGTCTGGCGGCCCATGTTGCGGAAGTCTTCGCGGGTCACCAGGGGGTAGTAGATCAGCTTCTCTTTCACCATGTCGCCGAAGTACTCGTGCTCCGGCAGGACCTTGGTGATGAAGTCGGCGTAGGCCAGTTCGCTGACCCAGCGCACGCCGTGGACCAGGATGACCTTCTCGAAGCGCTCGTACACTTCGGGGTCCTGGATCACGGAGAGGAACGGCGCCATGCCGGTGCCGGTGCTCAGCAGGTACAGGTGACGGCCGGGCTTGAGGTCGTCCAGCACCAGGGTGCCGGTGGGCTTGCGGCTGACCATCAGCTCGTCGCCTTCCTTCAGGTGCTGCAGACGCGAGGTCAGCGGACCGTCCGGAACCTTGATGCTGAAGAACTCCAGGTGCTCTTCGTAGTTCGGGCTGGCGATGGAGTACGCACGCATCAGCGGACGACCGTTGACTTCCAGGCCGATCATCACGAACTGACCGGTCTTGAAGCGCAGGCCCGGGTTACGGGTGGTCTTGAAGCTGAAGAGGGTGTCGTTCCAGTGATGCACGCTGAGAACGCGCTCGGTGTACAGGTTGCTCATCGAGGACTCCTAGAGATTGGTGGCGCACCCCAGCGGATCCCGGACGTAGCGCAATTGCGCGACATTTTATAGGGGGCGACAATATCCGCAAAATAAATTATCTGGATATTGCTAATCCAAAACGCAGATAAGGCCCGGAATTCGCGGCCTGCCGCGCACCTTTCTCCCGCCAAGCCCACCTCGGGGCGACAGAATGTCGCGCCGAACAGCCCCTCTGGAGCCCTCGCCCAGCATGAAATTCACCTTGCGCCAGATGGAAGTCTTCGTCGCCGTCGCCCAGCAGGAAAGCGTCTCGCGCGCGGCCGAAGCGCTGTCGCTGTCGCAGTCGGCGACCAGTACCGCGCTGGGCGAACTGGAGCGGCAGTTCGACTGCAAGCTGTTCGACCGCGCCGGCAAGCGCCTGACCCTCAACGCCCTCGGCCGCCAGGTGCTGCCGCAGGCGGTGGCACTGCTCGACCGGGGCAGCGAGATCGAGAGCCTGCTCAACGGCAAGAGTGCCTTCGGCTCGCTCGACCTGGGCGCCACCCTGACCATCGGCAACTACCTGGCCACCTTGCTGATCGGCACCTTCATGCAGCGCCAGCCGGACTGCCGGGTGCGCCTGCACGTGCACAACACCGCGCACGTGGTGCAGCGCATCGCCCACTACGAGCTGGACCTGGGCCTGATCGAAGGCGACTGCCAGCACCCGGACATCGAGGTGCAGCCGTGGATGGAGGACGAGCTGGTGGTGTTCTGCGCGCCACAGCACCCGCTGGCCAAGGCCGGCCCGGTGGACCTGAGGCAATTGAGCAGCGAGGCCTGGATTCTCCGCGAGCAGGGCTCGGGCACCCGGCTGACCTTCGACCAGGCCATGCGCCACCACCTGGAGCCGCTGAACATCCGCCTGGAGCTGGAGCACACCGAGGCGATCAAGCGCGCCGTGGAATCCGGCCTGGGCATAGGCTGCATCTCGCGCCTGGCCCTGCGCGACGCCTTCCGCCGCGGCAGCCTGGTGCCGGTGGAAACCCCGCAACTGGACCTGCGCCGGCAGTTCTACTTCATCTGGCACCGGCAGAAATACCAGACCGCGAGCATGCGCGAGTTCCTCGACCTGTGCCGCAGCGAAACCGCCGGCATCAGCCGCAGCGACGAGATCGTGTTGCCGATGATTCCCTGACGGGAACCCAGGAAAACTGCGGGGCAATCAGCCCAGCAGAATGACGGCCCAGACCACGGTGATGATGGTCAGCGCGACGAACTGGGCAGCGCTGCCCATGTCCTTGGCGTTCTTCGACAGCGGGTGACGCTCAAGCGAAACGCGGTCGACCACCGCCTCGATGGCTGAATTGAGCAGTTCGACGATCAGCGCCAGCAGGCACACCGCGATCATCAGCGCGCGCTCGCCACGGGTGACATGGAAGAAGAACGACAGCGGAATGAGGATGACGTTGATCAGCACCAGTTGGCGGAAGGCCGCCTCGCCGCGGAAGGCCGCGGAAAAGCCGGCCAGGGAATAGCCGGCGGCATTGAGGATGCGTTTCAGGCCGGTCTGGCCCTTGAAGGGGGACGAAGTCACTGCGGAATTCCTGTGCAAAGAGCGCGGCACTCTAATCCAGGCGCCGCGAGAAGTTGTGAAGCGAAGATCAATGAAGTGGCGATCAGGGGGCGGGAACCGTTTCCATCTGTTGCAGCAGCAGCGCCGCCTGGGTCCGGGTACGCACGTTGAGCTTGCGGAAGATCGCCGTGACGTGGGCCTTCACCGTGGCCTCGGAAACGCTCAGCTCATAGGCGATCTGCTTGTTGAGCAGGCCTTCGCAGACCATGGTCAGGACGCGGAACTGCTGTGGCGTCAGGCTGGCCAGGCCGGCGCTGGCGGCACGCGCCTCCTCGCTCAGCTCGGTCACCGCATCGGCCTGCGGCGGCCACCAGACGTCGCCATCGAGCACCGCGCGCACCGCCTGCTGCAGGGTGGCCATGTCGCTGGACTTGGGAATGAAACCGCTGGCGCCGAACTCCCGCGAGCGCTGCACGACGGCGGCGTCTTCCTGGGCGGAGATCATCACCACTGGAATCTGCGGGTATTGCCCGCGCAACAGCACCAGGCCGGAGAAGCCGTAGGCGCCGGGCATGTTCAGATCGAGCAGGACCAGGTCCCAGTCGGCCTTTTCGTTCAGCCGGGCTTCCAGCTCGGCGATGCTGGCTGCCTCCACCAGCTTCGCATCGGAACCCAGGCCCAGGGTAAGGGCCTGATGCAGTGCACTGCGGAACAGCGGGTGATCGTCAGCGATCAGGATCTCGTAGGAAGCCATGAATTGTCCTTGCTGGCCGCGCTCGATCCCGGCCGTGGGTAACGGCCGAGCCAGCGCCGGAAAGGTCTGAACCCGATGCGCCGCATTGTACGCCAAAGCGCCCCGCCGATGCCCGCCGAGATTGCGTCTCCCGGCGCTCCCGCAGGTATTGCGCCGTGCTTTGCAATGGCTCGGTCAATGCGGCAGAGTTGCGCTCTTTTTTCTGCCTGATCTGCCTGTTGAGAACACCATGAAGAGCCATGCCCTGCGCGCCGATATCCTGATGCTGTTCACCGCCATGATCTGGGGGGTGTCCTTCGTCGCGCAGCGCTTGGGTATGGATGCCATCGGCCCGTTCCTCTTCACCGGCCTGCGTTTCGCCCTCGGCGCGCTGGTGCTGGTGCCGCTGATGGTCTGGACGGGCAAGCGCGGCGCGCAACCGTTCAACCGCGGCCTGCTGCTGGCGGGCCTGGCCATTGGCACCGCGCTGACCATCGGCATCAACCTGCAGCAGGTCGGCCTGTTGTTCACCAGCGTGACCAATTCCGGTTTCATCACCGGTCTCTACGTGATCTTCGTACCGCTGCTCGGCCTGCTGCTTGGCCACCGCACCGGCACGGGCACCTGGCTGGGCGCTGCGCTGGCGGTGAGTGGCATGGCCATGCTGAGCATCGGCCCTGACTTCCACGTCGCCTCCGGCGACTGGCTGCAGCTGACCGGCGCCGTCGTCTGGGGCGGCCACGTGCTGCTGGTGGGCCTGTTCGCCAGCCGCTACGACCCAATCCGCCTGGCTTTCCTGCAGTTCGCCACCTGCTCGGTGGTGAGCCTGGTGCTAGCGGTGATCTTCGAGGAAATCCACTGGGACGCCATCGTCCAGGCCGGCCCGGCGCTGCTCTATGGCGGCCTGTTCGGCGTCGGCACCGGCTTCACCCTGCAAGTGATCGCGCAAAAGCACGCCATTGCCTCGCACGCCGCGATCATCCTCTCGCTGGAAGCGGTATTCGCCGCCATCGCCGGCGCCCTGTTCCTCGGCGAGAGCCTGCACGCCCGCGGCTACCTCGGCTGCGGCCTGATGCTCGCCGGCATGCTGGTCGCCCAGCTCTGGCCACGCAAGGCCGAAGCCCGCGCGGCCTGACTTTCAGAGCGCGGTGAAGGGCCGCAGGGCCTGGTGCGCCAGGCTCTGCTCGTCCAGCGGCTGCTGACGCTTGGAGCCCAGATAACGCTCGCTGAACACGTCGAGGTAGGCGTCCAGCGCCTCACCGGCCTGCTGGTCGCCCGCCAACCCCAGGCAGAGCGCCGCCACTTCGGCCGTGCACAGGTGCTCGTCGAACTTGGAGCGGCGCAGGCGATAGCGCGAGAGCGCATCCGGGGTGATGCTCAGGACCGGGAAGCGATCCAGGTACGGGCTCTTGCGGAACATCTTGCGCGCCTCGTTCCAGGTCGCGTCCAGCAGGATGAACAAGGGCCGCTTGCCCTCCTGCGGCTCGACCTTCTCGACCACCCGCTCGGCAGCGACGAATTCACCGGGAAACACCACGTACGGCTGCCACTGCGGATCGTCGAGCAGCGCCAGCAGCGCCGGATCGACCTCGGTGCGCGACCAGCCGAAGGCCCAGGTGTCCGGTACCGTCTCGGCGATCAGCCAGCCCGTGTTGCTCGGTTTAAGCGGCTCGGTGTCGAACATCACCAGGCACATCGCGGCGTTGCTCTGCACCTTCGGCTGCCAGGCACACATGCAGTAGTTCGGCCGCAGGCGGCAGCCAGGGCAACGCGGCGAGCGCGAACCCCGCGCGACGAAAGGCTTGATGCAGCGGGCCAGGCGCTCGGCACGCAAACGGGCGACGGCGTGGCTCATGGGCGGCCCTGCAAAAGGGCGACGGGGAACGGGAACATGGCGACTCGAAACGGCAGATCGGATGCGGGCGGCGATTCTAGCAGAGCGTCGCGTTGTGACCTTTCTCGGCAGCCGGGCGGTTTTCAGCGACAATAGCCGGCGCACTCCGCTGCCGAACCCTCGATGTTCGGTGCGGTCGAAGCGGCACCCATGCCAGGAGAACCCCATGCTACGCCTCACCGCCCTCGCCCTCTGCCTCGTGCTACCCGCCGCACAGGCAGCATCCATGAAGGACTACGAACTGACCCAAACCCTGGAGAAGGTCGCCAAGGAGAGCAGCGAAGGCACTCCGCGCGCCATCAACGAGGACATCCTCGACCAGGGCTACACCGTGCAGGGCAAGCAGCTGATCAACCACCTCAGCGTGCGCGCCAGCCATGCCGAGAAGATGCGCGCGAACCCCGGCAGCGTGCGCAGCCAGCTGGGCGACAGCGTGTGCAAGAACACCGGCTATCGCCAGCTGCTGGCCCAAGGCGCGGTGCTCACCTACGAGTTCACCGAGTACCACACCAACAATCCGGTAGCCATCGAGCGCTTCGACGCCGGCAGTTGCCACATCAAGCTGCAGAAGTGACGCCGGCGCCATGCTGGAGCCGGAAAAACTCAATCTGCTGAAGATGGCCCGTACGCCGATGCCGTTCGGCAAGTACCAGGGACGCATGCTGGTCGACCTGCCGGAGGAGTACCTCCTCTGGTTCCAGCGAAACGACAGCTTTCCCAAGGGTGAGCTGGGCCGTCTGATGCAGATGGTGCTGGAGCTCAAGGTCGAAGGCCTCGACGCCCTGGTCAAACCCCTGAAGCGCTGATCCGGCGCTTCAACGCAGCGCGCGCGGGTCGCCCTTGCCGGCCAGCGCGGCCGCCTCCTCTGCCGTCAGCAGGGCGCTGCGGGGGATCTCCAGCAAGCGCGCGCAAGCAGCCAGCACGTCTCCCCAACTAGCCCGATTGGCGAACAGCATGCCGGCCTCGTCCAGGGTGCCACCGCGATTGCGGTAACCCAGAACCGAACTTCTCAGCGCATCGGGCAGGATCGGCCAGAGATGTCCGCGCGCCACTTCCGGGCGCATGTGGGTCAGCAGTACGCGACGCGTGCAGTGGTCGGGGAACAGCCGCTCGGTCAGCTCGTCATCCGCTACCACGGCCAGCTCCCAGCTATCCCGCGGCGCACGAAAACGACCCGGCTCCTGCAGATAGACCAGCCGATACGCGTATCCGGCCTCGGACAGCCGCTCGGCAGCTCGCCGCATCTCGCCCAACTGATAGCTGCCGTTGGCGATCAGCAGCAGCGGATCGCTGCCGGGGTGCTCCTCGACCACGATCGCGCCGTCGCGAGCCAGCTGTTCCGCCTGCGCCTGGTCGAAGATGTTCGGCCGCGCGCGCTTGGGCACCACCAGGCAGGCCAGTTGCCCACGACTGCGATAGATCGCCGGCAACAGCGCCAGCATGCTGTTGTGATCCGCCGGGAACAGCACCCGGACCATGTCGCTCATCTCGCCCAGCAGGGCCTCGCAGAAGGTGGTGTCCTGGTGCGACTGCTGGTTCTTGCCGTTCTCCCAGGTGTGCGAGGTCGCGACCAGCGGCCAGCCGAGCCAACCGGCCGGGCGCCCCGCCTCTTTCTGCAAACGCGCAAAGATCAGCGTCTGGCGCACCGCGCCCAGCATCTTCACGCAGAATGCCTCATAGCTGGCCACCAGGTTGAGACCTCCCTGGTTACCCAGGCAGGCAGCAACGACCGCCTCCTCGTTGAGTGCGGTGATGACTCGCCCGTCCAGCGCTTCGTGCTCGTTTTCCGGTTGGTTGACCCGATGTTTCAGCGCCGCGAGCACGCCCTCCAGGCGATTGCTGGCCAGCTCGTCGGGATTGCCCACGCGTGCCCGCAAATCCGGGTTGATGGCACAGAGATCGACGAAGAAGCGCTCCAGCGCGGCCATCGGGGAACAGATTTCGCTGCGGTAATGCAGCGCTGGCATCGTCGGTTCGATCGGCCGGCGCACCGCCAGCGGGTTGTCGCGCTCGAACAGCCGCCCCTGGCGGCTTCCCGCGAAGAGCGCGCAGGTCTCGAGCAATTCGATCTCGGGAACATGGAGCTGCGCGGCATGCCGGTTGAACAGGTCGCGCGCCTCGGCATCCTCGTGCGGCGAGCCCGGCAACGGCAGGTTGTGCGCGGCGGCGGTGCCGGCGCCGTAGAAGCCGAAGCCCTTGATCGTCTCGGCGATGCCGTAGGGAATTGGCAGGGGATAACCCAGGATGCCGCTGTTCTTCTCGCTGACCCTATGCTCCAGGCGCTGCTCCATTTCCCAAAGGGCGCAGGCGAAGGCCGCCGGATCGCGCCCGTCGAAGCTCAACGGATCGAAAGCGCAGCCGCGAAGGTGCCGTTTGAAACCCTCCAGCCCCTCATGGGTACCAAGCTGGGTGCGCTGCTCGATGCGCCGGCCGTTGGCAATCATCACCGGCAGCAACGTGCCGCAGTCCTCCGCGCGCCACCACCGGGGAATCCAGTCGCTGCCACGCTGTTCTTCGGCGGCGCCATCGGACAGGAAGGTCACCAGGGTCTCGCCGGGCAACGGCATGTGCGCGTACTGCAACTCGGCGAAGCCCAGATAGCCGCCCTCGGCGATGCCACCGGCGGTGTGCGGGTTGACGTGGCTGCCCAGCGGCACGCCTACGCTGCCGTCGGGGTTCTGCGCGTAGCTATAGAAGTCCTGCACCAGGCGCTCGAGGCCCAACGCGTCGAGGGTGTAGCGCTGCATCTGTTCCGGGTGCAGGTTGCCGGTCAGCACGTTCAACGCCTCGATGGCGGCGACGCAGTGGCCCTGGCCCATCAGCCAGCCGCGTGTCTTTCCACTCAGCGCGTTGAGCGCCAGATAGCCGGCATAGGCCGGAACCATGTTCAACGAGCCGCCAGTGTGGCCTTCGGGTCGCGGCTTGAAGTCCGCCGGCTGCAGGGGCGCGCCATCCAGATGGACATGGCGGGCATAGGTCATGTGCACCACCAGCCAGAGGCCGGCGCAAGTCAACCGGTCGAGGCCGCTCAACAGTCGATAGACGCTGGCCAGGTCCGGCTGCAGGCCGGCTTGGACCAATTGATGAGCCATGCGGAAGACCGCCGCCTGTGTCTCCGCGCTATGCTCAAGCGGACCGCGCCCGCGCAGCCACTCGGCGAATGCCGGCTCCGCCGCCGCGTGCGCGGCCAGCTCTTCCGGGCTAGGCAGTATCTGAACCATGGGACACCTCGCAGATGCCGGGAATCAGGCAAGTTTAGGTCGCCCAATCGGATCGGTGCTGACCTGCGTCAAGGCCGCACACCCCGGCCCGCGCGACTCTGAAGACCCGCCCTGACCAAGGAGGCCCCATGGCCCTGCTCACATTCATCGGTGCCGCGCAGGAAGTCACCGGTTCCTGTTATCTGCTGGAAACCCGTGACGGTGCTCGCGTGCTCCTCGAGTGCGGCATGCATCAGGGCCGTCGCGACGACGAGGCGCGAAATCGAACACCCTTCCCGTTCGATCTGCGGACATTGGACGCGGTGGTCATCTCCCACGCCCATATCGACCACTGCGGCCTGCTGCCACGCCTGGCCCGCGAGGGCTATCAAGGTCCGGTGTACGCCACGGAATCCTGCTGCGACCTGCTGGAACTGATGCTGATGGACTCGGCGAACATCCAAGAGAAGGACGCCGAGTGGGAAAACAAATGGCGCGCCCGGCTGGGCAAGCCGCCGACCACCCCGCTGTATACCCAGGAGGATGCGCAGAAGGCCCTGTCCCTTCGTCGCGGCGTCAGCTACGGCAGTACCGTCGAGGTCGCCCGCGGCGTCCGGGTGACCTTCCACAATGCCGGGCACATCCTCGGGTCAGCCGTCGTCGAGATCGAGATCCACGAACAGGGCCGCTGCCGCCGCCTGGCGTTCTCCGGCGACCTTGGCAACACCTGCTCCCCCCTGATGCGCACACCGACTCCGCTAAGCCGCGCTGACGTGGTGCTTCTGGAGTCCACCTACGGTGACCGAGATCACCGCGACAACCAGGAAACCCTCCAGGAACTTGCCGACATCCTCGAACAAGCACATAAGGACGGCGGCAACGTGCTCATTCCTGCTTTCGCCGTCGGTCGCACCCAGGACCTGCTGTTCTACCTCGGACGCTTTTACCAGGAAGGTCGCCTGCCCCAGCAGACGGTCATCCTCGACAGCCCCATGGCCGCGCGCGCCAATGAGATCTACCTACGCCACACCAACGAATTCTCCGATTCCGACCGCGAGTACATCCGCGGCACCGGCACGGTGAAGCTCTCCGAATGGCTGCCGCCGCTGCGCACCACTCAGTCAGTCGAGGAGTCCATGGCGATCAACCGCATCAAGAGCGGCGCGATCATCATTGCCGGCAGCGGCATGTGCACCGGCGGGCGAATCGTCCACCACCTCAAGCACAACCTCTGGCGCGAGGAGTGCCACATCGTCTTCCCCGGCTTCCAGGCCATAGGCACCCTGGGGCGCAACATTGTCGAGGGAGCCGAAAAAGTGCGCGTCCTTCGCCAGCGCATTGCCGTAAAAGCCAAGGTACACACCCTCGGCGGCTTCTCCGCCCACGCCGGACAATCGCAATTGATTCAGTGGGTTGGCCACTTCGAGAATAAACCCGAGCTATACCTGATACATGGCGAACGGACGAAAATGGACGTGCTGCAAGCCGCTCTGCTCGACCGCCTGGCCTGGCAAGCCAACATTCCGGAACCGGGGGAACAGATCGCTTTCTGAAACAGGGTCATCGCTGGCTGCCATGGGTGGCAGTCAGACTGGCGCGAGCCGCCAACGCGGGGTTGATCAACAAGGAGTATCCCCATGCCCTTCGAACCCGAAGACTTCCTTTCCAGACACTTCCAGACCAGCGGCACCGACCTCGCGCAAAAGGTCGAGGAACTCGCGGCGCTCGCCGCACCGGGAGACAGCCGCAACCTTCCGCTGTACCAGGAAATGCTTTTCACGGTCGCACGCATGGCCCAGGCCGACCGCAATCGCTGGGACGCCAAGATCATGCTTCAGACCCTGCGCGAGATGGAGCACGCCTTCAGCACCCTCGAGCAGTTCAAACGCCGGCGCAAAGTCACCGTGTTCGGTTCGGCGCGCACGCGGCCGGATCACCCGCTGTATGCCCAAGCCCGCGAACTTGGCCGGGCGCTGGCGCACTACGACATGATGGTCATCACCGGTGCCGGCGGGGGCATCATGGCGGCCGCACATGAGGGCGCGGGTTCGGAAAACAGCCTGGGCTTCAACATCACCCTGCCCTTCGAACAACAGGCCAACCACACAGTGGCGGGCACCAACCACCTGCTGTCGTTCCACTTCTTCTTCTTGCGCAAGCTGTTCTTCGTCAAGGAAGCCGACGCCCTGGTGCTCTGCCCTGGCGGTTTCGGCACCCTTGACGAAGCACTGGAAGTACTCACCCTGATCCAGACCGGTAAGAGCCCCCTGGTGCCGGTAGTGCTGCTCGACCAACCCGGAGGGCAATACTGGGAACGTGCACTGCAGTTCATCCAGGAGCATTTGCTGGCCAACGGCTACATCCTGCCCAGCGACGTACACCTGATGAAGCCGGTGTATTCGGTGGACGATGCCGTGGGCGAGATCGCACGCTTCTACAGCAACTACCACTCGAGCCGCTGGCTCAAGGAAAACTTCGTCATCCGCCTGAATCACCGTCTCAACGACGCAGCATTGACTCGAATGCACGAAGAGTTCGGCAAGCTCTGCCTGCGGGACGGCTTCCACCAGCAGCCCTGTTGCGACGCAGAGCAGGACGAGCCGGAGTTCGTCCACCTGACCCGCCTGGCCTTCGCCTTCAACGGCCGCGACCACGGCCGCCTGCGCGAACTGCTGGACTTCATCAACCAACCGGAGAACTACACCGAGTCTTAATGCTCGGGCAGAGAGCGACGGCGCAGGAGCGACCGTGGCCGGGAGAAGTACCGTCTCTATCCGCTCCGCGACATCGATCGAGCCGAGAGCAGTGGCTCTCGCTCGCGGAAATTCCTCATCGGCAGGTGGATGGCCCCACCACAAGCCCGCCTCGAGACGCTCACAGGCACGAACCTAGCAGGCCTGCCCCGCGGCTAAATATTCGTGCCTGTTTCCCTTATCACCCGAACGGGTGTCGCGCAGCAGCAAAACATCATTCAGTGAGCTGAAAGCTAAACGCATTTCATAGGAGCGAGATTGCCCGCGAATCAGGAGCGTACTCGCCGAAACCCATTCGCGAGCAAGCCTGCTAGAGGGCGCTCAACGGGAAAGCAGAGTGGTGCGTGAGCTCAGTCGTCACCACGACCACTGAACAGACGGTTGATAGCCTCCATGGAGAACCCACGGTAAGCAAGGAATCGCCCCTGCTGAGCACGCTCACGGGCATCCTGCGGCAGGCGAGGAAACTTGCGCCGCCAGACTTCGTGCAATTGCGCACGCCAGTCCACTTCGGCTTCGGCCAACGCCTTTTCGATCTCGCCTCGTGGCAACCCGCGTTGCCCCAGTTCCTCGCGAATACGCAACGGGCCATAGCCACTGCGCGCCTTGCTCGCAATGAACGCTTCCAGGTAGCGGGATTCGTTGAGCAACCCCTCCTCGGCCAGGCGGTCGAGGGCGGGCTCAATGAGCTCTGCAGTGGCGCCACGCTGGCGCAGCTTGCGGGCGAGCTCGGCCCGACCGTGCTCGCGACGCGCCAGGAGGTCCATGGCGGCCCGCCGAACGGCGGCGGGCGTATCGAGCACGGTCGGCATCGGCGGGATCAGTAGTCGAGATCGGCTTCAGCAGCCTCGGCGGCTTCGGCCGCAGCCAGCTCGGCCTTGGTCGGCGCAGGCTGATTGCTCAGCAGCTGTTCGCGAATGGTTTTGTCCAGAACGGCGCAGACCTCGGAGTTCTCTTCCAGGTACTTGGCGGCGTTGGCCTTGCCCTGTCCGATCTTGCTGCCCTGGTAGCTGTACCAGGCACCGGATTTCTCCACCAGGCCCAGCTGTACGCCCAGGTCGATGATCTCGCCAGTACGGTAGATGCCTTTACCGTAGAGAATCTGGAATTCGGCCTGACGGAACGGCGGAGCGACCTTGTTCTTCACTACCTTGACGCGGGTCTCGCTGCCGACCACCTCGTCGCCTTCTTTCACCGCGCCGGTACGACGGATATCCAGGCGAACCGAGGAGTAGAACTTCAGCGCGTTACCGCCGGTGGTGGTTTCCGGGTTGCCGAACATCACACCGATCTTCATACGGATCTGGTTGATGAAGATGACCAGGCAGTTGGCGTTCTTGATGTTGCCGGTGATCTTGCGCAGCGCCTGCGACATCAGGCGGGCCTGCAGACCAACGTGCTGATCGCCCATCTCGCCTTCGATTTCAGCCTTGGGTACCAGGGCCGCCACGGAGTCGACGATGATCACGTCAACCGCGTTGGAACGCACCAGCATGTCGGTGATTTCCAGGGCCTGCTCGCCGGTGTCCGGCTGAGAGACCAGCAGATCGTCGACATTGACGCCCAGCTTGGCGGCGTAGTCCGGGTCAAGCGCGTGCTCGGCGTCGACGAAGGCGCAGGTGGCACCCTGCTTCTGAGCTTCGGCGATGACAGACAGGGTCAGCGTGGTCTTACCCGAGGATTCCGGGCCGTAGATTTCGACGATACGGCCTTTCGGCAGACCGCCGATGCCCAGCGCAATGTCCAGGCCCAGCGAGCCGGTGGAGATGGCCGGAATGGCCTGGCGCTCATGGTCGCCCATGCGCATGACCGCGCCCTTGCCGAATTGGCGTTCGATCTGTCCCAGGGCCGCAGCCAGGGCGCGCTTCTTGTTCTCGTCCATTGAAGTCCTCGCGAAGTCAGAGCGGCCGGGATGGGCCACGAACAACTGTATAAGTAGACAGTATTATTCCACAGGGCAAGTCGCTCGCCTACCCCTGTGCGGGATTTTCCCCGACGACCAGTCGTGACAGGCCGGCCAGAGCTGTTGCCACGGCCTGCCGACGCACATCGAGGCGATCACCGTCGAAATGAAAGCGCAAAGAGAAGAGGCGCTCGCCATCCGCCCAACACAACCAGACGGTTCCCACTGGCTTGTCGGGCGATCCGCCATCAGGACCAGCAATACCGCTGACCGAAACAGCGAAACGCGCACCGCTACGCTGCCGCGCACCACAGGCCATGGCTTCGACCACTTCTCGGCTGACCGCACCGACCAAAGGGAATAGCGCCTCGGGAACACCTAACTGGGCGCTCTTCTGCGCATTGGAATAGGTCACGTAGCCGGCATCGAACCAGGCCGAGCTACCGGGAATGCGCGTTATCGCCTCGGCGATGCCGCCGCCGGTACAGGACTCCGCGGTGCTGACCCGCTCTCCCAGGCGCTGCAACTGTGTGCCAAGACGCAAGGCCAGTTCGGTGATCCCTTCGTCGCTGATGTTCATGGGCTGACTCCGATGCTGAAGCGGGCTAGCCGGATACCGTACACTAGGCGCTTTTGCATATAGAAGACGGACCGCCCATTCCCATGAGCCAGAGCGACCTCTCCGCCCATACGCCGATGATGCAACACCAGCGATAAAACACACATAAGCTGTTGAAATTAAATAAATTAAACAGAAAACTGTCTAATATGAGCCACTAGGAAACACCGGTCTAAAGGCGCGGAATTCGTCCCGCTCGATGCAAGTATTAGACGCCTGACTGGACATTAACTGACGGCAAAACACCTACACCAATGCCCAGCCGAATTGCTCCAAGCCACTAGAGTCGCACCCCCAAAAAAAAACCGCCTTTCGGCGGTTTTCTTGATCAAAAACGATTCAGCCCCTTCGACCTGCAAGCAATCCTACAGGCTCTAATTCTTTACCCGAGCTAACACCAACCTCAAGGAAGCGGTTCTGGCCTGCCGTAACAACAGCAGCCACACGGGCGACTTCAGCAGTGTCCTTCAACGCCCTTTTGGGTACCGGCGCTTTTTGAGGCTTCATAGACACCTCTTGTGTCTCTTGAGTAGAACCTCATCTTAGTCAGAAGACACCGGTATAACAAGCTGCCCATCCCGGTCATAGCGAAATCCCAGCTCTTGATAGAGGGCGACTGCTTCGGGAGCGGGGTCCTGAATTTCGATCTTGGTGCAGCCAATGATCCGCGCATACTTGTCAAGTGCCACCATTGAGAAAGAAGCTATAAACCCTCGCAGTGGATGGCTGTGATCTGGCCTCCCCTCTAGCAGAATGACCTTGATCCGAATGGTGCTTCGCCTGGGCGTTGCGTAGCAGAGGCCACATAACTGTGGGCCAAACCAGATTGCGAGGTCAAAGCCCCGCAGATCAGAGTCTTTCCAGCTCGGAACCTCCTCCCAGGGATACAGGCTAGCGTGATCTCCCCATGACATGGACGCATCAATGGCATCTCTAGTGATCGGCGTGAAATGGACCTGAACAACATCCAACCCAGTTGCGATCACTTTTGGATTGCCAGAGACAGCTTTCATGCCCTCCTTTCTGGCTTCAGAACGGTACAGTTGATACTGATGCGCCTGCTGACGTCTACTCATCGCCCCCCCCTACCCTCGCCCCCAAAGCCATACGATTTAGCTACCACTTTTCTTGGCAGCTTTGGCTCGACTACTCGACTCCATCCGCTTTGCCTCAAGGCGAGCCTTTTCGGCTAGCGCTAGTGGTCTCGCAGCCTTGATCAAGCCCTTCAGCGAATATGCATTCGTCAGGCTCCCCCCCTTCGTAGAGGACCTCGGGTTCCGCTCCAGGTATCCTTTATTACAGAGCGCCGTGATGCGTCGCTGGATCGTGCGCTCATCCACGCCGATGGCCTGCGCCATCCCTGCCTTGCTAGGATGAGGAGCGGTATTCCGCTCCCACCAATGGGATGCGAGCTTGAGGATGATCGACATATCGAGGGGCGTGAGCCCCAATTCGGCGGCATTGTTGATGATTACGTTAGGCAACGCCGCCCAGCCTCCCGCAGTGAGATCCTTCCCCCAACGCTTGGCCACGGCCTTATCGGAGACGGCAGCCCCAGGCTCCGCTGCGGCCTTGCTAGGTCCCGCCTTAGTCACTGCGCTTACTGACTTGGCACTGCCCACTGTCGGTTCTTTGGGGAGCGCCTTATCCTTGGAGATCGTAGTTTTTTTTACGGGCACCTTGGCCATGTCCTTACCCCACCGTTTTGCTTGTTGGGAAAAAGTATGAGCAGCGGCCTTATGAGACACAACCCACCCCCCAGAGACACTGACGCCTCCCCCCCATTAGTATGTTGGGTATTACTGAAATTGGGATGTACGTGGAGTAGGTATTATTCGGGAGACAGTGGAGCCCTCCCATGGGAGACACCAGAGCCTCCCTACCGGGAGGCATAAGCGCCTCCCCTCAAACTAAAAATATTTTCTCTCTAGCCTCTCGTGCCCCGGGACAGAGCCCCGAGAGGCAGCGAAGGTGACAACCAGGAATCGTGCCGTTGACAGATTCTGAGACACCCTAAGCATTGATTTTCGGCCAAGTCGGCAAGCGTCCGCCAAGGGTAAGGAAATGACCAATCCGGAAGTGATGCAGATCCTCAGTGACGCCAAGGTGCTAGCCAGGCGCTATTACAAGCTGACGGGCAAACCCCTGGGGATTACTGGCGAGGTTGCCGAGTATGAAGCAGCCCGCACTCTCAACCTGAATCTGGAAATCGCTCGGACAGCAGGCTATGACGCTACCGAAGATCGAGACGGGAAACTGATACGGCTCCAGATCAAGGGGCGATGCATTCTCAAGCAAGGCCGCCCCATGGGGCGCGTGGGCTCAATCGACCTGGGAAAGCCCTTTGATACTGTGCTGCTGGTGCTACTCGATGATGAGTTCAACGCCTTCGCGATGTACGAAGCAACACGCGAAGCTGTTGCGGCACTGATTGCCAAGCCGGGCTCTAAGGCTCGTAACGAACGGGGCTCAGTGGGCATCAGCCAATTCAAGGCTATCAGCGTGCCGCGCTGGGTCAGGCCCGCTGCTCCCGGCATCACCGCCCGCGAAGACTGATCGCGCCGAGTACCGCAACTCGCCGACAGGACCTCCTGGCAATGCTCCACACGCCGATTGTGGACGAGGATGATCTCTAAAAACGGCTGCGCGCCGCGTCGCCACTGGCGCGTCCGAAATTTCACGCGGAGCAAACAGCATCGTCAAATGGCATGACTGGGCATTGTTTGGCGCGAGGATTGCCCCAATACTGCCCCATTACTGACCAGCATTACGGTGATGGCATAGCGGCCATCATCACTGCTAATATGCGCCCCCTTCGAGCGGAGGCGTGGAATGGATTCAGACCAGATAGAGGATATGTTCGGCCCTATTGATGAGCAGGCGATGCCCATGGGCCTCCTTCAATATGATGAAGCCGGAAACGCAGTCATTCCCTTCGTATGCCTGAGTCATCGATTCTTCGCCTTGTTCGATCCAGTCGAGACAAGCGAGTACCGCACCTGGGTTCACGACACGGTGCGTGGGGATGCCGACTACTCTGTCAGCCCCAACGCCTACCTGATGAAATTTGTCTCAATCGAAAGCTATTTAGGTGATTGCGACAATTACGCCCCGCCTGCGTCGCTTTCAATGCGGCAGCGCGTCTCGATTCGGCAAGCAATGCCTGATAGACTGTACGTAGCCACACGATATTTCCTCGAAGCTACGCCGCACGCAGATGAGCTTTATTTCCATCCTGCCGCTCCCGAAGGCGAAGATTCGGTGAAGCGGTATCTGAAGCTCAACACGTGGTATAGTCAGATTTCCCATGGTATCGCAGTCGAAAAACTCGGCATGTCGCCGATCCACCCGGAGCATAAGGAGTGCTACTGGTATGGCTACCGTAAAGCCCACCCTGAAAGAAATTCAGCAGGCTAAGCGCGACTCCATTAACAAAATGCTGGCCTCGATTGGCAGTGCTCACCGCAACGGAACCCTCCGTACCGCGCCAGCCCCAAAACCCGCCTAACGCATTTCAGTTTCAAAAAGCCGCTGATCTCAGCGGCTTTTTTATTGCACCACCCACAGATCGTCCAGCCGAGTGGTGAAGCTCTGGCTCATCAGCTCACGTCGCATACCCCAGTCTGGCGCCACCGGAACCCCGCCCGGCCGAACCGTACCCCTCCCCCATCTCGCATTGATCGCATCCATTACTGCCATCGCCTTGCCAGCGCGCTCAGGCTGTTCCTCAGCGAACAGATCACCAGTGAACTCACCTGGCTGTCGCAAATCCATCAGAAGCACCTCGGCCTTGCTGAAGGCGAAGCCCGCCCGGTAGATCAACTCCAGCCCCTCGCCGGCAGCCTTGGTGATTACTCGGGTGTCGTCGGTGGGATACGGCAACTCCACGCTCACACCCTTCGCGAACTTCGGCTCGTCCGGGTTGAACATGCCGGTGCGGATGCTGACCTGCACCCGCTTACAGACAGAGCCCTGGGCACGCAGCTTCTCGCAGGCCCGCGCCGTGTAGGCGGCCACCGCCTCCCGGATCGATGTCAGGTCATGCAGGCGCTTGCCGAACATCCGGCTGCAGCAGATCTCCTGCTTCGGCGGCGCAGCCTCTTCCAACTCCAAGCATGCGACACCGCGGAGCTCGCGAGCAGTCTTCTCGATCACCACGTTGAACTGCTTGCGGAGCATCCAGGCGTCGGCCTGAGCGAGATCCCAGGCAGTCTTGATGCCTTGGGCGTTGAGGTGCTCCTTCATACGTCGGCCGACACCCCACACATCGCCGACGTCGCACGCATTCAGCAGTCGATCGCGGCGCACTGGATCGCGGACATCGAGCACGCCCCCGGTCTGCGCCTGCCACTTCTTCGCGCCGTGGTTCGCCAGCTTCGCCAGGGTCTTCGAGGTCCCGATGCCGACACCCACTGGGATGCCGGTACAGCGCAACACGCGGGCGCGCATCTCTCGGCCGATGCGTACCAGGTCCCCCGGAATGCCCGTCAGATCGGCAAAACACTCGTCGATGCTGTACACCTCCACGGCCGGCGCCATCTCCTCGAGGATGGTCATGACCCGCTGGCTCATGTCGCCATAGAGGGCGTAGTTGCTGGAGAACGCCAGGATGCCCAGGCGCTGCAGCTTGTGGCGGATCTTGAAGTACGGCTCCCCCATGGCCACGTGCGGCTTCGCGTCGGCACTTCGCGCGATGACGCAACCGTCGTTGTATCTGAATGATCCTAACAATTAGTAGGTCATAACACACTGATTCATAACGCTTTTTTCCGACTAACAAATTTCGACTTTTTTCGCCTATCAGCACGAAAATTCACCATGTGGCGACAGGCGCTGGAAGCGCCTTGGAACGAATGAGTCAACAAGGAACTGGTTGATCCAGTACGCAAAAAAAGAGGTATACAAGCCGAAGAAATGAGCTGGCTGGCCCGACCCGCGCAAAGCTCAGGCCGGGCCAGTTTCACCATCAGCTGTTCTGAAGAGCTCGTACCTTCTCGGTGGTGATGGGCTCACCGCCGATTCCCCAGTCGCCGCTCTTCACTTCCTCAAAAACGACCCAGGTCACACCACGCATTTTCTCGCCTTCGACAGAGACCATGGCGTCGGTGATCTTGCTGATGATCTCGGCCTTTTGCTCGGTAGAGAAAACCCCTTCGATACCTTTCACAGTTACCAGTGGCATAGCCAGACACCTTCAGTAGTTGAGTTACGCTGTGGATCAGCCGAAACGGTTATTCCTGGTAAGGCGCATAGTCGGTGTAGCCTTTCGCCCCGATCACGCCGTAGAAGGTGGAGTGATCGCTTGGTGCGAGAGGCCAACCGTTCTGCATCCGCTCGACCAAGTCTGGGTTTGCGATGTACGGGGTGCCGAAGGCGATCAAGTCATGATTGCCGTTCTGCAGCTCGGCCTCTGCCAGCTCCGCGGTGAAGCCACCGGCGCCGATAACCGTGCCTTTGTAGAGCGAGCGGAAGCTCTTGTAGAAGCCTTCCGGGAACGGTACTGCATCCAGTGTTGGCTGGTAGTTGAGATGGACGAAGGCCAACTCGCGCTCATTCAGTGCAGCTGCAACGCTCTTCCAGGTAGCCTCTTCCTCAGGGTAGGGACGCAGGTCGTACAGCCGACCGAATGGCGAGATGCGCACGCCGACACGGAAACTCCCAATGGCGTCTGCAATGGCATCGACGGTCTCCAGCAAGAAGCGCTGACGATTCTCGATCGATCCGCCGTATTCATCTGTACGCGTGTTGATCTGGCTGCTCAGGAACTGATCGAACAGGAAGGCATTCGCGGCCATCAGCTCGACTCCATCGAAGCCGGCTTCGACCGCACGCAGGGCGGAGGCAACGAAGTCGTCGGTGACACGGCGAATCTCATCGACGCTCAGTGCACGGGGGACACTCGGTGCGACCGGGCCAGGGAGACCAGGCTCGACCCAAGCATAAACAGTAGTACCTACTGCTGGCTCGGCACTCGCCGAGACCGGCGCAGAATTTCCTGGCTGCAGCGACACATGGGACATGCGGCCCACGTGCCAGAGCTGCGCGAAGATCTTGCCGCCGTTGGCATGCACTGCATCAGTCACTTCTCGCCAGGCACGGGTTTGCTCGTCCGTGTAGATTCCCGGGGTATACAGGTAGCCACGTCCCTCGTCGGAGATCGGCAGGCCCTCGGTGATGATCAGGCCCGCCGAGGCCCGCTGCGCGTAATACAGCGCGGTCAGTTCGGTCGGAACATTGTTTTCCGTCCGGGTGCGGGTCATCGGTGCCATAACTACCCGGTTGGCCAGCTCCAGACTGTCCAGATTGTATGGAGAAAACAGCTTTTTCATATTCAACCTCTTCAAACGAATACCTGAATCAATCGGCTGGCTTAGCCGACAACGACTTCCAGCTTTGGCACCATGCGAATGGCCTTGGAGAAGTTGGCGAGATTCACGGAAGTCTTGGTGACGATGCGGTGTAGCTCTTCCACCTTCTCGACAGGTGCATCGGTGTGGATGCGCACGACGTAGCTGATTTCGTCGAAACCGGGGTTGACGCTCTCGTCCAGGCCCAGGAAGCCGCGCAGATCCAACTCACCATCGGTCTCGATTTCAAGGTTGTGGATGGTGATGCCCATGACCGAAGCGTTCACCACATAGCCCACGGAGAGACAGGCGTTCAGAGCGGCAATCAGCAGTTCCTGCGGGTTTGGGGCAGAGTTTGCTCCCAGCAGCTCCAGTGGCTCGTCGGCCGCAATCTTGATGTCACGCGGGTAGTCGTTACCACTCAGATGAAAACGGTTCACGGTGGCTACGGTGCGGGTCTGATGCTCCCACTTGGTCTTCACGTTGAAGCGTGCGTGACGCTTGGATGCATCTTCAGCAACGCCCTGTGCGAAGGCTTGCAGAGCAGCGACGTCGATACCGTTGAGAAGCTTGTCCATTTTCAAAACCTCTTAAAGTCGTGGATAAAAAATCAAAAAAACGAAACACCCGAAGGCGATAACCCTGTCAGTGCGAACAGCCAGAAATCGAACAGCTGGTTGCACTGATTGCCTCTTCATCACTCGAAAGCTCTTCAATCGCGGCGCGGAGCACTTTGGTAAACACTGCGGGTTCCTGAGCGCCGGAGATGTAGCGATTACCATTGATCACGAACAACGGAATGCCGGTACCGAGGCTGCTTACTGCTGTTTCATCGCTCAGGATTGCGGCCTCCGCCGAATCAAAGCCGATGAGGTCGGTGGCACCTATTTCAATCGCCAGATCTCGCAGAACTCGTGCGTTGAAGATGTCCTTGCCCTCAGTAGTTCCCGCCAAATAGAGCCGCTCTACATAGCGGACCTGCAACGCCGGATCGGCGATGGCCTTGACGTACTGATGAGCCGCGGACGTGTCCCCGAAGCGCATGACGTCAAATCGATAGTCCAAACCCTCACGTGAAGCAGCTCCGCGAATGGCCCTCATGAACACATCCGCTCGGCCCTGGCTGCCTGTTTTTTGTACGAGCGCCTCTTTAAAAGGGATCGGGCTCATGCCTTTGGCCAAGCGGTATGCGCGTGGCACGATTTCAACTTCGACCTGGTCCCCGAGAGCATCAATTGCCTGCTCCAGGCGCTTCTTTGCTATCCAGCACCAGGGACAGACAAAGTCGGACCAGACCTCGACCGTAATTTTCTTCATGGAACTTCCTCTCATCTGTCTCCGATGCTTATGGATCAGCCGCGGAGGGACCTCAGCTTTGAGATTTGCTATCCATCGCATCCAAGACGTGAGTGCTGTAAACCACTGCCGCACCGGCGTTCAGGTTCACGGCCACGCCGAGAGCTTCCGCCACTTCCTCGGTGGTAATGCCGAGCTTCCTGGCTTCTGCCGCATGGAACGCAATGCAGCCATCGCAGCGCGTGGTAACGGCAACTGCCAGTGCGATCAGCTCACGGGTCTTCGCATCAAGGCGATTGGTTTTGTTACCTGCATTACCGAGCATTGCCACGCCACGCAGGGTGTCGGGGGAATGTGCGCCGAACTCTTTCAGGCGGGCACTGACGTCGGTGATGGTTTGTTCCCAGTTAGGCATACTAGACATGATTACCACCCTACTAGTTGATAGGTAAGATCGGCCAAAAATAGGGCCGACGCGGGTCGCGTATCGGCCCTGTTGTAGGCAGAGATCAGTACTCTGCGATCATCCGAATGACAGCAATATTCACAGTCTCACCTTCCCTGGTGGCCCAGTTGATGAAGCTCGATCCCTCAAGGATACTGAGCAGCAAGTAAGACTTTTCTCTGGCCCCTCGCCCCCGGGCTAACTCACCAGCGGCAATGCCTTCGTCCATCACTCTGGTCAACCAAGACAACTGCACATCAAAGAACCGTCGTGTCAGGCGTTGAAGCCCGTCGGGCAATGCAGCCATTTCAGCTGCTAGCGCACCACACAATGGCAACAGACCACCCTCTGTGCTGGAGTAGAAGAGCACAAAGAAAGCCTTGAGCCTCTCAACTGCACCTGCCTGATTGATCTCGATTCGCTCGAACTCGGCTTGCACCCGCGAGACGTACTCTTCGACGATCGCGATCCCCAAGTCTTCCTTTGTAGGGAAGTGGTAGTGAATGCTCGCCTTGCGAATACCTACCGCGTCTGCAAGATCTGCATAGCTGAACGCTGCATACCCTTTAGTGCGCATCAGCCCTTCAGCGGCTTGAATTAACGCGTCCCGTGTTGCCAGTGCCATAACTTCTCCTGCCGTAATCGCCCCGACCAGAAAAGAGCGATTCCGGCCACTACGCAGTTATCTTACTTACCTTGCTTACGGCCAGCCATGACCCCACCGTCCACGTCCCAAACAGCACCGGTCACCCAGGACGTCTTGTCGGAGAGCAGGAACACGATGGACTCAGCAACGTCACGCGGAGTGCCGTTACGGCCCAGCGGGTGGAAATTGTTGAAGTCATTCAGCGCACCAGCCAACTGATCGCCGGGGATGAAGCGCTCGAAGATCTTCGTTTCCACAATACCCGGGCTGACCGAGTTGACGCGAATACCGTGCTGGGCCAGCTCTGCTGCCGCGTGTGTGGTCAAGGTGTCCAGGCCAATTTTGGCCATCGAGTAGGCCGAGGCCGGAACACCCTCGACCGCCTGCCTGGCTGCTACCGCGGTGACGTTCACGATCGAACCGGGTTTGCCCTGAGCTACCAGCTCCGCCGCTACTTGACGGGTTAGGAAGAAGATGGCGCGGTTCAGATTCAGGAAGTTGTCGTAATCCTCAAGCGAGTGCTCGATGAATGCTTTCGGGTAGTAGATACCCGCGGAATTGACCATCAGATCAATGTCCTTGTGGCTTGCGGCCAGTTTCTCGATCAGCGCTTGGACGCTGGCGAAATCGGTCAGATCTACAGCATAGGCCACGACCTTGTCTTCGCCGGCAACGGCGGCCAGTTGTTGGCGTGCAGCTTCGGCTTTCTCAGGGCGGTTGCCCACGATCACAACCGAACCGCCTTGCTCGGCGACCATCTGCGCGGTTTCGAGACCAATGCCACTCGTGCCACCCACTACCAGAAGCTTGCGACCTTTGAACTGCATGGTGATGCCCTCTGTTTGTCTACCTACTAGTTGGTAGACTAGATTTCGAACGGAGAGATGTCAAGCTACCGCTGATCGAGTAGTCAGAGAATGTCCGGTACACCCTTGCACGACCAGGCTAAATCAACTCTGGACTGCAGAGTGATGCCCAGGAGCTACTTTGCCCCTGGTTTTGGCGCAAGCTCGATGACCTTGCCTTGAGCAACACCTTTCAGCTGTGCTAGCTCAAGCATGAGGCGTTGATTCACGGAGGCAAGGCGAGCGATCTCCTCCAGAAGTAGGCTGTTCTCTGCGCGGAGGGCTTTGTTGAGATCCTTCTCCTTCATGAGCGCCTGGTGCTTCGAATCACGCTGAGCGCGCGTCGATTTCCCTATGAGGCTGCGGATACGCTCCGCCACGGCCGGGTAGGTGTTATGGATCAGCCCGGGGGTGACGCCTGCCGCTCTGGCGACCGAGGAGATGGAGAGCTTCTCATTGCCGGCGAGCATCCTATCGATGACCTTGTTGAGCGCATCGGCAGTCTTTGGGCGAGAGCGGCCCTTGGACGGCTCGGTCGACTTGCTAGCCATTCACAGCCTCCTCAAGCTCCTGGTCATCCGGCGACAACCCAAGACTATTGATCACGTCGAGGGCGACCTGCAGGTCGCGCTCTGCACGCTGTTTCACTGCCGGCCCTGCGTCCTCAATTTTCATTAGCTCCCGTTGCTGGGAGTAGATGCCTTGCCAAGTGCCTGCAAACGTCTCATCGATCACCGAGTGTTTGCACCCAGGGCACCTGGTGGCCTCGTACAACCCAGCGCCTCCGCAACCACGCTCAGTGGCAATGCACCATCCGTGACCGGTTGCGCGAATGTTCGCATGAGGTGCCGTTTGGGCCAGCAAGGCGGCCCTGTCCTTGACCGGAATCGCACGCAACTCAACGATTTTGCTCCCGGCACCACCTGCCAAAGGCTGGTCATCAAGCCAGGACTCAATGAGGTCGATCTTGAACTCCGTCATCTGCTGCAGGATCTCATCGAACAGCGTCAGATCCTGGAGCGGATTGGAGGCGTAGAGCTGGGTCATGCTCATACTGCTGTGCTTGAGCTGCCACTTGAGGAAGACGAGCGAGGTGCGCCCCATCCGCGACTCAACGAAGCAACGGGCATAGGTTCGCCGGCACTGGTGAGTGCGCAGCGGCCAGTCACTTCCAGCGGCTTTTGCGATGCGCTTGAAGGACTCATTCGAGCCAGCCTGTCCAAGCACTTCAATGTGCGCTAACCTTTCAGATTTGTTGCCTGATCCGTTCAAACAGAGAAACAACCTCTTCGAATCCTTTCGGGCCTTCTCTAACCGGAGCAAATGCTCAGCGGATCTGGACGAGGGTGCCATCTGCTCTAGCTCATAGACCTCAGCCTCAAGCTCTTGCCTCATTGGAGTCGTGCACTTGGCCAAGAGCTCAAGCGCGTCCAAAGTCAGTTCCGGAACGAGGTAATCGACACGACCCTTTCCAGTTCTATGCTCAGTGGTGGTTACCCAGCAGAAGGTTACGCCATCAACGGTCTCTTTCCGCCATGCCCCCGAATCAACCCCAATTACCTCTTCGTTCCGCATGCCGCTAGTAATGGAAGAGACGTACAACACCGCATCCCGACAGCGAATCGTTTTTGGACTGCGGCGGGTGAAGGATTCGACTCCTGACGCTTCAAGATCCGCCTTGGTTTCTCGAATGACTTGCTCGCAATAGTTGAATATTTTGGATTGGTCATCAGGCGGAATGATATCCGTTCTTCCCGTGTTCTTGTTGGCGGCCGAAACACCCCGTGTCTCGCCAACCCCACTTACTCGCCACAGCGAAGAACTCCCCCACGGATATTGCTCAAGGGGATGCATTGTTTCGGCAGAAAAAATCCATAGCAGGTCAACAATCCGCAGCTTCGAGTAGAGAGGGAGAGGCCTCAATGACTCTGACTTGCACTGGTGAATGTAGTTGCTTATGTGTATAGGCCGGATATCGGAAAATCGTTTAACCCCGAGGGTGCTGAGCCAACGAACAAAGGGTATAACACTAGCCCCAACAAGCGTTGTGATTCCGCGAGCGACGGGCGGCTTTGATCCTGGAAGACCTCTTTTGAACCATGCATACGCGACGGACTTGCAATCGTCTATTAACTCAACTGGAAGGCTCGTATCCCAGCTAACGAATTTGCCGCTCTCGCCAACATTGGACTGATCGAAAAACGGTCGCAGATCCCACCGTGGATCTCCAAATCGACTCAGCACGAGAGTCTCGCCACTATCATTGACAATGGCGCTTATGATTATCGAATCGCGTTCAGACTTACCAAGACCCGAGGCAGTGACAGGCTGCGTAAAAAGGACGTCATATGCCTTTAGGGAAGCTTTGGAGTTTCGATTAACCGACAAGTGAATCACCTCGGATCTTTTTCATGAGCTTGATCTTGCTGATCCAGAAGGGATGAGGAGACTCTTCTGCCTTGGCCCTCGCCTCACCAATTAACGCTTGACTGAACTTGCGAGAAGTGAAGCGATCAATAAGTGCAATTATGCTGCTCTGTCGCTGCCGCCAAGCCTCCCATTCATCAGTTAAGAAGTACTCAATCTCAGCATGCAGAAACTGCTGATAGCTGAACAGCCGATACAAGTCTTCCAAAGTTCCCACAATCGCGTAACTAGGGCATGTCAGGCAATGAATGAACTTCGAGCAATGGGTGACCCCGTCTTTGGGGGCCAAGCTTCCGTAGAGACTATCCTTGCAGCCTCCAGGTGGCGTAGGGGTAACGTTGAGGCCTCGCAGCTGATCAGGGAAAGCCTCTCCAACGAAGATGGCCCCCTCGGTTTTGATCTCGTCGTTGATTTTCAGGTAGTGGTTATCAGCGACGCCTGGAGAATGCCCCATCACAGCAGAAACCTCTAAAAGGTCTCCTCCACTTAACTTCCAGAGCCTGCTCTCCATCGTCTTTCGAAGACGCATTAGATTGACGACCAGTGATTCACCTTTATCGTCCTTCAGAGAATGTCGCTCGCAAATACTTTTTGTTGATTGAAAAACAGATCCAGCACTGAGGCTGACGATTATGTGCTCGCGGCCTGGCTGGCCTGAGCGATAAAGCCAAATGTGAGACTTAAGTTCCTCTGGTGCCAGTTCAACCAAAGGAGCTGAAATGGTGAGTGCCTTGTTTACGACAGCCACGCCATCCAGTGGAATAGCGCTGTACTCGTCATGAATCTCAGTTTGTCTAATAGTCTTGCTCTGAGCACCTTTGCCGCGTCTCTTTACAGTGGTGAGTATCCTTAGATTAGGAATGAATGGATGAGGCTGCAGTGCGTCTCTAGTCATTTCCAGCAGCGGCGTGGTGTTAATTCCAGACCTGGCAGCGGTGATCAGGAACAGAACTGTCATAGCTTCTGCAGCATTTCCTACAAAGGTACTCTTGTGAATTGAAATTAGATCAGCCTTTAGCGCAGAAATAAGCCGCTGCATTTCCGCAAGCGTGAGAGGCTTCGTGTCGCCAATGGTCTTCGCATTGTTTGGAAATGGAATGTCAGGAAGCAAATCGTCGCGACTAGCCTCAATGAAGCCATATTCAATTATACTAATAACCAATGACTTAAACGCGGTGTAACAGTTCTTCGCCGTCGTTCCGTTCGGGTATTTGAGCTTCAGCCACGAGACGAATCTCTCTAGATGCCGTTTTTCCAGGCTATTCGGAACCGAAGGGGGACTGTCTAAAGCGCCGCCTTTCAAGAACGCCAGAAAGTAGCGCAGCCCGTTGCTGGAGTACCCAATTAGAGTGGAAGTGGAGAAATTTCCGGAGTTCAACAGCGCTCTTATGACATGAGTGCACTGAACGGCCCATGCGTCAAACCCTACCCCCATATACTGCGCGTGATCAATCTTCCCAACCTTACGTGGATTTTTTGGCAAAAGGATCACAAGGTCATCTTCAATTGCTTCAAACCCTTTCGTGACCGATTGCATTTCGGCCTTATAGTTCTTCTTGCGAGCCAATGGTATTACCTCAAGCGCTTGGAGTAGTTCCTGTGAGGAACATCATGTCGATCTCGTCTTCATGGGCGAGGACGGACTGGGCCTCGAGCTGGTTGATTAGGTGCAGGTACACCATCGTTGTCTGGACGTCCGAGTGCCCCATCCTGTCGCGGACATAGAGCAGAGGCTCTCCTTGGAAGTCTCGGCTCTTCCTCAGCGCCCGGAGGGTATAAGTCCCATAGGTGTGGCGGAGCATGTGGGCCCGGACGTAGAAGCCACACTTGCGCTCATATGCCTTCATCACATCAACGATGGAGTCTTTCGAGTACTGCCTCCCTTGCTTGGTAAGCACCAGAGCGGTGGCGCGCTCATTTCCGGCCGCCTTGCGCACCTCACGCACATGAAGTGAGTACGACCACATGTCCTCCATCAGCGACCAGGGCACGTCGATAGTCCGAGGCCTGCTGTACTTGAGATACATGTCTGATGGGTCAAGGGCGACGCTGATCATCTGCCCAGGGCGTAGCCCCTTCTTGAGCCGAGGATTGAAGACGTACTTTTGAGGAAAGGTGCGTGCCTCGCAGGAGCGCAGACCAGTACGAACCATCAGGTGGAGCAAGATCCGGTGGCTTGGATCGGTGTCCATAGCAAGGCAAATCTTCGCCTGGTCTTTGGTCAGGAATTTGGTCAAGCGTCTACGCTCCCGCACCATAACCGAAGGCTTCTTGCTCTCGGTATTTGGCCGCGCTACGTGGCTGAGGAAACCGGCATGCGGTGTCGTCCTGACCCTGCGCTCACCAAACGGCAGTACAGCGATCAGATCGCGCTGCTTGGCCCATTGGTAGAACCTCACCACCAGACTCAGGCGCTTGTTTAAAGTGCTGGGGTCTAGCTCCAGCTCACTGCTCGACCAGTCGCGATACCGTGATAGGACACTCAATCCATCTGCCTGGCTCTCTTCGTTCCACGCGAGATCGTTCGCTTCAAGAAAGGCGAAGTAGTCAAAGAGACGCCGGCCATAGGCCTCCCACGTCAAGGGGCTTAGAGCCTCACCAGACTCAATCAAGGTGTGCCAGAGGAAAGACTGCGCCGGCTCCACTGGCCAACCGTCGGCGCCAATCAATAGCGGAAAGCCTTCAAAGGATCGCCCTGCTACGACAAGGTCTTTTGTTGCGAACACCAGCCTCATTTCACAGCCTTACACACCAACCCAATGACTCCCTTTCCGAAGCTCTCATAGGCCTCTTCTCGGTGGTGCGGACTGTAGTTCATTTACTAACGGAAGCCACCCATCAGATCGTTATTCGAGAGCACGACGATGGGGGTCCTGGCCAGGTCCGGGCGGAAGACGCGCTCACAGCTGGCATAGAACGAGTTGCAATCGATCAGCGCGATCGCGCGCTCAGCCATGGTCGTGGCACCGCACGCTGTATCGAACCACGCCCCACACCAGTAACTCGTCGCCCTCCAGAATGTAGCGCGGCGGGTATTTCGGGTTCTCGGCGCGCAGGATGACCTGGCCGCCCTCCTTCGCCAGGCGCTTCACCGTTGGCTCTCCGTTCACCGCAGCGATCACGATATCGCCCGGCTCAGCCTCGCGAGAGCGATCGACGACCATCAGGTCTCCGTCGTGGATACCTGCCCGGATCATACTGTCGCCACCCGCTCGCACCAGGTAGGTGTGCGGCGCGCGTACTTGCAGGACCTCATCGAGGGAAATTTCGCGCTCGAGGTGGTCCTGAGCTGGCGATGGAAAGCCAGCAGGAACACGGAAGGCGAACAGAGGAAGGCGGCGCCCGCGAGCCACCAGGCGCGCAACTATGTCAGGAAGCATGAGAAACGTCCGGTAACTGTATATAAATACAGTAATAGACTACAGATGTTTCCTACAACGGGTCGTGAGACAAGCGGAGGGCATGACGATGTGCGGAAGGTACGTGACACCGGAAGAGGCAGAGATGGAGCGGTTCTGGCATATCGGCTCTCGGAATTCAGGGCTGTGGATCAACCGCGTCTACAACGTCGCGCCGACCACACAGGTGCCGATGGTGCTGCTTAATGAGGCGGGAGAACAGGAAGTGCTGCCGGCCCGCTGGGGGCTGATCCCGTTCTGGTGGAAGAAGGCTACCCCGCCGACGTTTTCGTTCAACGCGCGCAGCGAGGAAGCGGCGACCAAGCTGATGTGGCGCCAGGCGATCAAGATACAGCGATGCCTGATGCCAGCGGTGGGATGGTACGAATGGAACGAGAAAGAGCCGGCGGTGACCCGTGCTGGGCGGCCGGTGAACCAGCCGTACTATCACCACGCGGCCGACAACCAGGTGCAGGCCATTGCCGGGCTCCGGTCAACCTGGACCGGCCGGATGGACAGGATATGCTGAGCTGTGCCCTCCTCACCCGCGACGCTGAGGGGCCGGTGTCGGCTATCCATCACCGGATGCCAGTCATTATGGCGCCGGGGCAGTGGGCGCTCTGGCTCTCGCCGGAGACGCCCCCGGAGCAGATCCACAGCGCAATCGTGCTCAGTCGTACCGACTTCGAGGCCTATCGGGTCAGCACCGATGTCGGAAACACCACGAACCAAGGCACCGAGCTAATCAGGCCGCTCGCTTCCAGCGCTTGACGGAGCCCACCTCCTCAAGCATTATAGTTATCAACTAGATTACTTGAATCGCCGAGAGGCGAGTCACACCGTAGCATCAGGGGACCAACAGGGAGCTACCTATGTCGCTTACGAAATTTGGCACCGCCGTCAGAGAGTATCGGCGCCAATTGGGGCTGACACTCAGCAATATGGCAACCGCACTCAGCACATCGCCCGCCTTCCTTAGTGCAATGGAAACCGGTCGCAGCAAGGTACCGATGGAGTGGGTAGAGAAAATCGCGAGCTACTTCGCCGCTCAAGGAAAGGACGTCCAAGTGAATCGCCTCAAAGCGATGGCGTGCGAGTCGAACGACACTGTGTCGCTGGAGGGCCTGCCAGCCCACCACAAAATGCTGATCGCTGGCTTTGCCAATTCCGATCTTAATCAGGAGCAACTGACCAAGCTCGGAACACTGCTTTCCGAGATCTATGGGGAGAAAATCAAACATGACGCCTGAGACTGACGAAGACTACTGCATGCGGGGACATCGCGTCCCCGCCCTGGAGCCAGAGCTGATCAGCGACGTTGCCTACCGCGTCTGCAAGATCATTGGTATCAATAAAGCATCGTTCAAAAAAGGAAAAGCGGAGAAATTAGTCTCTCGCCTCGAAAATCACGGTATTCATCTCGATGTGATCGAAGACGATGAGTGGTTCGATGCGACCCGAGCGACTGTCGATCCTAGCAAAGGCATGATCTACGTTCCGAACAAGCTGTATACGGAGCTGTGCCGTGGCAAGGCCGAAGCGGTACGGATCTTCTTGCATGAGATGGGGCACATCGTGCTAGGACATCGCCCATTGCTCCACTTTGCTGAAGCACAGGCAACACTACTCGAAGACTCGGAATGGCAGGCGGATTACTTTGCAGACGCTGTTATGGATCTGCTTAAGCTGCCGAGGAGCGAAGCTCAGATGGAATTCAAGTTCTGACCGCTTACGTTTGCGGCGTAAGCAGTCAGAACTCGGTGGCTGGTTAACCCAGCCAGGAAAGTACTCCACTCGCTTTCCGCATACCGCGAACAGCTGGCAGAGGCAATCCGTAGCAGGTGCGTATGCTAGTCCCGTTCGTTTGGTCTGTCCACTCAGCAAGTAGTGGCCACTCTCGTTTAGGAGATAGGTCATGACCTACACCGACGAACGGGGCACCTTCATCCTTCGCTGGACTCGCCGCTTGAAAAACGGCCAGATCCTGCGCGCGGTAGGCAAGCCCTTCAAAATCTACATTAGCTGATGTAGTGAGTCAGAAAGGGCGGCCACTGGGCCGCCCTTTCTCACTGGCAGGCCTGCACCGCAGCGCGTAGCTGAGTCTCGTAGCCAATGTGTTGCTGACGCTCGGCTAGCAATGCCCGAACCTTCAGTTGCAGGCTGTCGCCCTTCTGCACAGATGTCGTGGACCACGTCGGCTCCTGCACCGGCGGTGTCCGGCACGGAACAACCACAGGGACCTCCACGCGCACCGTTCGCGGCTCGGCGTCCTGCCGGACGGCACATCCCGCCAGCGCGACCAACCCCCAAAACACCAGCCACTTCATAGCCCCAACTCCTTGTCGATCATGTCGGACGCAACCTGGACCGGGTCGCCGTCGACGTGCTCCTGCTGCAGCCGCTGCGCCGCGGCGAAGTGCTTGTCTGCGTGCTGCTGCGCGCCGGCCATAGCCTGCGCCGTCTTCGCCTGCCGGTGCTCGGCCTGGTTGGCCAGGCCTGCGATAGCGGTGTTCTGATCGCCCACCAGCGTCTCCAGGTTGCCGCGGGCGGCGCGGCAGGCCGTCAGGTCCTCGGCGGATTGGTCCAGCTGCGGCCGGTAGTGCCCGGCGGCCACCCACACGCCCAGTCCGGCGCCAGCGGCGACCAGCAGCATCGCGGTCAACACTACAGCGGCCACCTTCCACAGGAAGCTATGCATGGTTCCCTCCTAAGGAACGTCGCGGAAGAACACGTGCCGACCAATGGTGGCCGTGCGCTTTGCCTGCGCAGCCCAGGCCGGCGGCTTGGCCATGGTGGTGGCGTAGTAGTGGGTCGCCCCACCTGTAGGGTCGGGCTGGCTGCCGCTGATCACCGCCAGCGAGGCTTCACGGGCACGCAGGTATTCGCCTGCCGGGATCTGCTTCGCACCGGACAGGTAGGGGTAGTTTGGGTCGCTCTTGTTCCAGCAGCTGAACTGGTACGGCGCCTGGCAGACGCTGACGATGTCCCGCCCCCACCAGCTCGGCTTCGCAGCGCGGTTTCGGATCGTCCAGCCCACAGCGACCATGCCCGCCGCCCCTTCGCCGCGCGCCTCACCCCACAGCGTGCGCGCCAGCACATCCACATCACGATCTTGGCCCATGACTTCCTCCGGGCATGAAAAAGCCCGCGCTAGGCGGGCTGGTTGGGTTGAGTTTGCTACTCTCTGATCGCCAACTGGAGGGCGACCGATGAAGGAACAACGGAAGCTGCGCGGGATGCGCGCGCACGTCGATGAATTACTGAGCCAAGGTTGGCGAACCACCTCCCGCGACCCGTTAGCCTTAAAGCGCGGTCCGCAGCGACTGCACTACCGACACGGCATGCTGATCAACGCTCCCCTCTAGTTGGAACGGAGTCAGAAGGTGGTCAGGCCGGCGTAGTTCTGGATTCGGACGATCGTCTCGCCGTGCTGCAGGTACTCGATGATGTAGCCGCCGACCGGCGACTCGGGAATCGTCAGGGTGAACGACCCGTCTTCGTTGATCCCGGTCGTCCCCGCCGGCACATCGAAATGAGCGGAGCCGAGATCCGGCAGAAGAAGCACCAGGGGCCCGGTGCTAGTTGGCCAGAGCTCGATCAACTGCCGCGGGAAAGGCGTTTCCCCTTCGTTCCACCCGTAGCCGTTTACCGAAAGCGTCAGCTGCGCGGCTTCCGGCGGCTCCCAGAACCATGAACTCACATGATTCTCCGGGCCCGCGATGGTCAGCGTTGCCTCCTCACAGAGCTGCAGCAGGCCCCGGGCGTTCTCGAAGCGGCCCATGGACTCGGCGGTTACGTTGCAGCTGCAGAGCGTGCCAGCCGGCCAATCCAGCTGTGCGGTCCCCTCCTGAGAGCGCCGCAGCGGCTGGAAAGTCGTTCCATGCGGCTGATAGCGGATAACCTCGCGCGCCCCCGTACCATCAGCGCTGGAAAGGGTGAGCACCACCCATTCGCTCTTGCCGGGAACCAAGGCGGCCAGCTCATCCAGAGCGGCCTGCGCCAGTGGCAGCACGCTGTATTCGTCCGAGGGCAGCGCGCCCACGAGAGGCTCGCTGAAGTTGTTCAGCCAGAATTGAGGCATGGTTGCTCCTTAAATCCAGGTGCCGCGATAGCGGTTCGTTGGGCTCCAGTCGAGGTCGACGTTGAGCGCGTGCGTGATGGGGTGAAAGCTAGCCGTGAGGCGCGTTCGGTCGACGTTGTCGGTTGCGGTGCGCGGGTTGACCCAGGCCGAGCCGGCAGTGGCTACCGCCTTCTTCGACTTGGCCCACACCGGATCAGTGGCGGCACGGTCCTCGAAGCGCTCCACCCGCAGCGCGGAGGCGTGGTTGCAGAGCCGGACGACGTTGCAGTCAAAGCGCAGGTACGGATCGTCGTCCCCCATCAAGACGGACATGCCCACCCGCTGCACCGGCAGAGGCTCGTTGCCGGCACCGCCATAACCGCGCCAATGCAGATCGTGCGTCTTCAACACCTCGCCGTCGTATGTCAGGGTCAGCGGGTTGCTCCAGTGATCACCCGGCGGAATCGTGTGGAACGAGTCGGGGCCGCCGATCATGTAGCGCGCGGTCGCGCCGACCGGCGAAAAGACCAGATCAGTGAAGCCGTCGAGCAGTTCATCGTTGACGTTCAACGACACCGAGTACGCATAGCTGACGTTGACCGGGGCGGTGAACTCGCAGCGGGAGAACTCCTCCCCGTCGCGCTTGTGGGTCATCCGCTCGGTATAGGTGCCCGACGCATTGAGGGTCAGGGCGACAGTGACCGTGCCACTGCGTGACGGAGTAACCGCCGACCCAGTGACCAGCTTGTAGCTGCCGCTGTAGGTCATTTCCGGCGTGTTGTAGGTCATCTGGGAGTCTTTCTCCCAATCGATGGTCGTCCGCACCAGGTTGTTGTTCTCGTCGAAGACGACCGACACCAGGCGATTCTTCAGGTAGGCCTGACCAGCGTTGGAACCAATCGAGAAGTAGAACGCAGTCGTGGAATGGCCGTACTGCCAGCCCGGGGTTCCGACCTGCAACGGAGTGAACGGAATGGGCTCGTAGATTGCTTCGCCATGCAGCAAATTTCCGGAAGCGTCGCGTTCCTCAACCAGTACAGTCCCCTTGAACTGAGGCCGAATGCGCCAGTTGAACGGTATGTCTCCGACTGTCTGATTGTGACGATCACCGAACGTCTCGATGCGCGTGTGCAGCACTGACAGCGCGACCGTGAAGTTCGGGCCGTTCCCCACCAGGTCGAGCTGCAGGAACCCATAAGGCAGATCACGGATATCCGCCGGCAGCGTGCGGTTCGGCATAAGCGCGATAACCACCGAGCGCCCGTGACTGGCAATACTCGAGATCCGCATGACCAGCATCGAGCCGTTGGGCGCCACCAGGTCGGGCGGATTCTCCTGGCCGAGCGCGCCCAGGATGCCGCCAATCGACACCGGCGCGGCAACCGGATCGCCGACGTAGCCGAAAGGTGTGATATCGAAGCTGAGGCTCAGCGAGCCGCCCGCAGCAATGCTGCCATAACGGAGGCTGGGCGTGCCCGTCGGCTTCACCAGCCAGCGCTTGTTAGCAGGGTCGATGCAGACCCAGCCCTTGAGCGCCTGCCCAGCCAAGGCCTGTTTCGGCCCAGACAACAGGGCGTAGTTCTGCCACACACGCCCTTCCTGCAACTCGGCAGCCACCTCCTCCTCGGCGATGTCCAGCTCGGCGATGCCGGGCACCTTCACCAGGTGGACATTGCCCTGGTCCTCGTTGGGGATGCCCACAGTGGCGTCGACCAGCGAGCCAGCGATTTCGGCCGGCAGGGCGAACTGAAGCCCCGACGCCTTATAGACCGGCGAGGAGCTACCCACCATGGCCAGGCCATGGATGGAGTGGCCCCACCAGCGGACCTCGCCGAGGTCCAGGATGTTCATTTCATCGTTCATTCTCTCTCCGGCTCGGCGTAGATCATCAGCACCTCGGCGCCGTTGGAGTCGTGGAACGTCACCTGCTGGATTGGCTTCACCCGGAACGACCAGAGGCCGTCCGAGCTCTGCAGGGTCTGCTCGGCGTAATACGTGCGAGCGGCCGTTTCGACTATCGGACTGGCGATCCCGCCGACCGACCCGGTGGACGCCGGTTCCTCCCAGTTCCCCCGCCCCGTTGTTGCCGGGCGGGAGCCCTTGGGTTCCTGAGGGGACAGACTCCGCGCCTGACGATCCGTCGTCTGCAGGGCGTTGAGATCGCTCTTCAGTTGGTTGATGCCAGCCATCGCTAGAGCTCCAGCAAGTCGTTCGGAATGGCTACCCGGTAGGTGGCCGCCCGCTCCGCGGTGAACTCGTCACGGTGCGTAGCCGGCACTTCCGGCGCCGTCAGCTGAAAGCGCCGCGGGAACTCTTCCGGGGGCGTCCCTGGCGCCGGGTTGTCGTAGTTACCCGCGAAACCGTCGAGGGTATCGTCATAGACCAGCAGCGGATTCTTCCCGCGGATCTGACTGCCCAGCTGAATCAGCGAAGGCACGCTGCCGGTTGGCTGGGTATCTGGCGGAGCCGGTAGGTCATGCGGGTCCATCACCACGCCGCCGCCGCGACTGATTGCCAGCGTCAGCGTGGTGATCGCCGTCTGACTCTCCAGGCTCCACTCGTCGATGACCGAGAAGACCTTCCCGCGGGCCTGGCAACGATCACCAAGCTGCAGGGTGTCCACCAGGTCGATCACCCTCGCCATCGAGGTCGGCACTTGCCAGGAAACGCGGTTGGCTCGGTGCGCCTGTAGGATGCTGACGGTAGCCGTCGCCAACTGGCACTGAACGCTCTGGGTCAGGCGGTCGTCCTCGCGCAGGTCGATGACCCAGTCCTCAAGGTCATCTTGCTCGGCATCGGAGTCGGGCCCGCCGAAGTCGGCAGACTCCCAGTCCTTGGCGCGATCCAGCTCGCTCTCCAGCGATGCACCATCCCGTCGCAGCACCTCGCCGGCCTGGGCGATGCTGGCCGGCGCCTCGACCGAGAGGGTGTAGGTTTCCGTGATCGACTGCCCCCAGCGCATACCGCCCGTGAAGCTCGCCGCCAGCAGCAGGTTGTCGAAGTTGTTGATCCAAGCCTGCGGCGGGGTGCAGTAGATGCCTGTCGGCGGCAAGGCCAGCAGTTCGGCACCGTTCAAGAAGTGATAGCCCGCGCTGTTCAGCGCGTCCTTGATCATCTCCGTGCTCGGCACTTCCGACGACTCGTGCCGCCAGATGCAGAAGCTGGCGTCGATGGACGTGCCCTGGATATCGGGGTGCTGCCAGTCGTACTCCTGATGCCGCTCACGCAACCGCGTGAAGCGGTAGCTGATCGACAGCTCGACGCGGTTGACCAATTCCGACAGCTTGCCCAGTTCCACGGACAAGGACTGGTCAATCGTGCTGCCGGGGCCGAAGACCTTGGCCGGCGCGGTGGCAGCCCACGGAGTGACCCGCAGCTCCCCAGACAACGAACGGTCAAGGCTGGCCGCAATCGTGCCCAGGCGCTCCTGCGCGTACTCCCAGCGGCTGCGCCCGGCAACCGGCTCGAACACGTCTTCCGTCCAGAGGCCTCCCACCAGGGCGTCGATGTCGGCGATCTCCATCGCTTCGACCAGGTCCTGCAGGCGGTCGGTCGCCTCGCACGACACGATGCGATTGCGCGGGTCGTAGGTCGGTTGCTCCAGCCAACCCGAGAAGCGCTGCTCGATATCCCAGCCGCCCTCCGAGAGCTCCAGGTAGTAGATGTCGACCGGACGCCCCTTCCACCCGACCACGTCGACACCAACCGACGGCAGGTACAGCGAGAACTCGGCGATGGCCGCGGCCCCCTCCTCTCGCTCGACGCGCACCGAGCCAGTGAGCTGCGCGGTCATGTCGACACCACTAAGCACGACCTGGCACGTCCAGATCACCCCACTCGGAGGCTCTACCGGCTCCGGGCCTGAGCCAGAGGAGCCGCCTACCGCGTTCAGCGGCAGGCTGTTAAGCGGAACGCCATTGATCAGCATTACAGCTCCTCACATTCGAGGGTCCACGAGTAGGCGCCGCCGGCCTCCCCATCCATGCTTTCCTCCGGGCCCTTGCTCGACACCATGAAAACCGGCATCCAACTGACCCGATAGAGCGATGCCCCATCCGCTGGCTCAACCGTCGCCTGCTGGCCGATCAGGGTGACCGGCCGCCGCCACCAGAGGCCATCGACCAAGGCATCCGCCCACGGCGGAAAGTCCGGACGGACCTGCCCCTGGAGCTGCAGAACCGGATCGGCACCTTGCACCGAGCGCGGCTGCGTGCAGCGCAGCTCCAGCGGGTTGCGGTAGTCCAGCCCCTGGAGGCCGAGCGGCATCAGCCCTTGCCCGGAAAGGCTGATCGCGGTCCTTGCCCAGTGGGTCATAACGACGCCAGCGCCCTGACTGAGCCGGATCACCTCCGGCCCGCCGAGGGGCGAATAGCGCTGCGTCGGCGGCCCCGCATGGATGACCAGGGGAACACCGCCGAGCATCACTGTCGGCCTGTACATAGGAACTCCTCATTGGCCGGCAGCGCCGGCAGGCGTTACGACGTGCGCTGCCGGCGGCTGCCCCGCTGGAGCGCCGTGCGGTGCAGCTTTTTGAAGGTGCTTTCTTCGGCCAGGAGGTCGTAGCGCTCGTTGCCGAAGTACGCTGCGACGTGCCCCAAAGAGCGATCACCGCCACCACCACCAGCAAACGACGCGTCGACCATGGGCGACGTAGCCAGGCTCGGCAGTTGCATGCCTTCTAGCCGCGCGGCCAGGGCCCGGGAACGGGCCGCGGTGAAGACTTTCTCCCCACCGTTGAACGCCAACAGCTCGGGACCGTTTTCGCCCACCCAGTGCACGCCAGGCTCGGCGCTCTGCGTTCCGGTGGCATAGCCGCTGGTGGTTGGCCAGGTGACCTGCGTATCCGGCACGGCCGGCGCCGACATTTCCGCCGGGGCCTGCACTTGGACGGGGATGAACAGCTCTTTGCCCAAGGCCTGGGCCAGCGCCTGGATCTGCGTCGTGATCTTCGCCACTTCCTCGTCGCTGAGGTTCAACGTGATGTTGACGTTCTTCATGGCGTCCAGGGCGGCCTGAATCTCCGCCACCTTCTGCCGGGACTTCTCCAGCCCGTCGGTGACCTTGCCGGCCTCGGCATCATTCGCCGCGAGCTCGATGTCCTTGAGCTCCTTCGCCACCCCGCTAAAGCCGTAGGTATTGGCGCCGGCCTTCTGCAGGTCCTGCAGCATCTGCAGGGCGTCCTGGGCGTTTTGCTTGGCCGACTCCAGGTCGCCGCTGCGCAGCGCGTCCTTCGCCTTCACCTTGAGCGCTGTGGCGGCACCGAAGCTGTCTTCCTCGCCGACGCCATTGAAGCCGGCCAGCGCGTCCTTGTAGCGCTTCTCGATGGCCAGGCGGTCCTGCCGGATCTTCGCCAGCGCAGTAACACCATCCTGCTCGGCCTTGGTCTGCGCCTTGACTGCCGTTGCCGCGTCCTTGGCCAGGCCGTCGTAGATCGACTTGACCTGCGAGCGGTACTCAGCGGACTCCGAAACGCGGGCGGCATGGATCTCGGCCGCCGCCTGGCGCTGTTCGTCCTCGGAGCGCCGGGCGTCTTCCAGGGCCTTGTCCGCGGCACGCTGGGCGTCCACGGAAATTCCCATGATGTTCGCCCGGGTCGCGGTGATCTTGTCCTCGACCTCCTTGATCCACTCGTCGAGCTGGTCGTTGCTCATGAACAGCGAGGCCACCGGGCGACCGATGAAGGAGCCGCCATTGCGAGCGGCCTTGAGGCCATCCAGCAGCTTCTCCAGCCGAGTCAGCTCGTCGACCTGGCCGGAGGCCTCGGCGGCGAAGTAACCCGCTTCCTTCGCCAGCTGGACGAACTCAGAACCAGCCCGCGCCGCCGCAGCGGCGACCTCCAGCAGCGAAGATGCCAGGGTGACGATGTTCTTCGACACCTCGGGGTCGGACAGCGTCGCCCGCAGCCGGTCGATGGACTCGATCAGCGGCTGGGTGTCGGTCTGGCCAAGGGCCTTGGTCAGGGCATCCTGTAGGCGCGTCATGGCCGCGCCAACGGTGTCGGGCAGCGTCGCTGCCTCGTCCTTGAGCTTGCCGACCTGATCGATCAGCGCCTTGGACACCACCTCAGCCGTCAACGCGCCTTGCTCCGCCAGGCCGCGCAGGGCCGTGGTCGGCACCCCGAGAGCATCTGCCAGCGCCTGCATGAGGCGCGGCGCCTGTTCGGCGACGCTGTTGAACTCATCACCCCGCAGCACACCCGAGCCGAGGGCCTGGGCGAACTGTTGAATGCCGTTCTCGGCCTCCTCCGCGCTCGCGCCGGACACCCGGAACGACAAGGCCACCGCCTCGGTGACCTTCAGGATGTCTTGTTGCGAGCGTCCCGCTTGCTTCAGCGGGCGGCTGATCTTGCCGTACAACTCGACCAAGGCCGACACCGGCGAGGCCGTGGCCAGCGCGATACGCCCCAGCTCGGCCGTGGCGGTGTTGTATTCCTCCTGCGAGCCCGTCGCCAGGCGCAGGCGCGCGTTCATCAGCTGGACGCTGTCCGCGGCCTCGGAAATGGCCGACACCGACGAGCGCAACGCCTCGAACGACAGGTAGGCGGCAATTGCCTCGCCGACCTTGCTGACCTTGCTGTTGAGCTTGCTCAGGTTCTTGTCGACCTCAGCGAAGGCCTTATTCGAGGTGTTCTTGCCCTCGATGATCAGCTGCGTGGTAACCCGCCCGGCCATCAGCTCAGCTCCTTCAGGATCTTGCGGTAGTCTTTTTCTTTCGCCTGCGCCGCCCGCGTGATGATCAGCGCCATGCGGCTGGACTCGCGCGCCTCGCTATCGACGGCCTCGCGGAAGGCCTCCAGCTGGGCCAGGGTGTAGCCGCGCACATCGGCCCAGCAGTGGCCGGCGCCGATCAACCGCTGGGCGACAACGGCCCACGGAGCGCCTTTGCCGTCGCCACCTGGGCTTGGCCGAAAAAATCCGCGTTCGCCCGCACGACGTGCGCCACCAGCTGGACGATGACGGAGGCCGGCAGCCGGCGAACACGCCAGCGCGAAAGGTTGGTGCAGTGAACGACCACCTTCCCCAGCTCGGCAGCGTGCTGCTCGGCGTAGGTGGCGATCTCCAGGGTGCTGCCGGCGCCGACCAGCTCGATCAAGCCTTTGGCCGCGGCGCCGAACTCGGCGAAATGCTCGAAGGCCACCGGGCGGATTTCCACCCGGCGGCGCCCCAGGAGCACTTCTTCCGCCTTCGGGAAGAGAATGCTCAGGTCGCTCATGCGTCGATCACCTGGTGCTCGATGGTCCACATGGAAGCCTCACCCGGCTCGATGATCTCCGGGTCCGGCAGCAGGTGGATCTGGACGGGGATGGTGGCGAACTCGTCGCCACTCAGCAGCGGCATGCCGCCGTTGAGGCTGATCCGCGCATAGAAGCCAGTCACCCGGCGACGTTCGTTGCCGCCACCTTCGTTGATCTGCTCGCACATCACGCGGTAATACTTGCGGCCCGCAGTGAAGGGTTTAATCAGGTCCACCGTCGGGAAGGCGTAGTCGACCTTGATCGGCAGACTCTTCTCCACACCAGTGGCTGCCGTGGTCGCGGCGATATCGGCGGCGAGATCACCGCCGACCAGAACCTTGATGCCGCCCGGGGTTACTGCGTAGTCCTTGTTCTTGGCGTACTCCGTATCGCCATCGGCGTTGGTCACCTTGGTGATGCTCAACGGAATTTTGGCCAAGCGGATGGTCTTGCCGATATAGGCAACGCAGTCCTCGCCCGTCTTGGTGCCGAAAGGCGTGCGCTCGATGGAGCCATAGAGGCAGATCGCCGCCGCGGCGGGCGAAAAATCGACCGCCTCGCCAGTGAGGTTGACGGCCTTGAAGGAGGTCACACCGTCCAGCTCGGGGAGGCCCGGGCGGGTCGGGTCGGGCACCGTTACCTCGCTGGTTTCCGGCTCGCCGACGATGTTCTGCAGGCGGAAGATCTGCTCGAAGTTCCAGCTGGGGTACGGGCAGATACTGGTCGGCCCACGGAACAGCTGGGTGTAGGGGGTCTGGGACATTGCTTTCTCCTGGCCGGCGGCGCCGGGGTTACTGGTAGCTTTCGACGTAGGTGACCCCGACCGTCACCGTGACGCGGTGAAGCACCGCGCCGGCCTCGCAGGGGTCTATCTGGATCTCGTCTTCCTGATCGATCAGGCCGGGCAACGCACGCTCGTGCGGGTGAAGGCCGAACCCAAGCGCCCGCAAGATGTCGGGCCCAACGGCGTCCAACTCTGCCTCTGCCGCGGACTTGGCGAAGAAGGCCTCGATCAGGTAGGTCCGCACGCGCGTGGCCTGAATACCGGCCGTCGAGGTTCGCCGGTCATCTGCCACGCGCAGCTTGATGTAGGGGGTGGGCGCCTTGTCCTTCGGCGTCTCCAGCAGGCCGTAGACCTGCCTGACCTCAGTCACGTAGCCGGCCGAAGGCTTGATGCCCTCCAGGCAGGCCTTGAGCGCAACCGTCAGCTGCGTGGCTTTCGGCATGTTTCCTCCGGGCATGAAAAAGCCCGCCGAAGCGGGCTGAGGGTGGCGAGTTGCTGCATCAGCCGGCCTTGGCCAATCGGGCGCGCACCCTGCGCACGAACTCCTGCTGCGCCATGGCATTGACTACCCTGACTGCCTGCGCGGTGGTGATGCGCTTGAAGTAGTAGGCGACCGACGGCCCCAGCGCGTCGTAAGGCTTCCCGCCCCACGAGTAGCGGTAGTGGCTGCCGGGAGTGCGCGGAGGCTTCTTCAACACTCGCGCCTTGCTGCTGTGCGTCGCCAGGGGCGCTTGCTTCGCCCCGCGCGGGTTGACGAAGCCCGCAGCCAGCTTCGTCCCGTTAATGTCGGGAACGAAGATCTGCTTGCGGGTCGGTATCCCTGAACGGCCACCGCCGAAGCTCCAGCCCTTGCGATCCTTCACCGGAACCCCGGAGCTCGACGGGATGATCCGCGCGTTGAGGCGGCGCGTCCCCGCCAGCTTGATCACCATGGATCGATTGAGGAAGCGCCGGGACGGGAAGAAGCGCAGCAGCGCAGGCACGTACAGCTCCTTCCGCCCCCGCCGGACCGTCGTGTTCAGCGCCAGGCGCAGATCCGGCTCGACCTCGCGGCCGATCTCGGCCAGTTGTGCACGAGCCAGTTCCACGCCGGCCATCGATACCCGCATCCTCACGTCACGGCCTCCAGGTACATGCCACGCACCACGCCATCGTCGCTGCTGCCGGCGTAGTCGATCATGTTGTAGAGCTGCCCGGCGACCTGCAGTTGGTCGTCGACCTGGCAGCGCCCGACCTCGATCAAGGCCAGCTCAGCCAGCGTCCGGTAGTCAGTCACCCGCTGCTCGTCATCGAACACCGGAGCGCTGTGGGTGATGAACACCCGGCACGGAACCGGAGGGCCATCAGCCGGCCGGAACTCGGCCGGCTCACCGACCAACTCCTCGCAGCTCAGAATCAGCTCCGCCTGATCACCACGGAAGTCACGCACGCTGGTGATCACCAGCAGCCGCTTGCCATGGCAAAGGTAGCGTCCCGGGCGCAAGGCAGAGGTGAACCGTGCCCGCACCTCCACCATCGCTCGGGCACGCAATCCCGTCGCTGCCTGGACATCCCCAGCTTCGCGCCCACGGATGCCAATCCAGCGGCGCCCCAGATCCAAGGGGCGAATCTCCGGCGTCAACTCCAGCACCGACGCCCGATACCTCAGCTCACCAGCACGCATATCAGAACCTCGCCGGGACCTCGATTTCGGTCAGCAGGGTGTCGAGGAACGACGACGGCAACTCCGCCAGAATCGTCCCCATTACCAGCGTCTCGCGGAACTCGTAGGCCGTTGCCGCGCTCATCAGCAGCCACATCCGCACTCCTGGATAGGCGTCGGAATCCATGCCGGCCTTATAGCGCACCCGCAGGACACCAGGAGGACGACCATTCGGGAAGCGCAGCCAGCTCTCCCGCTGACCCTGCTCCAGGTAGTGCGGCACGTCGAGGTCTACGGTCACCCCGTCGACGCCGACGCGCTGGATGGCGATAATCTCCGTCGCCTGCCCCACGTCCAAGGCATGCCCGGAGGGGTAGTGCTCGGGCCAGTCCTCGACGTATTCCGCCGGGCGCACTGCGGCGCCGGTCTTGCCCTCGGCCTGCGCGATCACGCCGGGGATGATGACGAGATTGATCAGCTCAGGCTCCAGGTCATCGACCTCGACCCGACACTGCCTCGCCACATCCGCCAGGGTGATCGGCGCATCGCCGCTATAAGCGATACGCCGGGCCATGGTCAGGGCTTCTCGTCGTCGGCGCCGTCGTCGGTATCGGTGCCTCCACCGCCGCCGCCCTCACCCTCGCCGCCCTCGCCACCGTCAGTCTCCGGCGGAGGTTCCTGGCCCTCAGGGGGCGGGGTTGGGGCAGACGCGCCGCCAGTGGCAGCAGGTTTAGAGCCAGACTTTCCACGTCGCTGGCTCTTGGCCGCCGGGGCGGCAGTCGAGCCTGCGCTATCGGTGTACTCAGCGACCCCGCCGGCCACCAGCTCATCGGCCACGGCCTGAGAGAAACCGGCCGTGTCGTCTTTGAAATAGCTGCGCCACGCCTTGAGGAAGCGCACGGATACGTTGCTGCTCATCGCATCACCTGTCGAAGTTGATCAGAGGAAGCCCCGCCGGGAAGGCGGGGCACCAGGTCACATGCCAGCGCCCCAGTCGACGCCGGTGGCCACCACGATGGACTCAACGTGGCGCGGCCCGAAGTCGTGCTTGGCGATGACGCGGATCAAGGTCTGATCGCGCTGGAAGGCACTCACGATGTTGCCCGAGCCGTCCTTGTAGGAGGCTTCCTTGCTGAGATCGATGACCAGATCCATGTCCTCGCCGATCATCATGTCGGCGAAGTTGACGAAGTAGATCTCGGTCTCGTCGCCATCGGCGCCGAGGTTGGTCGGGATCTGGTTGCTCAGGCCGAACGGGTAGCCCTTGAGCTTGCCGATCTCGATCTCCGGGTAAGCCTTGTTGCCGTTGCCATCGCGCAGGCTCTGCAGCCAGCGGATTACGCGCGGCGGCATCAGCCAGCCGCACTGCTTCATGTCGACGTTGGCCGTCTCGACGCGGAGCATCATGCCGCCCAGGAACAGGTCGATCTGCTCCAGGGTGATACCGGTTGCGGTCGGAGCAGGCCGCAGGTTCTGCGGCAGCGCCCAGTAGCGCATGCCCTTGGGCAGCAGTCCCGAGCCGCCATCGGAGCGGATGAAGTGCAGATCCTGGGAGAGGCCCATGCTGACAGTGACATCGTCGGCAACCAGCTGATCAACTCGCGGGTTCACGCCGGCCATGCGCAGCAAGTCGTTGGAGACCGGCACCAGGGCTGCCGCTTTCTTCGCCGCCAGCTTGGTGTCGGCGAAGGTCATGCCGGTCAGCGCGATGTCGTCATCGCTACCGATGTAGGTCACCACGGTGTTGCCGGTGATACGCGGCTGGGTCAGGTTGCCGTTGTTCAGCGGCAGGCTTTTCGTACCCATGCGGCGAACAACCGACGCCGGTCGCAGGGCCTCGATCACCTCGCTCGAGAAGTTGGTCGGCACCAGCACGCCACCAGCACCAGGAGTGACCACAGACAGTGCCATCTGCACGTCAGTGCCGAAGCCGCCGTCCTTGGCCATCTGTGCGGCGGCCTGCTGATTGCCTTGCGCGGCGGCCAACAGGCGCACCATCTGCGCCATCTTGGCGCCCTTGGCAGGCTGGCCGTAGGGACCTTCCACACGGCTCTCCGGCGGGCCGGTGATGCCGCGGGCGCTTTCGTCGACCGGCACTGCCGACGCGGCAGCCGCGCGCTCGGCAATCTCGGCGCGGCTGATCTTGTCGGTCAGCGCGGTGATCTGGCTTTCCAGCTGGCCGAACTGGGTCATCTGCTCGGCGGTCAGGGAGCCGCCGTCGGCCTCGATCTTGGCCAGCGCCTGCAGTTGGTCGTTCAGCTCGGCGCGTTCGCGACGCATTTGAAGAACAAGGGACATAGTGCCTCCTGGGCATAAAAAAGCCCGCACTAGGCGGGCTGGTTGACTGCCGCGAACGCGGTCAGAGTCGGGATTGAATCGCCATGGCCGCAGCTCGCACGCTGACGCGACCTGGCTGACGTTGCGAGCGGCTGAGGGCCACTGCGCGAGAGAGGTTGTCGACGGCCGCCTGCGGGCTCTCCAGGCGGTCGGCCAGGCCAGCAGCAATACCCGCCTGACCGCGATACAGACCGGCCTCAGTGGCGATCACCTGCTCCGGCGAGAGGCCTCGATACTCGGCCACGGCGCTGACGAACATCTGGTAGCTCTCCTGGACGATGTCCTGCAGAACCTGGAGCGACTGGTCGCTCAGCGGCTCGTGCGGGCTCAGGTCGTTCTTGTGGGCGCCGGCAAACACGGTGGTGACCTTCACCCCCATGTTTTCCTCCAGCTTGGAGCGGTCCATGTGGCTGGCGATCACGCCAACGGAGCCGATGCCGCTGGTCTGGCTCACAACCAGCTCGCTGCAGGCAGCGCCCATCAGGTAGCCGCCGGAGTAGGCCATGTAGTTGACCAGGCCGGTGATCGGCTTCTGCTGCGCCATGGCACGAATGTCGGCGGCCAACTCGAAGGCACCGACGGCAGATCCACCCGGGCTGTCGATGTCGAGCACGATGTGCTCAACCATCGGGTCAGCGACGGCCTGCTGCAGCTGGCTGCGCAGCCCTTCATAGCTGGTCATCGTCTCGCAGGCGTTGATGTGGCTGCCGCGGCTGACGAGCACGCCATGGACCGGCAGCACCTCGACGCCGGTCTTAGCGATGGCGGCGCGGCGCTGCTCCTGCATTCGCTCCAGGCGGGCACCGTGGTCGTAGTCGTCATCCTCCATCATGTGCGGCGCCGGAGCGCTACCAATGTTGAGGATGTTGAGGTTCATTGCCTGGTTGGCCCAGCGCACGCCCAAGTCGAGCATGTCCGGCGTCACCAGCAGCGGCTGATTGAAGAGCAGGCTGGATGCCCGCAGGAAGCGCTTCATTGGGTCAAGATCCTCTCGATTTCGCGCTGCTGCAGCTCCAGCTGCGCCCGCACTTTGGGGTTGTTCAGGTCTGGCATGCCCTTGCCGGCGTCCACCATGTTCAGCGGCTGCAGGTAAATGTCGCCCCCGTCGACCGGCGGCATGTTCTCCAAGCGGCGGATGTCGTTGACCGACAGCCAGCCCCATTGGCGGCCAATGGCGTAGGCCTCGTAGCGACTCTTCTGGTCGCCCCGCAGAAGGCCCGACAGGTTGAACTCGATGAAGTAGTCGCGGCGATCCCCCGGCAGGAGGAAGTCGCGCATCATCGACTGCTCGTGGCGCTTGACCCACGGCAGCAGGCAAAACACTACGAACTGAATCAGCAGCTGCTCGACGGTGTTGTAGTTGGCCTTGTCCAGGTCGTTCACCATCGGCAGCGGGATCTTGTAGATCCGCGCCACGTCGGAGCCCGACAGCTTGAGGATGTTGACGATGTCGGCGTCGACGTTCGTCATCGAGATCGGCCGAAAGGTCATGCCCTCCTGCAGCAACGCCACCTTGTGGGCGTTGTCCATGCCACTGTACTTCTCGGCCCACTGATCGGTGATCCGGTCAATACTGGCCTGATCCTTGATCGCGGCCGACTCCTTGGGGCGCTCGATCACGCCCGACACCGACGTGCCGTTGGCGAAGGACTTCCCGGTGTACTGCCGCACCGCCTGGGCCAGCCCTACCGCTTCGGCATGTAGTTCGACAGGGGAAAGCCCGGTGTAGTGGTTCGAGCTGTGCCAGCGCACATGGTGAACCATGCGCATCGGCAGCCGCTCCTGGTAGTTGCCTACCTGGTAGTAGGGCAACAGGTCGGCGCCCTTGTAGACCACCACTTTGCTGTTGCACAGCGGCCACAGCGCCGACACATTGCCGTCGCCGCGACGCTCGATCAGCTGGAAGGCGTTGCCGCGCAGCCCCAGCGCCATCTGCCCGCACTCGCGCAGCTCGTAGGGCGTCTGGAAGCCGTTCGGCTGGTATCGCAGCACGTCGTAGAGCGGGTGATTGATGGCCGCCTCACGCTGCCCCGCGCCCTTGCGTTGATACAGCTCCAGCGGCAGCTGCGCGATGCTCTCGGCGAGCAGCGTCACGCAGTTCTGCAGGATCGGCAGGCCAAGCGCCGTTTCCGGTGTCACCACCACACCACTGCTGTTCGAGCCACGGCCAATAAGGCTACGCCAGAGGCCGCCTTTGTCCTCGACTAGGGTGCTCTGGCCACCGCTGAGAATGCTGGAAAAGAACATGCTCAGCCCCCCTTGCCTGGCGCCCGTTGCGCCGCCGCAGCCCGGTCAACCAGGCGCGACCAGGCCAGCAGGCAAAGGCCAGCGACAATGTACGCCGCCGGCACGCTGATCAGCGCCACACCGGCGACCAGCAAGCCGAAACCCAACAAGCCGGCCAGCCAGGCCAGAAGAAGCAATTTCATATGCCGACACCTTTGTCGTAGATCGATTCGCTTTCGACAGGAGCAGCGGTCCCGCTGACGCCTGTCGCCATGATCGAGGCGACGATGCCGTCGATCCGCCCGATGGCTCGGGCCTTATCTACCTTGCGGTTGCCCGCCGGGTCGGAAACCGTCACCGCGTTGCCAGCGTTCCAGGTCAGCACCGGGTTGCCGTCGTGCCGAAGCGTTTCCACTGGCTCGCCGTCTTCCAGCACCTCCCAGTCCTCCGACTCCGGCTCGATGCCCTCACCTTCAGCTTTCGGCGGCAACCCAAGCAGGCGACGCTCGAACTCGTCGACAGCCGGCCCCATGTCCTTGAAGCCCTGGCCGAATGCGACCAACTCGGGCAGTTCAACGTCGTGCTCGACCATCAGCGACCGCAGATCCTCAATCCGCCAGCGGTCATACGCGATCTTTCGCACATCGAAGTAGGCACAGATCACCGCGAGGCGGCGCAGCACATGCAGCTTGCTGATCGCACGGCCCGGGGTTGTCTCCAGGTGGCGCGCCTTGATCCAGGCCAGATACGGCACCTTGTCGCGGCGCTCGCGCTCGTCCAGCTTGTCGTCAGGAATCCAGAAGTACGACAGCAGGCGCCAGTGGGGGTCCCACTCCACGGGGTAGAACAACAGCACGAACGACGTAAGGTCGGTGGTACTGGAAAGGTCTAGGCCCGCGACGGCCGGCCGATTGCGCAGCAGCCGCATCTGCACTGGCTCCTCGGCCTCACTCCAGACATCCCAGCTGATCCACGGTGAGTCCGCCTGCGTCCACTCGCAGAAGTTGAGGCGGCGAACCACCGCTTCCTTGGCCGGCAGGCCCTTCGCCTCCTCCACCTGCTCGCGAAGGTAGACTCGGCCAGGGATGCCGTCGGCCTGGTCCTCTGCGACGAAGTCCAGGGACGGGTTCACCTTCGGCCAGCAGGCCTCGTCCTTGAACGGGTCATCGCCCTTGTCCAGGGAACAGATGAAGGCGAACAGCGTGTCGCTCTGCTCAGCACCCGAGCAGACGCGCTTGCCCTGTTCGTGGTACTGGCCGGCGACGCTGTTCTTGTCCGACCCGGAGTTGGTGATCATCACCACCATGGCGCGGCGGCGGTTCTTGGTGCCCGCGCGCATCATGTTGACCATCGCCGGGGTCCGGTGCTCGTGCACCTCGTCCAGCAGGCTGATGTGCGGGCGCGGCCCGGACTGGCTGTTCTCGTCCGAGCCAATCGAGCGGAAGAAGCTGTTGGTGTTCGGGTAGAACAGGTTCCAGACCTTCTCGTGCTGGCCGGACTGCACCAGGCGCGTGGCCAGCTTCGGCGACATGTTCACCATGCTCACCGCGTCGCGGAACAGGATCTGCGCTTGGTCCTTTTTCGTCGCCGCGGCGTAGATCTCCGCGCGCTGCTCACCATCCGACACCAGGCCATAGAGGCCGATGCCAGCGGCGAGCGGCGACTTGCCCGAGCCCTTGCCCGTCTCGATGTAGGCGATCCGAAAGCGCCGGTGGCCGGTGTCCTTGTACCAGCCGAACAAGCTGCCGACGACGAAGGCCTGCCATGGCGCGAGCAGGAAGGGCATGCCCTCGTACTCGCCACCGTTGAGGCACAGCACGTCCTCGAAGAACCCGATGGCTCGGTCGGCGGCCTCCTGACTCCAGATCAGGCCACGAAGGTGACCGTCTTCAAGATCCTGCAGGTGGCGGCGTGCCGCATTGCGAACATCCGGCCCGGCAACGATCTCGCCAGCGAGCACCGCCCGCGCGAAGCCGGCGACACGACAGTCAGCTGAAGTATTTGTCTGCTGCGTCTCGTTCTGCATTGGGGAACAACTCTCCTTGAGGCGCCAGCGCCTTCATCGCGCGCCGCGCGACCGGAGAGAACCCGAACAGGGCACCGGCGCGGTTCGCGCGCTGCTCGGCGTTCTCGGCCATCTGCCGCCACACCGAGATCTGCTTGGCGCCACTCTGGAACGTCTGCACGTCCCCAGATCCATCCAGTTGCTCATTTAACTCGGCGATCTTGCGGCGGAACCGATGCCAATCCCCCACCGCCTCGCAGTAGGTGGCGAGCGCCATGCCGTCGAGCTCACTGATCCATCCCAGCGCCAGCAGGGCCTCGACAACGCGGTCCCATTCGGCGGATGCCTCAGGGCTGAGATGGTCCGGCTTCGGCGGAGCTTTCACCGGGACTGCTGGGGACTGTGCAGCAGCCTGGAGTGCAGCCATGCCCTTCTTGCTCGGGTCACCGCGCAGCATGTGAACGGTGGCCGGAAGGGCCGGCCGACCGGAGTTGGCATTCCCAGCCATGAGCACCTCCTAGAATTGAAGAAACCCACGAAACTCGTGGGTTACAGGGTGAGATTGGAAGGTTGGCCAGGGCATAAAACGAACCCCCACCCCCTCCATTTTTCCCGGCTGCGCAAGAAGCGATCCCCCCGTCGTTCGAGGGTCTGCCGGAATGGATCTTTTTCACCCCCCCTACCCCTGCCCGCAGCGCCGGTTCCAGTGGTGAGCGGGGTCAACCGGCCGGCCATCGGCGGTGCAGCCGAGCACGCGCCCGGACTTCTCCATTCGCTGCTTGGTCGAGTCGTGGCAGAGCTTGCACAGCGACTGCCAGTTGCTCCGATCCCAGAAGAGCCGGCGCGCCTGCGCAATTCGTTCCGGGTCACCGCTCAGTATCGCGTCACCCAAGCGGTGCGCGATCTTGTGATCGACCAACACCGCCCGAGTCTGCCGCTGCTCCAGCAGGCAGAACACGCAGAGAGGATTGCGCCGCAGGTGGTCAGCCCTAGCCAACTTCCAGCGGTAGCCGTAGCCCTTTGCCGTCGAACTGAGCGGCTTATCCTTCGGCGCCGGGCTGGACATCGCACACCCCGATTCGCTTGGCGGCCCAGCGCTCGTACAGGCCGACGGCCACCTCCGCGCCGGCCGCGGCGGTCAGGCTGCCGATGGCAGCGGCCAGCAACAACGCGGCGCCCATAGCCATGGCCAGGAACATCACTGCAACACCGCAGACCACCGAAGCGCCGGAGCGCAGGGCCAGGCGCCGCAGCAGCACCCAGCCAGTCAGGCCAGCCTTGTCCGCGCGCCACATCTCACCGCTGACGCCACCCGCAGCAGCGAGCAGGATCAGGACCCACACCGGCATCTCAGCCAGGGCCTGCTGTTCGTTCGGCATCACGCCACCTCGAAGAAAGCGCCCCGGCTCAGGGGCAGAACCGAGCGGCTATCAGCCGACCGGGGATAGGTGCCGGCTGACGCCGGCGCGGCACCGCTGACCTGGGCGGGGAACCCACGGCGCCAGAAACGAAAAACCCGGCGCAGTGGCCGGGTTCGGGGGAGGCTCGCTGCTCGCGCACCTCTGTGAAATTAGCGACTTTGTACCCCTGTTTTCGCATGGCAACAAGGCGCCCCGGCTGCCATATACGCAATGCATAGGCAATGCAGCAGGAATGCACCGGCAATCCGCCGGCAATAGTTCAATCTGGCTTCCAGCGCCTCCGGCGCTGTGTCCCACCTGACTCACCAGTTTTTATAGGTGAGTCACCCTCAAGCCCTACTCTCTCTAGGTGTGTCCCACCTACCCCACCTAAATGGAAGATTTGTATATATGCACGCGCGAGCGCGCGGACACACGCTGCGCGCACATATGCGCGCCTCATGCCCGCCTAGCGCGCAGAGCCTGTGGACAAGTGGGGAGGTGGGACACAGCGAGGAATGACGTGGGGTTGCCGTGCCCCACGTCAAAAGCGCGTGTGAGGCAGGTGGGACACAAACAAAAAGCGCGCCTCATGCGGCGCGCTTCCGTTGGATCAGGTGCCCCTCGATGAGGAGGTGCGCCCGGTGGAGTCGTCGGTAGAACTGCGCGGCACTGCATCCGCACGCTTCCCACCGCTGTCGCTCCAGGCTGTCGTAGTTCGTGTAGCGTTCGATCACGACCTGGCGTTCCCTAACCGGCAAGAGCTTGAAGACGATCAGCTCGATCTCGGCCGACTCATCTAGCAACACTCGGCTGCCGCGTGTGCTGCGAATCAGCTCACCACGGCAGGCGATCAGGGTAGCAAGCATGCTGCCGCCACCGCCACCCCCAAGCGCTTCCACTCCCTCCGGCGGATGAAGCTCGGCCGCCCACAGCTCCAGCGCTTCGTCGATGTACTTGATCATAGGACGGGCTCCCTTGCGGCCAAGGGGATCTGCCCCTTGGGCTTCCAGCTCTCCGGGCGGATGTACGCATAGGGCCGCACACCGTAGCGCCCAAGCGGCGCCATGCGCCGACGCTTCCAACCCAGGCGGTGCATCACCTGGCCAATCCGCGTCTGCTCCGGCTTACCCCAGTGGCTGGCCTCGATGTTCAGCGCCTTCTCCAGCAGCACGTCGCCGCTGATGCTCTCGCATAGGTTGTCCTCCAGGTACTTCACAATGCGCGGCTCCCAGGCGTCGCCGGTGAAGCGCGCGTCCTGCTCGGCCTCGAACATCGCTTTCTCGCCGTCCTGCGGCCACCAGGGCTCGCCGTCCTGATACAGCGCGTAGGCCTCCGCCCAGAGCTGATCGCGCACCTCGCGCAGGCCAGCCAGATCCACCCGCGTGCAGAGGATCGGCCAGTACCGGCGGTTGCCGGTCGGGTCGCGCAAATACTCGTCCTGGTTAGTCGTACCCGCGAAAACACACTGGCGTGGCAGGCGGATAGTTCTCCGCCCATAGCTGGGCCGGAAGATGTCCACCGAGGCACCAAAGAACGACTTGGCCTTGGTGCTCTCCACCTTGTTCAGCGCGTCCAGCTCGGCCAGCTCGACGATCCACATGCCCTGAATCGACTGATAGGCGTCCTTGTCGCCAAGCGGGATCGGGGTGTCCATGAACCAATCGCCGCCCAGCACGGCCAGCGAGCTAGACTTGCGCAGGCCCTGGTCGCCCTCAAGGATCAGCACGCAGTCCGCCTTGGCGCCCGGCACCATGACTCGCGCCACCGCCGACACCAGGTAGCGCATGCCCATGATGTCGGGGTACTCCGGGCAGTCGGACAGCGTCTGCGCGCCCATGTAGTCCCGCAGCCAGGAACCAAGGCGCGGCGTCCCGTCCCACTTCAGCCCCTTCAGGTAGTTCTGGACCGGGTGGAACTGGTTGTCGTGCGCGACGACCGAAACGGCTTCCAGTACCTGCACGGACTTCACCAGCAGCCCGTACTTCTCGGCCAGCCAGTTGGCCGTGCGCGTGTCATCCAGATCGCTCCACTCTCCAACGCCACCCCCATAGGGCGCGGCCTTGCGCTTCATCGTGCGCGCGGCGAAGGTGTCCTCACCGATGACCCCAGCCCACTCTTCATCGTTCTGCAGGATCAGCGTCACGTTGTAGACGTGCGACATCAGGGCGCCCTTCGGGGTGCGCTGGAGGAAGAACATCCATTCAGCGTCCGCCGGTGGCTTCACCATCGCCATGACCTGGCGACGCACTGCATCAAGGCCCTCGCTCACGTGCAGGTCGTTGAAGTCGGTCCACTTCTCGCCCCGCTCGCCCGAGAACACCGGCACCACCACGCGGCCACCCACCAGGTGCGCGGCGTGCTCGGCCTTCTCCACGCCCGGGTTCCAGGCCTCGCCCTTATGGTTGGTGGTCTTCCAGTCGTCGTCGGCGCAGAACACGAAGCGCCGCGCCGGGAAGCGCTCGCGCATGACCTCGGTCACCGGCAACAAGTTGCCGGCGTCGAAGCACACCACCACGCACAACCCGGTCGCCATGTGCAGGCTTGCGCCGGTGGCGTAGCCCTCACAGATCAGCAGCGTCTCGCCCGGCCCCGGCTCAGGGCCGAGCAGGTGGAAGGCGCCCTGCTTTTCCAGGCCGGGCGGCCAATAGCGCTTGGTCAGGCCGTCCTCGTCCGGCTGGCCGAGCAGCACCTGCAGGCCGACCAGCTTGCCGGTCACCGTGACCATCGGGACGAGCGCGGTGTCAGGCTTGCGCCCGAAGCGCAGGCCCACCGCCACCACCTGCTTGCGCTCCAGGTAGCTGCAGCGCCCACGCTCGGACAGGGTCTTCCAGATCCCCTGCGCACGGCGCGAGGCCGAGGCCTGACGGCGCACACGCTTCGCCAGTTCGGCCTGTTGGGCCGCCTCGACTCGGGCGCGGATCACCTTGCGGTCGTCTTCGCTCATCCGCCCACCGACGGGCTTGAGCTTGTGGAAGGAGCCCTTCTCACCCTCGCGCCAGGACCCGAAGGCCCCGGCATAGAAGGTGCGCCCCTCGTTGACGTGCTCGTAAATGACGTAGAAGCCGGTCTTGGCCTTGCCCTTGTCGCCTGCCGCACGACACCGGACGCGCTTCCCGGGGATCAGCGGCGTCTCCGGTTCAAGGCCTCCATCCACCAGCTGGGCAAGCACGTCATCCATCAACGTGTGCTTGTCCACCATGGTCACCTCCGCTGTGCTTCGAGGATGGTCTGGCACTCGATGCAGTGCACGCAGCCCTGCCCAGCCAAGGCAACCAGGCGGGCCGGCGGGATAGGATCGCCGCACTGGTGGCACTCTTCGGAGATCTCCACTACGGCAGGCTTGCGCGCGGCGAGCCGCTGCTCCTGCTGCTGCAGCACGTGGTCGTTCGCAATGTCGGCGATGTCAGCCATGGGCGCGATCCTCCTCGTGCTTCTTGCGCACGGCGGCGCCGAGCTTGAACACGGCCTGCACCAGGCGCTCGGTCAGCGCCTCGAACTCGGCCAGCTCGGTGTCGCTCAGCACGTCGTCATCCAGGCTCTGCGAAAGGTGCTGCGTCAGCTCGCCCTCGCGGCTGAGCATTTCGCTGATGCCAGCCAGCAGCGACCTCGGGGTATCGGTAGCGCGCAGATCGGATACGTCGATGCCCACCCAGCCGATGGGCTGAAGGATCGCCTCGACAATGCGGGAGTCGCGAGTGACATCCAGGATCAGGTCCAGATCGCGGATGTTCGGCGTGTGCGTGGTGTTGGTCAGACTCAGCTTATGGCTGAGTGTGATGGCGCTGGTGCCGTCGATGGCAGCCAGGGCGGTGGCACCGCCAGGGTAGTCGTGCGCTGCGTGGTACAGCGCTTGCGGGAGGGTCAACAGCGTCCGGCGCGCACGCTCGGTCTGTCCAAATCGGGCTCGGCCCATGGCAATCACTCCTAAAGTCTGCCAGTGACCGCGCCGAAGCCTGTTGATAAAGTTGCGGCGTGGTCACTCGTCAGGTGGTCACTTGCAGCGGTTGATCTGTGATGGAGAGACCGCCGCACCCCAGGCAAGGCCCTCGCTCCGCGAGCACCCTGCCGAAACAGCCTGCTTATCTGTGGTGGAGAGTCAGGCAACCCAGGACATCCGTGTCTTGGCCAGCGCGGAGAGGGCGATCTACAAGGGTCGCTCTCTCTGCGCCCCTAAAGCACCGTGGTGAAGTGCTCTCGGGAATCCAGCGTCAAGCCGCCAGCTTTTGAGCGAGCAACGCTGCCGAGTCATCGACCTTTGGGCCGAATACGTCCGGGCGGAGGTCATGCCTGCTCACCCCGGTCAGCGCCTCAACTTTCAGCACCACCTCGGCCGGGCAAAGCCCGCTGCTGCGGAGGTGATGGGAAATCATCTGCTGGGAAAGCTGGACCCCAAAGACTGCGAGCTTTCGCGACAGCTCAGACTGACCGCCGGCCTCGCTGATAGCCCGCTCGAAGGTTTCTTTCATCTGTTCACGAGTTGACATGGAGGTTTCCTCGAATGGAGCTGCCACTCAATCTACAAACAAAACTGTTAACAGGCAACAGGCATTTTTGTTTGAACAGCAACAAAGGCGTTTGTAGTTTTGTCAGCATGAATACGCCAACTGAACGCCAAGCCGTCATCGCCGCCCTATTCCGCAAAAGACGCGAAGAACTGAAGCTGTCTCAATCTGAGGTAGCCAAAGGAGTGCGCGAGCTCTTGGGCGGCGAGGTTTTCACTCAGCAGTCGTATGCCGCGATAGAAAAGGGAAAGACCAAGCACTCCAAGTACCTGGCCCCGATAGCACGCGTGCTCGGAATACCGCCCCAGGCGGTCGACCCGTCATACCCCGGACCAAACATGGTCAAGGACACGGTGATCGCCTACGGCGAAAAGGCCACAGTAGTAGGTCCGGCAGGGAGAAAGTTGCCAGTGGTTGGCTCAATCGCAGCAGGCTCATGGGTCGAAGCTATCGACCTTTTCCAGCCAGGTGATGCAGAAGAATGGATCGATTCACCAGGTCCTGTCGGGCCCGGTGCGTTCGTGCTTATCGTGGAAGGCATCAGCATGAAGAACCCGAACGGCCCGGTTAGCTTCGAAAGCGGCGACCGAGTCGTGATCGACCCATCCATTGAGGCGCAGACCGGGGACTTCGTTGCCGCAAAGCTGACCGGCTCGAATAGGGTCACCTTCAAGCGCCTCCAGTGCGAAGACGGCGAGTGGTACTTGGAGGCTATAAACCCGGGCTGGGACCCACGCTACATCCGCATGTCAGAGGAATGGCACATCTGCGGAAAAGCCATGTGGCGAGTTCAGAAGTTGTAACCCTCACAATCAGACTACAAACAAAACTGTTGACCACCCTACAGGACAACTTGTAGTTTTGCCTCGTCTCTCCACCACAGAGCCGAGGCAATCATGCATACCAGCACGCTGCACGCACTCCCGTCGTGCACTCCTACCCGAGTCTTTGAACTCCGTCGCGCCGCCCAAGCCATGGGCGTCCGCTACATCCCCGGCAAGCCACGCCTGAACAGCACCAAGGCCGCCCCCTCCACCCCCTTCGGAGGCGACGCGGCATGAGCCAGGTATTCACCCTCTCCGACCAATCGCTCGCACTCATGACCGAGCAGCTGAACTTCAGCGGCGCCTTCAACCACACCTGCCGTTCGGCCTACAGCCGCCACCAGATCCAGCTGAAGATGAAGGTGGAGCGCGCAGTAGCCGAAACTGCGGTGACCATCATCATGGGCGGCGAGAAGCACAGCATCACGCTGACTACCGGCGCCGCCGGCAACTCGCGCACCCTCGCCGACTTCGTGGAGGCCATCGCCAACGGCCGCGTTGACTCGGCCGAGCCGGAACCGCCGCGCCTGCAGCTCGTCCAGTCCGAGCCCGAGTCGGCCCTGGACACCGCCCAGCAGACAGCCGTCGCCCTGCTGACTCGAAAGGGCGGGCACCTCCAACTCGACGTAGGCCTGGAACACCCGATCCACGTCGCCGTGCATCGCACCTACACCTGCGAGGGAATAACCGTGATCACCAGCATCGGCGAGCGCAAACCGCGCACGGCTTGCTGGACCGCACGCGGCGACCATCAGGAGGTGACCAAGCGCCTGCTGCAGTCCATCGAGCACCTAGTGGCACTCGCCACCCCGAAGGCGGCGTGAGGTGAACGATGAAGGACCTAACCCTGCAGGAAACCGCCAAGCAGCTGAAGACGACCCGCCCGAAGCTGATCGCGCTCATGCGCGAGAAGGGGCTGCTGAACGACCAGAACCTGCCCGCTCACCCAGTGCGCGACCGCCTTTACCTGAGCATCCACGAGGGCAGCTGGATGCACGACAAGCTCGGCATGCAGTACAGCCGCAGCACACGTGTACGCCAGGCGGGGCTGCGCTGGCTGGAGGAGAAGCTGGGCATCCAGCGCGACCTGCCACCACCAACGCCGGATCGCCGCGATGTCGCATAAGCCCTTTCTGGTGATCGATGGCGTGGCGCTCTTTCCACGCCGACCGAGGGAATACGTCGCCGCCATCCTCCAGCTCAAGACGCTGGAGGAGCGCCGCGCCGCCCTCGCGGAATGCCCGGAAGAGTGGCAGGACCTGATCCGCACCCAGCTGGTGATCGCCTGGGACCACCCACAACGCAACAAAGCAGGCTGACCTATGAAAGACATCAAGCTACTCGACGAGACCCTGATCTCGCTGCTGCGCATGCCCGAAGACCAGCGCACCGCCGAGGTGATCAAGAGTCACCTGACCCTTGCCAGCGTCGCCGCCGGCCTGAAGCCGGAAGGCCTGACGGACCTGCAGCTGGAGCAGATGCAGCTGGCCAGCGCCGCAGCTCTCCTCGCCGGCCAGCTCGGCGAGAGCTTCACCTACCGCACCAACCTGCGCATCGGCCCCGACCTGAACGGCGTGGAGCTGTTCGCCTCCATTGAGGCTGGCGACACCCGTTTCACCGGCTTCGGCCACACCGCGGCCGGCGTGCTGGCCCAGCTGCGCGAAGCCATTGCTGCGCATGGCCTCACTCCCCCTGTGAAGCTGAAGCAACCACGAGAGGCCAACCGTAGCCCGCTCCGACACCTTCCCCGCCATCGACGTAAGGAGCCTGCATGAGCCAACCCGACCAACAACAGCTGCGCCTGCCAGTCCAAGCCCGACAGGCGACTGTGGAACTACTGTTCCGCACCTTCGGCACGGTCCTGATCCCCCTGGAAGACCTCCGCGCACGCTATTTCCGCAACCTCAACAGCGAGCGCTTCGAGCGCGTCATCGGCACCGAACGACTGCCCATCCCAGTCACCACCCTGGACGGCAGCACCAAGGCCCAACGCTTCGTCGAGATCCACCAGCTGGCCGCGCACATCGAGCAGTGCTCAAGCCAGGCCGACGCGGATCTGGAGCGACGCCTGAATAAGCAAGACGAGTAACGGACAACCACCTGACAACCGCAGCAGCTGCCACCACCAGCCAGCGGAACCATGAGGAGAACCACTATGGAATTCACCACCACGCAGATCATCGCCACGGCGATCATCCTGGCGTTTATCGCCATCGTTGCCGGCATCGCCTACTGGTCCGGCCACCGAGCCGGCAAAGAAACCGGATACAGCGAAGGTCGCACCACTGCCACCAACTACTGGCGCCCGCTGATCGCGACGAAGATCGCCCAGCGCGACGAGGCCCAGCGCCTGCTCGACTGCCGTAACCGCGAGCTGAAGGCCCTGCGCACCAACATCGAGATCGAAGCCGACGACCACGCCGAGGTCTTGCGCGGCCTGCAACACCGCCTGGCCGCCGCTACCACGCTGACGCCGGAGGACCGCGCCGTCCTGCAGGCCATCGCCTCGAAGTTGAACCTGGCGGCCGACACCTGGGCAGGCTTGCGCGCCAACGACCACGCAGGCGCCGCACGAGTTCAGGCCGAATACGCCGCCGCTCTGGCCGAGCGTGCCGGTACTGAACCTCAGGATCACCCTGACACCCTGCTGATCGAATGGCTGGACCTGGAAGCGACGGTCCATGCCGACCACGAGTGCGCCGAGCTGCGCTTCATGGTCTGCACCCGCCCCGCAGGACATGCCCACGTGCGCGACATCATCCGCCTCGGCATGCAGCAGGCCGCCGATATCGAGCAGAACCACCAGGCAACCTTGGAGGCCTCGGCATGAGCTGGATTCTCACCCGTACCGGCCGCCGCTTCGACCTGCTCGAACCGGCCGCCCACATGATCGAGCCAGCCGACATCGCCCACAGCCTGGGCCGGCAGTGCCGCTTCAACGGCCACACCCTGACCCACTACAGCGTCGCCCAGCACTGCTACATCGTCGCGGACCTGGTGCCCGTCGAGCACCAGCTCGCCGCCCTGCTGCATGACGCGACCGAGGCGTACGTCGGCGACTTGGTCAGCCCGCTCAAGCAGGTTCTGCCGGAGTACCGCCAGATCGAGCTGCGGATCTGGCACGCCATCTGCGCCCGATTCGACCTCGACACCGAGCTGCCGCCCAGCGTGCACGACGCCGACCTGATCGCCCTGGCAACCGAGCGCCGAGACGTGATGCCAGCCCACGGCGACGCCTGGGTCTGCCTCGCCGGAACCCAGCCGATGCAGGCGCGCATTCGCCCATGGAGCGCCGAGGAATCGTCGCAGCACTACTTCACGCGCCTGCAGGATCTGCTGGCCACCACCCACCGGAGGGCCGCTGCATGACCCCTCGCATCCCGGCTCGCCGCGTAGCGGCACAAGATCAGGGCTGCGCCCTGGCACCCGCCACCCTGAGCACCAAAGCCCCGGCTGCGCGAAAGCGCGGCGGCGGCCTGGCACGTCGCTGCCTGCTGACACTGAGCCTCGCAGGCCGCCCCTCGATGCCCGAGGGTGGCGCTATAGAAAGCCTCTGCTGCGCAGCAGCAGGCATATTCCTACCCAAGCCCCAAGTCCACGCAGGGGTCGCATACCCCACGACACGCGTGCGCCGAGGCGCAAAAGATGCTGCATCGCTTCGCTCCCCCACTGCGCCGCACGCGCAGCTTGTCGAGGGGTATAAGCAGGTCAGTGAAGCTCAGCTAGCCGGGGTCGTGAATGTTTTTCGTTCGCTCATTTGCAGGCAACCCTTGCTCAAGCTTGACGATCTCCTTCCAGCACAACTCGACATTCCGCTTGTAGTACCCCCAAAGCTGCCGCAGCGCCTCCTCTCCATCTCCCTGCTTACTGGAAAACTTGTCCAGATTAGCGATGACGGCGGGCAGGTTCTGCCGCAATTGGTGTGTAAGGGCCACTCGACGCGGATCATGATCATCATCAAACGTGGTGTTCAGCCTAACCAGCACCCTGCTCATCGACTCAATGTCGCTACGAGCATCGAAGCCCTTGAAGATGCCGCTGGGAAACATGAACTCCAACCGACCGTTGATCTCATGAGCCGTGTAGTACAGCCGTCGAGTAAGACCCAAGTTCTTCCTGAAATCATCGGACTCGCGCCTGCGCCCCTCCCGCCAGGGAAGCCACAGGGCAATGCCCAAGCCGATGAGGCTACCAACCGCCTGGACCCAACCGGACGCATTGCTGCTACTCCAGGGCCAACTGAAAACCCAAATCGCCAGCACAACAGCAAACGGCGACAGCAACGCACCAATCAACAGGCTGCGCGGGCGCAACTTGATCGTGAATTCGTTTGGAAGCATGGCCATCCCCTTGCCATCAATAGTGCTCGCAGCATGCCGATGGCCGTCGTCAGGGTCCAGGGGGTGGCAGCATGAGCATCAATACCCAAGAACTGGCGACCGCACTGAACATCGTGGACGGCTGGCTGATGAGCGCCGAATGCACCATCCGCATCACCGAGTGCCGCAAATGCGTTACCGGAGCGCGTAGCGCGCTGGCCAAGGCGATCAAGGGGCTACAGCTGCGGCTTCCTAAATCCGAGGCGGGCGGGCCGCTCTATTCCGAGGGCATCTGCGACGATGGCGCAGCAATCCTGAGAAACGGCATGCCGGTGCCAGTCACCGAAATCATCGATCTACTGAACCGCTGCGCGCACCCGCCGGCCAATATCGAAGGAGATAGCCATGCGTAACGCCCTGCTCTACGCCGGCAGCGCTATTGCGCTGGTCTTCGCCGTGATCGGCTTTTGCATCATCGTGCCGGTGATTCCGGCGTTCATGTACTGGGAGTGGGGGTGTCATCTGTGAGCCGTCAGACCAAGCAGAACCCGAACCGCACCGCAGCGCGGCCTGGGGCCAACTCCCCACAGACCTGGGAAACGATGGTGTTTCTGTCAGAGGCCGAACTGCAGACGCTTTCAGGCAAGCAGAAGCCATCCGCGCAGGCGCGATGGCTGAGGGCCGAAAAGATCCCACATATGATTGGAGGGGACGGGAAACCTAAGGTGCTGCGAGAAAAAGTTCTCGAGCGCCTGGGCGGTACCGTCGCGACTGAACAGGCACCACAGCTACAGTGGGCATCCTGATGCGACCCAGAAAGAAAGATCGACACCTGCCTGCAAAGGTCTACCAGAAGCACGGCGCCTTCTACTACGTCCATCAGGGCAAGTGGGAGCGCCTTGGCAGCACGCTGGAGGCAGCACTGAAGGAATACGCCAAGAAAGTTGCGCCGAGGTCCGGAGGCGCCATGCCCGACTTGATCGACGAAGTCCTGCGGCACATCAGCCCGAACCTCGCATCCAACACGGTGACGCAGTACACCACATTGGCCGAGCGACTGAAGAAAATCCTGGCGCAGTTCAATCCTGACCAGGTCTTGCCGCGCCACGTTGCAGCCATCAAGGCCGAGCTAGCCGGCACGCCGAACATGGCCAATCGAATGCTCAGCTTCCTGCGCACCGTGTTCAGCTATGCGGTGGAATGGCAGCGGGTCGACGCCAACCCATGCATCGGCATCCGACGGCACGTCGAGAAGAAGCGCGAGCGCTATATCACCGATGACGAGTTCCTAGCGATCTGCGCGGTATCGACCGAAAACATGCGCGTGATCTACCAGATGGCCTACCTGACCGGCCAACGCATCAACGATGTGCTCGGCATCAAGCTGTCCGACATCAGTGACGAGGGCATAGCTTTCAAGCAGCAGAAAACAGGCAAGCGCCTGATTGTCGCCATGACGCCTGACATCGACGATGTGATCACACGAACCAAAGCCCTGCCCCGCTCAGCACGGGGCCTCACCCTGTTCACCACCCGGACCACCTGCAAGCCGGTGATTTACGAGACGGTCAAGCAGCAGTTCAAGAAAGCGTGTGAGCGTGCCGGGGTTAAAGACGCCACCCTGCATGACCTTCGCGCCAAGGCAATCACCGACACCAAAAACCAGGGGAACAATCCGCAGTTGCTGGCAGGTCACAGCGACCCGCGAATGACCGACCGCTACATCCGACTTCGGGAGATAGATATTGCAACTGGGCCTGCACTTTCCCGACGAGCCATTCCGAAGCAGTCCTAATTTGAAGCCTCACGCCCCCGCGCGAGGGACGTTATGGCAAGGACAATGATGCTTACGGCCATGCCGCCAAGCAGCCATTTGTTCTGGTCATATATTCTGTCAACGCTAGCGGCCATCGCAGCCTGGTGGGTCAGTTGGCTCGCCTTCACACTATCTAAATCCCGCTGCAATAGGGGTATCTCAAGAGCCTTCGCTGGGCTCGCCATGATGGCAGTCTCAAGCTTTCCAAGGCGCTGATCCAGCGAGTTCATTTGCTGTTTCAAATCGTCAATCTTCAGCGCCAACTGCTGATCGCTTGGAAGCGGCGCAGACTGGAAAACCGCCCTCTTAAGCTGATCAACGTCCTCCTTCAGCAACGTGACGTCCACTTTCAACGAATCTTTGCTTTCGGAGCCTTGAAGAAGCCTCGTTGCTTGGCGATTAGCATCTTCCAGGGACGAAAAGAGCGTCCATGAAGTCGATACGACCGTGATCATTAGGGCTGCCATCGGAAGCCCCCAAGCGACCAACCATCCCAATTTAAGTCTGGAAGCAGATTCAGATGACTCAGCCAATTGTGTTTCGCCCTTCATTGATTCAATCAGTTATGGCCACGCGAACCCTATCGTATTGCCTTGGGAAAGGACGCTCGAAACGATACGCTATGCGTTTTTCCCATGACGGCTCGCAGCCTCTCTAGCCTACGCATCGTACCCGACGAACGGTCGGCATGATCGATAAGTATTAGACAGGCAGCGTTCGTCAAATAGACGTTTTCACCTAAGTGATTGAATGAACGATCTTTCTCAGCACACCCCAATGATGCAACAGTACTGGAAGCTGAAGAATCAGCATCCGGACCAACTGATGTTCTATCGCATGGGTGACTTCTACGAGCTGTTCTACGAGGACGCCAAGAAGGCCGCCAAGCTGCTCGACATCACCCTGACCGCCCGAGGTCAGTCGGCGGGCAATGCCATCCCGATGGCCGGAATTCCCTTCCACTCTGCCGAGGGCTACCTGGCCAAGCTGGTCAAGCTCGGCGAGTCGGTGGTGATCTGCGAGCAGATCGGCGATCCCGCCACCAGCAAGGGTCCGGTGGAGCGCCAGGTAGTGCGCATCCTCACCCCTGGAACCGTGAGCGACGAAGCTCTCCTCGACGAGCGCCGCGACAACTTGCTGGGTGCCGTCCTGGGTGACGAACGACTGTTCGGCCTCGCCGTACTGGACATTACCAGCGGCAGGTTCAGCGTCCAGGAAATTCGTGGCTGGGAACCGCTGCTGGCCGAGCTCGAACGCCTCAACCCGGCGGAACTGCTGATTCCCGACGACTGGCCAACCGGCCTCCCGGCGGAAAAACGCCGCGGCGCACGCCGTCGCGCGCCCTGGGACTTCGATCGCGACTCGGCGTTCAAGAGCCTGTGCCAGCAGTTCGGCACCCAGGATCTGAAAGGCTTCGGTTGCCAAGATCTCACCCTGGCCATCGGTGCTGCCGGCTGCCTGCTCGGTTATGCCAAGGAAACCCAACGTACCGCCCTGCCGCACCTGCGCAGCCTGCGCCATGAGCGCCTGGACGATACAGTCGTGCTGGACGGTGCAAGCCGTCGCAACCTCGAGCTGGACATCAACCTCGCCGGCGGTCGGGACAACACCCTGCAATCGGTGGTGGACCGCTGCCAGACCGCCATGGGCAGCCGCCTGCTGACCCGCTGGCTGAATCGCCCTCTACGCGACCGCGCGATACTCGAAGCACGCCAGGAATCCATCGCTTGCCTGCTCGAGCGCTACCGCTTCGAGAACCTTCAGCCACAGCTGAAGGAAATTGGTGATGTCGAGCGCATCCTCGCGCGTATCGGTCTGCGCAACGCCCGTCCCCGCGACCTTGCGCGCCTGCGTGATGCCCTGGCCGCACTGCCGGCGCTGCAACATGGCATGAACGAACTGGAAGCCCCGCACCTGGGCGAACTGGCCTCCAGTATCCGCACCTATCCGGAGTTGGCGGACCTGCTGGCACGAGCGATCATCGACAATCCGCCAGCAGTCATCCGCGATGGCGGAGTAATCAAGCGCGGTTACGACGCGGAGCTGGACGAGCTGCAAACGCTCAGCGAGAACGCCGGCCAGTACCTGATGGACCTGGAAATTCGCGAGAAAGCCCGCACTGGGCTGCCTAACCTCAAGGTGGGCTACAACCGCATCCATGGCTACTACATCGAACTGCCAAGGGTCCAGGCTGAACAGGCTCCGGCCGACTACATCCGCCGCCAGACGCTTAAAGGTGCAGAGCGCTTTATCACCCCGGAACTGAAGGCCTTCGAAGACAAAGCGCTTTCCGCGCAAAGCCGCGCACTGGCTCGCGAGAAGCAACTGTACGAAGAGTTGCTCGAACTGCTGATCGCCCAGCTTGCGCCGCTGCAGGACACCGCAGCAGCCCTAGCCGAACTGGACGTACTGGCCAACCTGGCCGAGCGCGCTCTGCATCTTGATCTGAACCGCCCACGATTCGTCGAGGAGTCGGGTATTCGCATCGAGCAAGGCCGCCATCCGGTGGTGGAGCAGGTGCTGGACACCCCCTTCGTGGCCAACGATCTGACGCTCGATGAAGACACGCGCATGTTGGTAATTACCGGTCCGAACATGGGTGGTAAATCCACCTATATGCGCCAAACGGCGCTCATCGTGCTCCTCGCGCACATTGGTAGTTTCGTTCCGGCGGCGAAGTGCGAGCTGTCGCTGGTGGACCGCATTTTCACTCGGATCGGCTCTTCCGATGACCTCGCCGGCGGCCGCTCGACCTTCATGGTGGAAATGAGCGAAACCGCCAACATTCTGCACAACGCCACCGACCGCAGCCTGGTGCTGATGGACGAAGTCGGACGCGGCACCAGCACCTTTGACGGTCTTTCGCTGGCCTGGGCGGCAGCGGAGCATCTGGCCAAGCTGCGCGCATTCACCCTGTTCGCCACTCACTACTTCGAACTGACGGTGCTGCCAGAAAGCGAACCCGTGGTCGCCAACGTCCATCTCAACGCCACTGAGCACAATGAGCGGATTGTCTTCCTGCACCATGTGCTACCCGGGCCGGCCAGCCAGAGCTACGGCCTGGCCGTCGCGCAATTGGCAGGCGTTCCCGGCATGGTGATCCAGCGCGCCCGCGAACACCTTGCGCGCCTGGAAACCACCAGCCTGCCTCACGAACATCCGCGCCAGGAGCTCGGCAAGCCTGCAGTGCCCATGCAGAGTGACCTCTTCGCCAGCCTGCCACACCCGCTGATCGATGAATTGGCGCGCATCCAACCCGATGATCTGACGCCCCGCCAGGCACTCGATCTGTTATATGCATGGAAGATGCGAGTCTGACGGACGCGCCTACAAGCTGCTAGAATCGCGCGCGCTGTGCCGCCCGCCTGAGGAGAGAATTAGAAAATGACCTTCGTCGTCACCGACAACTGCATCAAGTGCAAATACACCGACTGCGTGGAAGTCTGCCCGGTCGACTGCTTCTACGAAGGCCCGAACTTCCTCGTCATTCACCCTGACGAGTGCATCGACTGCGCGCTCTGCGAGCCGGAATGCCCGGCCCAGGCGATCTTCTCGGAGGACGAAGTGCCCGAGAACATGCAGGAGTTCATCGAGCTGAACAAGGATCTGGCTGACGTCTGGCCAAACATCACCGAGAAGAAAGACCCTCTCGCCGACGCGGAAGAGTGGGACGGTGTAGCCGACAAGCTGAAGCACCTGGAGCGTTGATCGCACCCGCAAGGCCCGCCAAGAGCGGGCCTTGTTGTATCTGGGCGGTACTTTTCTGCAGGCAAAAAAAAGGGGCGGGATTAACCCGCCCTTTTTTTCCCTACCCCATCATCCTGATGAGTCGCATCCCGCGACGTCCTGGCCGAAGTCCTTTTCGACCCGCGTCATTCCGTGTACGCAGGGGTGATATTAATGATCTGCCAATACGTCGCAAGGCGACGAAATGTCACCGGGCACAGCCTATCGCCCGCGGACCACATTAATAAATCCATTAAAAACAATAGCTTAGAATGAGTCAGCGTTGCACATCCCTTTTTCGGGCAGGCAAAAGCGACAATTACTCACAGCACGTGTAAGCAAAGGCTTACAACGCGCGCATAAAAAAGCCCGAATCACTCCGGGCTCTTTCATCTGATCACCTGTTACTGGAACAGGGCGTCGCTCGACAGACCGTTCTTCTCGAGGATCTCGCGCAAGCGCTTGAGAGCCTCGACCTGGATCTGGCGCACCCGTTCGCGCGTCAGTCCAATCTCCTGCCCCACTTCCTCGAGGGTGCTGCTTTCGTGGCCGCGTAGACCAAAGCGGCGGATCACCACTTCGCGCTGCTTGTCGGTCAGCTCGGACAGCCACTGGTCGATGCTCTCGCTCAGATCATCATCCTGCAGCAGTTCGCAGGGATCCGTCGGGCGGTCATCGGTCAGGGTATCGAGCAGGGTTTTATCCGAATCCGGCCCCAGGGAGACATCGACCGAAGTGACACGCTCGTTGAGACCGAGCATGCGCTTGACCTCGTCCACCGGCTTCTCGAGAAGATTGGCGATCTCTTCGGGAGAGGGTTCATGGTCCAGCTTGTGGGTGAGCTCACGCGCCGCCCGCAGGTAGACGTTGAGCTCCTTGACCACATGGATCGGCAAACGAATGGTGCGAGTCTGATTCATGATGGCCCGCTCAATGGTCTGTCGAATCCACCAGGTCGCGTAGGTAGAGAAGCGGAAGCCGCGCTCCGGGTCGAACTTCTCCACCGCACGAATCAGACCGAGATTGCCTTCTTCGATCAGGTCGAGCAGCGATAGCCCCCGATTGACATAGCGTCGGGCGATCTTCACCACCAGGCGCAGGTTGCTCTCGATCATCCTCCGCCGGCCGGCAGGGTCGCCCTTCTGGGCCAGGCGCGCGAAGTGGACTTCTTCTTCGGGCGTCAGCAGAGGCGAGAAACCGATTTCGTTGAGATACAGCTGGGTAGCATCCAGTGCCCGGCTGTAGTCGATATGCTTGTGCTGCTTCAGTGAAGACAGAGAGGTTGTTTTGGGAGTGACTTGAAGGGAGACCTGCTCTTCGGCAAGTGACTCTTCGAAAGAGATGGCGGGCTCCAGCAACAGCAGCTCGTCATCCAAGTCAAACTCCGGCCCTTCTTTCTTGAGTGCCATATCGTTATCCCTTGCTGAGTTCGACAACAAGTTCAGGCGATTCCATATCCTTGGGACGCCTGAACCCGCTCACCCACGCAGGGAGCGACAACGATCAACGAGGTGGCAAGTACTGCAGAGGGTCTACGGGCTTGCCTTGGCGGCGAATCTCGAAGTGCAGCTTCACCCGGTCCGTGCCCGTGGAGCCCATCTCGGCAATGTTCTGCCCGACTTTGACTTGTTGCCCTTCCCGAACAAGCAGCCTCCGGTTGTGGCCGTAGGCGCTGACGTAGGTATCGCTGTGCTTGATGATCACGAGTTCGCCGTAGCCCCGCAAACCACTACCGGCGTACACAACCGTACCATTCGACGCAGCCAAGACAGGCTGGCCCAATTGCCCGGCTATATCAATCCCTTTATTCAAACTCCCGTTTGATGCAAAGCGACCTATCAGAGTACCGCTGGTCGGCCACACCCAACCTTCTGCCCCCTTGCCTACCGCCGGGGAAGTGGCGGTAGTTGCGGAAGATGGCGGAATAATGGCGGCTTTCGCCGTCTCGCTCTTCGGCGGCTGCTGAACACTGGTTGCGGACTTGGTTACCACGACCGGAGCGACAGGCGGGGTATTTTTAGCGACAGACGACTGAGGTGCCGCTTTTCCGTCGAAGCGGATCGTCTGGCCCGGGCGAATGGTATAGGGCGCAGGGATATTGTTGTGCGCAGCCAGGGCTTTCCAATCCCATCCATAGCGGAAGGCGATCGAATAAAGGGTGTCGCCACGGCGTACCTGGTACTGGCCGTTGGTCACAGGGGCACGGGTTGGTTCGGCGCTCTGCTGTACCGAAGAGGAGGAGCTGCTGCTGCGCGTAGACGAACAGGCAACCATCAGGGAGCAGAGGACGACCGCCAGCATCAGCCGGCAAGCGCCCTGGATCCAATTCCGTTGTGCAAGGGCTGCGTTCAGGCTCACCCCTTCCCCCTTATCCATTTCAAACATGCCCGGCTACTGCCGGTATTCTCCGCTGCGGCTCAGGCCGACAGTCGCATCCTGGACTAGCCCAGCGGGCCATTGAGTAGAGGGACGAAACGCACCGAGTCCAGGGTGCTGCGCTGGAAGCCGTCGTCGGTTCGCACTATCAGCATCAGCTGCTGCACCTCTCCGCTCCCCACCGGAATGACCAGGCGTCCGCCCGGTGCCAGTTGGTCTAGCAGTGCCTGAGGCACCTCGGCAGCCGCCGCGGTAACTATGATGCCGTTGTACGGTGCCAGCGCCGGCCAGCCTTCCCAGCCGTCCCCCCAGCGAAAGACAACATTTCTCAGGTTTAGCTCCGCAAGGCGCTCCTTGGCACGATCCTGCAGCGCCTGGATGCGCTCGACGGAGAAGACGCGCTCGACCAGTTGCGCCAGCACGGCGGTCTGGTAGCCGGAGCCAGTACCGATCTCCAGCACCTTGTCCAGCGGACCGGCCGCCAGCAGCAACTCGGTCATCCGCGCCACCATGAACGGCTGGGAGATTGTCTGGTTATGCCCGATCGGCAGCGCGGTGTCTTCGTAGGCCCGGTGCGATAGAGCTTCATCGACGAACAGATGGCGCGGCGTACGGCGAATGACTTCGAGTACATGGGCGTTGGACAGCCCTTCCTCGTACAGACGCTGAATCAGGCGCTCCCGCGTCCGCTGCGAGGTCATGCCAATTCCGCGGCGCGTCAGGTCATCGGCCATGCTCGAGCCCTCCGATCCAGTCCTGCAGGCCATTGAACGCCTCATGGAAGGTACGGTCCAGCTGCAGAGGAGTAACGGATACGTACCCCTGCATCACGGCATGGAAGTCAGTGCCTTCTCCACCATCTTCGACATCGCCGGCAGCGGCAATCCAGTAGCCTTCCTTGCCGCGCGGATTGACCACCTTGACCGGCGCGGCAGCGCGCTTGCGGTGGCCCAGGCGAGTCAGGCGGACTCCGCGGATGCGCTCCAGCGGCAGGTTAGGCACGTTGACGTTGAGCACGCTACGCGGCGGCAGGTCGAGCTGCTCGTGGTTCTGCACCAGCAGGCGCGCGTAGTGCATCGCGCTGTAAAGATTGTCCGGCTGCCGCGAGAGCAGCGAGAAGGCGAAAGCCGGCCGCGACAGGAAGCGCCCTTCGATAGCGGCTGCCACAGTTCCGGAATAGAGCACGTCATCGCCGAGGTTGGCGCCCAGGTTGATGCCCGAGACCACCATGTCCGGCAAGGTCTCGAGCAAGCCGTTCAGGCCCAGGTGCACGCAATCGGTCGGCGTACCGTCGATACCGATAAATCCGTTGCTCAGGCGCTGCGCGTGCAGCGGCCGGTCCAGCGTCAGCGAACTGCTGGCGCCGCTACGATCCTGTTCGGGAGCGACCACCACGCACTCGGCGTGTTCGCTCAGCGCGTCGTAAAGCGCGGCGATACCGGGCGCGTTAACCCCGTCGTCGTTGGCAATCAATATGCGCATGGGTTTTCCATCTGCCCCGCCGGTATCAGATCGACCAGCTCGCGCACGACGACGGTGGCGAAGCAGCCTGCCGGCAGGACGAATTCCAGTTGCAGAATGTCAGGGCCGGGATAATGCCATGCCAGACTCTGGATGGGGAGGCGCAGGATACGCCGTTCGTGCACCAGGTCCGCATCGCCCAGCCATTGGCAAAGTGCCATTTCGTCAGCGCCGATGGCATTCTCCTGCTCGGCGGTCCGGCCGGCAGCAGGCGACGCGCCCTTGCCCCAGAGCGGCCCCGTCGGATGCAGGTCCAGAATAGCCAGGCGCGGATCGGCGCATTCCGCCTCGCCTGCCGGGAAGAAGCTACGGCTGTCGGTGAAGGCCAGCAGGTCGCCGACTCGGGCGCGATTCCAGTCCCCCTCGGCCACCCGTTGGGCAAGCACCTGATTGAAGAGGAAGCTGCGTCCGGCCGAGAGCATTCGCGAGCGCAGATTGCGCTGCTCCGGAAGGATGCCGCGCTCGGCACAACTGCGCGCATCGACGACGTTGCCGCCGTCATGACCAAAGCGCTGGCTGCCGAAGTAGTTGGGCACGCCTTCGCGAGCGATGCGCTGCAGGCGCTCTTCCAGCGCTGCCTTGTCGGCGCTCAGCTGGGTCAGGCGCAGGCAGAAACCATTGGCCGAATGGGCGCCGCGCTGCAGCTTGCGCTGGTGCCGGGTGCGCTGGAGGATGCGCAGCGAATCATCTTCGGCGGCGGTCAGATCGGGATCGGCCTTGCCCGGCAGGTGCAGGCTGAACCACTGCCGGGTCAGCGCCTGGCGATCCTTGAGCCCGGCGTAGCTGATCATCCGTTGCGAGACGCCGGCGGCGCGGGCCAGGCGGCGAGCCGCTTCCTCGGTGTTCAGCCCGCGTTTTTCGACCCACAGCCAGAGGTGCTCGCCATCACCGGATAGCGGGATGTCCAGCACCTCGTCGACCTGGAAGTCCTCGGCCACGGCCTTGAGCACTGCCTGCCCGCAGGGTTCGCCATGGGCGCGAGGGCCCAGCAGTTCCAGCTCGGTCATGGGCGGACCAGCAAAGCCACGGCATGCACGGCGATGCCCTCTTCGCGACCGGTGAAGCCGAGCTTCTCGGTGGTAGTGGCCTTGACGTTTACCTGATCCACCTCGACCTCGAGATCGGCAGCGATATTCGCGCGCATGGCTTCGATATGCGGCGCCATTTTCGGCGCCTGGGCGACGATAGTGGCGTCGACGTTGCCGACCACGTAGCCCTTGCCCTTTACCAGGCTGACGACGTGGCGCAGCAATGCGCGGCTGTCGGCGCCTTTAAAGCGCGGGTCGGTATCGGGGAAGTGCCGGCCGATGTCGCCCAGGGCACAGGCCCCAAGCAGCGCGTCGGCCAGGGCGTGCAGCAGCACGTCGCCATCGGAGTGCGCGATGAGTCCGAATTTGTGCGAAATGCGCACACCGCCGAGGGTGATGAAGTCGCCTTCGCCGAAGCGGTGTACGTCGTAGCCGTGGCCGATACGCATGAAAAAACGCCCTGAAACTGTCAGGGCGTCGATTCTACCGGAAAGCCGCAGCGCCGGTGTCAGGCCGGCGCTGTCAGTGCTTGCGCGTGGTGTCGCAGGTGGTCATCGATGAAGCTGGCGATGAAGTAGTAGCTGTGGTCATACCCCGGGTGCAGACGCAGATTCAGCGGGTGCCCCACCGCCTCCGCCGCCTGGCGCAGGGCCTCGGGCTTGAGCTGCGTAGCCAGGAAGTCGTCGCGCTCGCCCTGGTCGACGAGGATCGGCAGGCGCTCGCTGGCCTTCGCCAGCAACTCGCAGGCGTCCCATTCGGCCCAGGCCGCTCGGTCTTTACCGAGGAAACGACCGAGGGCTTTCTGCCCCCAGGGGCAATCGCTTGGATGGCTGATCGGCGCGAAAGCCGACAGCGACTGATAGCGTCCCGGATTGCGCAAGGCGCAGACCAGCGCACCGTGTCCACCCATGGAGTGGCCGGCAATACCGCGGCGATGTGATACGGGGAAGTTGTCCTCGATCAGCGCCGGCAGTTCGTGCACCACGTAGTCGTGCATGCGGTAGTGGCGCGCCCAGGGTTCCTGGGTGGCGTTGACGTAGAAACCCGCGCCAAGGCCGAAATCCCACGCGCCGTCGGGATCGCCCGGCACGTCCGGGCCCCGCGGGCTGGTGTCCGGCGCCACAAGCACCAGGCCAAGTTCGGCAGCCATGCGCTGGGCACCGGCCTTTTGCATGAAGTTCTCGTCGGTGCACGTCAGCCCCGAGAGCCAGTAGAGCACTGGCAGCCCCGCCTCGGGCTCGGCCTGGGGCGGCAGGTAGACGGCGAACACCATGTCGCAGCCGAGCACTTCGGAGCGGTGGCGATAACGCTGGTGCCAACCGTCGAAGCTTTTCTGGCTGCTGATCAGCTCGATGGATTCCGCCATGGGAACCTCCTTCCTTCAGGGCCGGAGCGCTGGCGGCGCTCCGGCCGTCCCATCAGTAGTGGATGACCGAACGGATGCTCTTGCCTTCATGCATCAGATCGAAGGCCTCGTTGATCTTGTCCAGGCCCATGGTGTGGGTGATGAAGGTATCCAGAGGGATTTCACCCTTCTGCGCCTTTTCCACGTAGCTGGGCAGCTCGGTACGACCTTTCACGCCGCCGAACGCCGAACCGCGCCAGACGCGACCGGTGACCAGCTGGAACGGCCGGGTGCTGATCTCCTGGCCGGCGCCGGCGACACCGATGATGGTCGACTCGCCCCAGCCCTTGTGGCAGCACTCCAGGGCCGCGCGCATCAGTTGCACGTTGCCGACGCACTCGAAGGAGTAGTCCACGCCGCCGTCGGTCATCTCGACGATGACGTCCTGGATCGGCTTGCTGTGGTCTTTCGGATTGACGAAGTCAGTTGCGCCCAGCTCCTTGGCGATGTCGAACTTGGCCGGGTTGATGTCGATGGCGATGATCCGCGAGGCCTTGGCCATCTTGGCGCCGATGATCGCCGCCAGACCGATGCCGCCAAGGCCGAAGATGGCCACGGTGGAGCCCTCGGTGACCTTGGCGGTGTTGAGCACGGCACCGATACCGGTGGTGACGCCGCAGCCGAGCAGGCAGACCTTCTCCAGCGGCGCCTCTTTCGGGATCTTGGCCAGGGAGATTTCCGGCAGCACGGTGTACTCGGAGAAGGTCGAGCAGCCCATGTAGTGGTAGATCGGCTGGCCGTTGTAGGAGAAGCGCGTGGTGCCGTCGGGCATCAGGCCCTTGCCCTGGGTGGCGCGCACGGCCTGGCAGAGGTTGGTCTTGCCGGATTTGCAGAATTTGCACTCGCGGCATTCGGCGGTGTACAGCGGGATCACGTGATCGCCGACCTGCAGCGAAGTAACCCCCTCGCCCACCGCTTCGACGATGCCGCCACCTTCATGGCCGAGGATGCACGGGAACACGCCTTCGGAATCCTGACCGGACAGGGTGTAGGCGTCGGTGTGGCAGACCCCGGTGGCGACGATGCGAACCAGCACCTCACCCTTCTTCGGCGGCGCCACGTCGACCTCTACAACCTGCAGCGGCTGATTGGGGGCGAAGGCGACGGCGGCACGGGACTTGATCATCTCGAAACTCCTGGCGGATTGATGCGTGGGCTCCCGCCGCTGGGCGGAAGCGGCCGGCAAACGGCGCCGGCGGGAATTCGGCTGCCCGGCAGATGCACGGGATACAGCCTTGAAAGTGTAGAAAAGTGCCTGCCAGGGAATAATCAGGCAATAATCAAAATATTATTGCCATACAGGGACAATACAGATGAATCGCTGGGAAGGGCTCGACGAATTCGTCGCCGTAGCGGAAACCGGCCAGTTCACCGCGGCGGCCGAACGCCTGGGCGTCTCCTCCTCGCATGTCAGCCGGCAGATTGCGCGGCTGGAAGAACGCATGCAGACACGCCTTCTCTATCGCAGCACCCGCCGTGTCTCGCTGAGTGAAGCCGGGCAGACGTTCCTCCAGCACTGCCAGCGCCTGCAGGATGCCCGCGACGAGGCACTGCGCGCGGTCAGCGACCTCTCCGCCGAACCCAAGGGCCTGCTGCGCATGACCTGCGCCGTCGCTTACGGCGAGCGCTTCGTGGTGCCGCTGGTGAACGCCTTCATGGCCGACTACCCGCAACTGCGCGTCGAGATGGAACTATCCAACCGGCAACTCGACCTGCTCCACGAAGGTTTTGACCTGGCCATCCGCCTCGGGCGCCTCAGCGATTCGCGGCTGGTGGCCACGCGCATCGCGCCGCGAGTCATGTATCTCTGCGCCACGCCCGAATACCTGGCACGGCACGGCGCGCCGCAGTCGCCGGCCGAATTGCCGCAGCACAATTGCCTGATCGGCAGCAGCGACATCTGGACCTTCCTCGAGAATGGCCGGGAAACCCAGCACCGCGTCCAGGGCAACTGGCGCTGCAATAGTGGACAAGCAGTACTCGATGCCGCTCTGCGCAGCTTTGGCCTATGCCAGTTGCCGGACTACTACGTGCTCGAGCATCTGCAGCGAGGCCGCCTCGTCTCGCTGCTAGAGGAACATCAGCCGCCAAACACCGCGGTGTGGGCGCTTTATCCGCAGCAGCGGCATCTGTCGCCGAAGGTTCGCCAATTGGTGGACTTCCTGAAGGATGGCCTGCAACGCATTCATCCAGGAACGGCTTGAGTCCAACGCCGCTAGTGGCTCCGGGCCGAATCGTCGGCGCCAGCATGCCGACCGTGGCGATGCAGGAAGTCATGGATATGCGCTGGGAAACGCGAACCGACCCAGGCGAAGAGGCCGTACTTGAGCAGCTTGCCGACGAAGACCACCAGTAGCGCGCCTGGATAGTCCAGCGGGGCGTTGGCCAGCACCACCAACGCAGGCGTCTGCGGTAGCGGCGAGATGGATACGAGGAAGAGTGCCAGCAAGTGGTAGCTGTGGGTCCAGTCCATCACCCGCTGCCAGGTCGGGTCCTGCAACATCTGCGGGAAGTGAGCGTAGAGGCTGGCCCAGCCCATGTGGTGGGCAACGATCATCAGCAACAGCGCCCCCAGACTGCTTCCCAGCGCACAGAACAATGCGATGCCCAGCCAACGCCGTGGCACCAGCAGGACTGCCGGCACCACCACGGAGGTGATGGGGTAGATGGCGAACAGGGTGCCGACGAGGGCCAGCCCCAAGCACAGCCAGGGCAACTTCCAGCCGTCTCCGGCCCAGCGCAACATTCGGTGCAGAACGCCTTCGAGCCTGGGCAGGAACATCGCGAGGCGCTTCATGTCCAGCCTCAGCGCCTGCTGAAAGTTTGCTGCAAGCGCTGCAGGTCTTCGGGGGTCGTCACCTTGAGGTTATCCGCGCGGCCTTCGACCATGCGCGGTGCATAGCCCGCCCACTCCATGGCCGATGCCTCGTCGGTGATTGCCGCTTCGGCAACCAGGGCGTCGGCCAGCGCGCGGTGCAGCGCGCCCAGGTGGAACATCTGCGGGGTATAGGCTTGCCAGACGACGCTGCGATCCACGGTTTCCAGCACTCGGCCGTCTTCGCCTACGCGCTTGAGGGTATCCCGTGCGGGAATGCCGAGCAGGCCGCCCACCGGATCGTTGCCCAACTCGTCGAGCAGGCGATCGAGATCGCCGCGACTCAGGTTGGGACGCGCCGCATCATGCACCAGCACCCAATCGTCGCTTCCGGCGCCCAGCTCGTTCAGCTTCAGCAGGCCATTGAGCACGGAATCGGCGCGCTCGCGACCACCTTCGGCTCGCACGATGCGTGGATCGTCGGCACAGCCCAGGCCCGGCCACCACGGATCATCCGCGGCAAGACAGAGTACCAGCCCCTTCAGCATCGGATGGCCGAGGAAGCAGTCGAGGGTATGTTCGAGGATGCTGCGACCGGCGAGGTCGAGGTACTGCTTGGGACGGTCGGCGCGCATGCGCGAACCGATGCCCGCGGCCGGAATCACGGCCCAGAAGGCGGGAAGGGAAATGTCGCGGAATTTCATTGGGCCAGCTGGTAGAGGGTTTCCTTGTCCTTGATCATGCCGAGTTCGTGGCGGGCACGCTCCTCGACCGTCTCGGTGCCTTTCTTGAGCTCCGCCACCTCGGCCTCGAGGATGCGGTTGCGCTCCAGCAGGCGCTCGTTCTCGCCCTGCTGATCGGCGATCTGCTTCTGCAAGTCGCGCACCTGCGCCAGGCTGCCTTCACCTACCCACAGGCGATACTGCAGGCCGGCGAGAGCGAGGCTCAGCACGAGGAATAGCCAGTAGGGGCTACGCAGGCGACTCAGACGCACTTCAGGACTCCATATGCGAAGGGGTGGCTCCTGCCACCCCTTCACCGTACCAGACTAGCGTCAGCCGCGGAATTCCGCGCGGCCACGGTACGGCGCCTTGGCGCCCAGCTGCTCTTCGATGCGCAGCAGCTGGTTGTACTTGGACACGCGGTCGGAACGGCACAGCGAACCGGTCTTGATCTGGCCGGCAGCGGTGCCGACAGCCAGGTCAGCGATGGTGCTGTCTTCGGTTTCGCCGGAGCGGTGCGAGATCACCGCGGTGAAGCCGGCGGCCTTGGCCATCTGGATGGCTTCCAGGGTCTCGGTCAGCGAGCCGATCTGGTTGAACTTGATCAGGATCGAGTTGCCGATCTTCTCTTCGATACCGCGCTTGAGGATCTTGGTGTTGGTTACGAACAGGTCGTCGCCGACCAGTTGCACCTTCTCGCCGATCTTGTCGGTCAGCACTTTCCAGCCAGCCCAGTCGGACTCGTCCATGCCGTCTTCGATGGAGATGATCGGGTAGCGCTGGGTCAGGCCGGCCAGGTAGTCGGCGAAACCTTCGGCGCTGAACACCTTGCCCTCGCCTTCCAGGTCGTACTTGCCGTCCTTGAAGAACTCGGAGGAGGCGCAGTCCAGAGCCAGGGTGACGTCTTCGCCCAGCTTGTAGCCGGCGTTGGCGACGGCTTCGGCGATGGCGGCCAGGGCGTCTTCGTTGGAAGCCAGGTTCGGTGCGAAGCCGCCTTCGTCACCGACAGCGGTGTTCAGGCCACGGGCCTTCAGCACGGCTTTCAGGTGATGGAAGATCTCGGCGCCCATGCGCAGTGCGTCGGCGAAGTTCTTGGCGCCAACCGGCTGAACCATGAACTCCTGGATGTCGACGTTGTTATCGGCGTGCTCGCCGCCGTTGATGATGTTCATCATCGGAACCGGCATGGAGTACTGGCCCGGGGTGCCGTTCAGATCGGCGATGTGCGCGTACAGCGGCACGCCTTTGGCCTGAGCGGCAGCCTTGGCGGCGGCCAGGGAGACAGCCAGGATGGCGTTGGCGCCCAGATTGCCTTTGTTCTCGGTACCGTCGAGCTCGATCATCGCGTGATCCAGAGCCTTCTGGTCAGCCGCGTCCTTGCCCAGCAGCAGGTCGCGAATCGGGCCATTGACGTTGGCCACGGCTTTCAGCACGCCCTTGCCCAGGTAACGGCTCTTGTCGCCATCGCGCAGTTCGAGAGCCTCGCGGGAACCGGTGGAAGCACCGGACGGGGCGCAGGCGCTGCCGACGATGCCGTTGTCCAGGATCACGTCCGCTTCAACGGTGGGGTTGCCGCGGGAGTCCAGGACCTCACGGCCCTTGATGTCGACGATCTTTGCCATTGTTGTTAACACTCCGAAGAAAAGAAAAACGGGGCGGGCTGGTGAGACTCAGGCAGTCTCGATTACGGGGAAACTCTTCACCAGGTCGTCCAACTGCTTGAGCTGGGACAGGAACGCTTCGAGCTTGTTCAGACGCAGCGCACACGGGCCGTCGCATTTTGCATGTTCGGGATCCGGATGGGCTTCGAGGAACAGGCCGGCCAGGCCCTGGCTCATGCCGGCCTTGGCCAGGTCGGTGACCTGGGCGCGGCGGCCGCCAGCGGAATCGGCGCGACCGCCCGGCATCTGCAGGGCGTGGGTCACGTCGAAGAACACCGGGTAGCCGAACTGCTTCATGATGCCGAAGCCGAGCATGTCGACGACCAGGTTGTTGTAGCCGAAGCTCGAACCGCGCTCGCAAAGGATCAGCTGGTCGTTACCGGCTTCCTCGCACTTGGTCAGGATGTGTTTCATCTCCTGGGGCGCGAGGAACTGAGCCTTCTTGATGTTGATCACCGCGTTGGTCTTGGCCATCGCCACGACCAGGTCAGTCTGCCGGGACAGGAAGGCCGGCAGCTGGATGATGTCGCACACCTCCGCCACCGGAGCAGCCTGGTAGGGCTCGTGGACGTCGGTGATGACCGGAACCTTGAAGGTCTGCTTGATCTCTTCGAAGATCTTCAGCCCCTCTTCCATCCCCGGACCCCGGAAGGAGTTGATCGAGGAGCGGTTGGCCTTGTCGAAGCTGGCCTTGAACACGTAAGGGATACCGAGCTTCTCGGTAACCCGCACGTACTCTTCGCAGACCTGCATGGCCAGGTCGCGCGACTCCAGCACGTTCATGCCGCCGAACAGCACGAACGGCAGTTCGTTGCCGATCTGGATGTCGCCGACGCGGATGATCTTCTGGGTCATGCTCAGGCCTTCCCGGCGTGCTTCAGGGCAGCGTTGACGAAGCCGCTGAACAGCGGGTGGCCATCACGCGGGGTGGAGGTGAACTCCGGGTGGAACTGGCAGGCGACGAACCACGGGTGATCCGGCGACTCGACCACTTCGACCAGCGCGCCGTCGCCGGAGCGACCGGAAATCTTCAGGCCGGCAGCCTGCAGTTGCGGCAGCAGGTTGTTGTTCACTTCATAGCGGTGGCGGTGACGCTCGACGATCACGTCCTTGCCGTAGCAATCGTGCACCAGGGTGCCCGGCTCCAGCTGACACTCCTGGGCGCCCAGGCGCATGGTGCCGCCCAGGTCGGAAGCCTCGGTGCGCACTTCGGTGGCACCGGTGGAGTCTTGCCATTCGGTGATCAGGCCGACGACCGGGTGGCCGCTGGACTTGTCGAACTCGGTGGAGTTGGCGTCTTTCCAGCCCAGCACGTTGCGGGCGTACTCGATGACCGCGACCTGCATGCCGAGGCAGATGCCCAGGTACGGCAGCTTCTTCTCGCGGGCGTATTGCACGGCGGTGATCTTGCCTTCCACGCCGCGCAGGCCGAAGCCACCCGGAACCAGGATGGCGTCAGCGCCTTCGAGCAGACTGGTGCCTTGTTGCTCGATGTCTTCGGAGTCGATGTAGCGCAGGTTGACCTTGGTGCGGCTCTGGATGCCGGCGTGGGTCATGGCTTCGATCAGCGACTTGTAGGCGTCGAGCAGTTCCATGTACTTGCCAACCATGGCGATGGTGACTTCACGCTCGGGGTTGAGCTTGGCGTCGACCACGCGGTCCCACTCGGACAGGTCAGCCGGACCGCACTCCAGGCCGAAGCGCTCGACGACGATGTCGTCCAGACCCTGGGCGTGCAGTACGGACGGGATACGGTAGATGGTGTCGACGTCTTCCAGCGAGATGACCGCGCGCTCTTCCACGTTGGTGAAGAGCGCGATCTTGCGGCGCGAGGACACGTCCACCGGGTGGTCGGAACGGCAGATCAGCACGTCCGGCTGCAGGCCGATGGAGCGCAGTTCCTTCACCGAGTGCTGGGTCGGCTTGGTCTTGGTCTCGCCAGCGGTGGCGATGTACGGCACCAGGGTCAGGTGCATCAGCATCGCGCGGCGCGAACCGATTTCCACGCGCAGCTGGCGGATCGCCTCGAGGAACGGCTGCGACTCGATGTCGCCGACGGTACCGCCGACTTCAACCAGGGCCACGTCGGCATCGCCGGCGCCCTTGATGATGCGACGCTTGATCTCGTCGGTGATGTGCGGGATCACCTGCACGGTGGCGCCCAGGTAGTCGCCACGGCGCTCCTTGCGCAGCACGTCCATGTAGACGCGGCCGGTGGTGAAGTTGTTGTTCTGGGTCATCGTGGTGCGCACGAAGCGCTCGTAGTGGCCCAGGTCGAGGTCGGTCTCGGCGCCGTCGTGGGTGACGAACACCTCACCGTGCTGGAACGGGCTCATGGTGCCCGGATCGACGTTGATGTACGGATCCAGCTTGAGCATCGTGATCTTCAAGCCACGCGCTTCCAGAATGGCAGCCAAGGAAGCCGAGGCGATGCCTTTCCCCAATGAAGAAACAACACCACCCGTGACGAAGATGTAGCGCGTCATGAAAAGCCCTGAATGTCAGCGTTTAGGCGGCTGTGCCGCCGGGGAAGCGATGAATGGGCCGCGGCCCAAACCGCGGCGCATGCCGCTTAAAATAGCGAACTCCCGCTGATTCCGGGGGAATCGGCAGGAGCGGTACAAGACGGGAGCGTAGTCTACCGGAAAGGGCGTTTCAGCTCAAACCCGGGTCATTCGTCGGCGGTATCCAGCGCAGGCGCCAGCCCTGCTCACCCGTCCGAACCAGGGCTGGCAGATTGGCCACGCCAAGCAGCTCATCGCCGCGCCAGAGCAGCGGCAGACGGCTTCGAACGAACGGCGGCAAGGCGCTTTCATTGAGCAGCCGTTTGAGATCACGGCGGCCGCGCATGGCTAGTTCCAGCCGCTCGCCACCGCGACGATAGGTCACCCGCAGCGAGCCGACCGGCGGCAGTCCGTCCAGGTGCAGCTCGCCATTTCCGGGCAGCACGAGTGGCTGTGTCGGAACACTCCACTGCATTTCACCTTCGACGGTGTGCAGCCAGAGACCGGACAACCACCAGAGCCGATCACCACAGCGATGCAGCTCCCCTCCCCCCAGGCGCCAGACGGGCACAGCATCGCCGGCCGCATCGCGCAGCGTCTGCCAGCTCGCCCAATGGGCGCTGTCAGGCATCGGCGTCAAAGGCGCCAACCAATGGCGCAGCGCGTTGCGCTGACGTGGCTCGCTTAGTTTGCGCAAGGGCTCCAATTGCAAAGAAGGCAGAGGTAACCAGTCGAACGCCGTCGAGACATCGGCAAGAGCCAGGTCCTGCATGGCCATCTCGTTCAGCAACGACTCCGCTTCGGCCAGATGCGCAGCGCTGCGAGCCAGATTGGCCGAGGCTTGCGGCCAACGCTCCGCGAGCATCGGCAAGACTCTCTGGCGCATGAAGTTGCGAGCGAATTCGGTATTGCCATTGGATGGATCTTCGACCCACTGCAGGCCCTGTTCGCGGGCGTAGCTTTCAAGCTCCGTACGCGAGACATCCAGCAAGGGGCGCAGCAGCGACCCTCTCCCCAGCCGCCGTACAGCGGGAATGCCCGCCAGCCCGCGAACACCAGCACCTCGCAGCAGGCGGAAGAGCAATGTCTCGGCCTGGTCGTCGCGATGTTGAGCGGTTAGCAGAAACTCGCCTTCCTCCAGATGTTTTTCGAAGGCTGCATATCGCGCCCGGCGCGCCTGCTGTTCGAGGCTTGCCCCCTGCTCGACCTTGACCCGCTCGACGATCAGCGGCACACCCAGCTCATCGCAGAGCGCCTGACAGTGCGCCGGCCAGTCATCCGCAACGGCCTGTAGACCGTGATGCACATGAATGGCCGAGATTGGCGGCAATACTTCCTTCTCGGCGAGACGCGCCAGCGCGCGCAGCAAGACGACGGAATCCAGGCCGCCGGACAGCCCAACCCGCCAGGCGCGAGCGTGGCGCCAGGGAGTCAGGGCAATCAGCAGTCGGGATTCCAGGGACATGGCAGGAAATCGGGCTGTGGATAAGCAATGCCGGCAAGCATAAACGAGGCGGCCGGTCGCCAGAAATGCGAAGGGCGGAACCCTCGCAGGTTCCGCCCTCTTCGCTGACCGGCCCGCGCCCGAAGGCGCGGCGAGCAATCAGGCGATGCCGTAGCTCATCAGGCGCTCGTAGCGGCGCTCCAGCAGCTTGTCGATGCTCAGGCCCTTGAGCATGGCCAGTTGCGACTCGATGGCGGTACGGATGTTCTGCGCGGCGGCAGCCGGATCGCGGTGGGCGCTGCCCAGTGGCTCCGGGATCACGGTGTCGACGATACCCAGGTCCTTCAGGCGCGCCGCGGTGATGCCCATGGCCTCTGCGGCTTCAGGCGCCTTCTCTGCGGTACGCCAGAGGATCGAGGCACAGCCTTCCGGCGAGATCACCGCGTAGGTGGAGTACTGCAGCATGTTCAGGTTGTCGCAGACACCGATGGCCAGCGCACCGCCGGAACCACCCTCACCGATGACGGTGGCGATGATCGGGGTCTTCAGGCGCGCCATGACGCGCAGGTTCCAGGCGATGGCCTCGCTCTGGCCGCGTTCTTCGGCGTCGATACCCGGGTAGGCGCCGGGGGTGTCGATGAAGGTCAGGATCGGCATCTTGAAGCGTTCGGCCATTTCCATCAGGCGGCAAGCCTTGCGGTAGCCTTCCGGACGCGGCATGCCGAAGTTGCGGCGCACTTTCTCGCGCACTTCGCGGCCTTTCTGATGGCCGATGACCATCACCGGCTGCTCGCCCAGGCGAGCCACGCCGCCGACGATCGCGGCATCATCGGCGAAGTGACGGTCGCCGTGCAGCTCTTCGAACTCGGTGAAGATGTGCTCGATGTAGTCGAGGGTGTAGGGGCGGCGCGGATGGCGGGCGAGCTGGGCGATCTGCCAGCTGCTCAGGTTGCCGAAGATGTTCTCGGTCAGCGCCCGGCTCTTGTCTTCCAGGCGGGAGATCTCGTCGCTGATGTTGATCGAGTTGTCGTTGCCGACCAGCCGAAGCTCTTCGATCTTGGCTTGCATGTCGGCGATCGGCTGTTCGAAATCGAGGAAATTCGGGTTCATGGGCTATCCGTCGTGCTGATGGCGGCTGGGCCTGGTCCGTTTGGCGCCCTACCTTACGGTATCGGGCGCCCAGGGTCGAGGCTGGCGGGAACGAGGCTCTTGGCCATCGCTCGCGCTAGCGGTAGTTGAGGAAGACGTTGTCTCGTCCGAACTGGTCACGCAATGCCTGAATCAGACTGTCGGCCGGGTCGATCTTCCATTCCTCGCCGAACTGCAACAGGGCGCGCGCGTCGCTGGAACTGTAGTCGACGGTCACCGGGCAGTTGCCGCGATGACGCCCGCAAAGCTCGGCCAGCCAGCGCAGGCGGTCGCCCTTGAGGGCATCGGCGGCGACCTTCACCCGCAGGCTTTCGGCCAGCGCAGTGCGCGCCTCTTCGAGGCCCATGACGCGCTTGGCGCGCAGGCGCAGGCCGCCGGAGAAGTCGTCCTGGCTTACTTCGCCCTCGATCACCACCATGGCGTCGGTCTGCAGCAGGCCCTGGTTGGCGGCGAAGGCCTCGGCGAACAGCGAGGCTTCGATGCGTCCGGAACGGTCGTCGAGGGTGACGAAGCCCATCTTGTCGCCGCGCTTGTTCTTCATCACTCGCAGGTTGACGATCAGGCCGGCCACCGTCTGGGTGTCGCGCGCGGGCTTGAGCTCGACGATGCGCTGGCGGGCGAAGCGGCGGACCTCACCTTCGTACTCGTCGATCGGGTGACCGGTAAGGTAGAGGCCGAGGGTGTCTTTCTCGCCCTTCAGCCGCTCCTTGAGGGTCAGCTCCTTGGCCTTGCGATGGTTGGCATAGACGTCCGCTTCCGGCTCGGCGAAGAGTCCGCCGAACAGGTCCATGTGGCCGCTGTCATGGCTGCGCGAGGTTTGCTCGGCGGCCTTGATGGCTTCCTCCATGGACGCCAGCAACACCGCGCGGTTGCGGTCGACGTTGGCCTGGTAGGCCTTGACCTCGTCATGGAAGTACGGGCCCAGGCGATCCAGCGCACCGGCGCGGATCAGCGCCTCGAGAGTTCGTTTGTTGATCCGCTTGAGGTCGACGCGGTCGCAGAAGTCGAACAGGTCCTTGAACGGCCCACCCTCATTGCGGCATTCGGTGATGGCTTCCACCGGACCTTCACCGACGCCCTTGATCGCGCCGAGGCCGTAGACGATCTGGTTGTCGTCGTCGACGGTGAAGCGGAATTCGGAGTTGTTCACATCCGGCGCCACGATGCGCAGCTTCATGTGCCGGCATTCTTCGATCAGCGTCACCACCTTGTCGGTGTTCTGCATATCCGCGGTGAGTACCGCAGCCATGAAGGGGGCTGCCCAGTGGGTCTTCAGCCAGGCGGTCTGGTAGGAGACCAGGCCATAGGCGGCCGAGTGCGACTTGTTGAAGCCATAGCCGGCGAACTTTTCCACCAGGTCGAAGATGTTGCCCGCGAGGTTCGCATCGATGCCGTTGTTGGCGCAGCCTTCGATGAAGCCGCCGCGCTGCTTGGCCATCTCCTCGGGCTTCTTCTTGCCCATGGCTCGACGCAGCATGTCCGCGCCGCCGAGGGTGTAGCCGGCCATGACCTGGGCGATCTGCATCACCTGTTCCTGGTACAGGATGATGCCGTAGGTCGGCTTCAGGACCGGCTCGAGGCCCGCGTACTGGTAGTCCGGGTGCGGATAGGAGATTTCCTCGCGACCGTGCTTACGGTTGATGAAGTCGTCCACCATGCCCGACTGCAGCGGACCGGGACGGAACAGCGCCACCAGTGCGATCAGGTCTTCCAGGCAGTCCGGCTTGAGCTTCTTGATCAGCTCCTTCATGCCGCGCGATTCAAGCTGGAAGACCGCGGTGGTTTCCGCCTTCTGCAACAGGTCGTAGGTCTTCTTGTCGTCCAGCGGGATACGGTCGATGTCGACCAGGTTGTCGTCGCCGTTCTTGCGCTGGATGCGGTGGATGATCTCCATCGCCCACTTGATGATGGTCAGCGTACGCAGGCCGAGGAAGTCGAACTTCACCAGGCCGGCGGCCTCCACGTCGTCCTTGTCGTACTGGGTCACCAGGCCGGCACCCTCTTCATCGCAAGCGATGGGCGCGAAGTCGGTGAGTTTGGTCGGCGCGATCACCACGCCGCCGGCGTGCTTGCCGGTACCGCGGGTGATGCCTTCGAGCTTCAGGGCCATGTCCCAGATTTCCTGGGCTTCCTCGTCGGACTTGAGGAAGTCGCGGAGCATCTCTTCCTGCTCGTAGGCCTTTTCCAGGGTCATGCCGACTTCGAAAGGAATCATTTTCGACAGTTTGTCGGCCAGCCCGTAGGACTTGCCCTGCACCCGCGCCACGTCGCGCACCACCGCCTTGGCAGCCATGGAGCCGAAGGTGATGATCTGGCTCACCGCGTTGCGCCCGTAGGCACCGGCCACGTAGTCGATTACCCGGTCGCGGCCCTCCATGCAGAAGTCCACGTCGAAGTCGGGCATGGAGATACGTTCGGGGTTGAGGAAGCGCTCGAACAGCAGGTCATAGGCCAGCGGATCGAGATCGGTGATCTTCAGCACGTAGGCTACCAGCGAGCCGGCACCCGAGCCCCGGCCGGGGCCCACGGGCACGCCGTTGTTCTTGGCCCACTTGATGAAGTCCATCACGATCAGGAAGTAGCCGGGGAAGCCCATCTGGATGATGGTGCCCAGCTCGAACTCCAGGCGGTCGATGTAGATCTGCCGCTTGGCTTCGTAGTCCGGCGTGGTCTCCTTCGGCCAGAGCACCGCCAGGCGCTCCTCCAGGCCCTCGTAGGAGACATGGCGAAGGTATTCGTTGATGTCCATCCCTTCGAAGGGGATCGGGAAGTTGGGCAGGAAGTATTTGCCCAGCTGCACTTCGATGTTGCAGCGCTTGGCGATCTCGACGGTGTTTTCCAGCGCCTCGGGCAGGTCGCTGAACAGCTCGGCCATTTCCGCCGGGGTCTTCAGGTACTGCTGGTCGGAGAAGTTGCGCGAGCGGCGCGGATCGTCCAGTGCGCGGCCTTCACCGATGCATACGCGGGTCTCGTGGGCCTCGAAGTCCTCGGGCTTGATGAAACGCACGTCGTTGGTGGCGACCAGCGGCGCGCCGCTGCGTTCGGCCAGGGCCACGGCGGCATGCAGGTGTTCTTCGTCGTATGCCCGGCTGGTGCGCTGCACTTCCAGGTAGAAGCGATCGGGGAAGACTTCCATCCACTCGGCGAGCAGCGAGTCGGCCAGGTCGTTCTCGCCGTTCAGCAGGGCATGACCGATCTCGCCCTCTTTCGCTGCGGACAGGGCGATCAGGCCTTCGGCAGCCTCGCGGACCCATTCGCGTTCGATGATGATCTCACCGTTGCGCTGGCCGTGCTGCCAGCCGCGGGAGATGAGCTCGGTGAGATTGCGGTAGCCCTTGGCGTTCATCGCCAGCAGGCTCAGGCGGCTCAGCGGGCCTTCGTCGTCGCGGTTGGCCAGCCAGATGTCGGCGCCGCAGATCGGCTTGATCCCGGCGCCCATTGCCGTCTTGTAGAACTTCACCAGCGAGCACATGTTGCTCTGGTCGGTGACCGCCACCGCCGGCATGCCCGCACCGGCCACCGCCTTGCACAGGGGCTTGACCCGGACCAGGCCGTCGACCAGGGAGTACTCGGTATGCAGACGCAGGTGGACGAAGGAGGCGGTCATGACGGTCCTATGCAACGCGGAAACGATAAGCGGCCGATTGTACCGGCCCCTTCCGCAAAGCTACAGGCTTCAGATCGCCAATGCCGCCGTGCGGCCTCAGATCAGTCCGTTCGGGGTCTCGAGCAACTCGCGCACGGGACCGAAGGAGCGCCGATGGATCGGCGTCGGGCCCAGGCGCCTGAGCGCTTCCAGGTGTACCGGGGTCGGGTAGCCCTTGTGCCCACCGATGCCGTAGCCGGGATAAAGCACTTCCATCTCGGCCATTTCACGATCGCGCGCGACCTTGGCCAGGATCGAGGCGGCGGCAATCGCCGGAACGCTAGCGTCGCCCTTGACCACAGGTGCCGCCGGCACCTTGAGCTTCGGGCAGCGGTTGCCGTCGATCAACGCCAACTTGGGCGTGACGGACAGGCCTTCAACCGCACGCTGCATGGCCAGCATGGTGGCGTGCAGGATGTTCAGCTGGTCGATCTCCTCGACTTCGGCACGGGCGATGCACCAGGCCAGGGCCTTCTCGCGAATCTCGTCGAACAGCGCCTCGCGCTTGGCCTCGCTGAGCTTCTTGGAATCGTTCAGCCCCTGGATCGGACGCGCGGGATCGAGAATCACCGCAGCAGTCACCACCGGCCCGCAAAGCGGGCCGCGGCCCACCTCGTCGACGCCGGCAACCAGGTCCTCGACCAGGGTGAAGTCCAGGCCCATCTGCATCAGTGTTTCTCCACGAGCTCGAGCACGGCCTCGGCGGCCTGTGCGGACGCATCCTGGCGCAGGGCGCGATGGATGGCGTCGAAGGATTCGGTTTGTGCGCTGCCGTCATCCAGCAAAGGCAGCAGGTGCTGCACCAGCGCCTCGGGGGTCGCTGCGTCCTGGATCAACTCAGGTGCCAGCAGGCGACCGGCGAGCAGGTTGGGCAGCGAGACGTAGGGGCTCTTCACCAGACGCTTGAGGATGCGATAAGTCAGCGGGGCGACCTTGTACGCCACCACCATCGGGCGCTTGTACAGCAGCGCTTCGAGGGTCGCGGTGCCGGAAGCGATAAGCACCGCATCACACGCAGCTAAAGCCTCGTGGGACTGGCCGTCGAGCAATTGCAGCGGCAATTCGCGCCCTTGCAGCATCTGCTCCAATTGCTCACGGCGCTCCGGGCTGGCGCAAGGCAGCACGAAGCGAATACCGGGGCGCTGTTGCAGCAGGCGCTGAGCGGTATCGAGGAAGAGTGCGCCCAGGCGGCCGACCTCACCGCCACGGCTACCGGGCAGCAGGGCTACGACCTGGGCGTGCTGCGGTAGCCCAAGCTGATCGCGCGCCGCCGCGCGATCAGCATCGAGCGGGATGGTATTGGCCAGCGGATGCCCGACGAAGCGCACCGGGACGGCATGTTCTTCGTAGAACTTCGCTTCGAAGGGGAACAGGGCGAGCATCAGGTCGCAGGCCTGCTTGATCTTCAACACGCGCTTCTGCCGCCAGGCCCAGACCGAGGGGCTGACGTAATGCACGGTGCGGATGCCCGCCTGGCGCAGCTTCAGCTCGACGCCGAGGGTGAAGTCCGGAGCGTCTATCCCGATGAAGACATCGGGACGGGCAGCGATCAGCGTTCGGATCAGATCCTTGCGCCGCTTCAACAGCTCACGCAGGCGCCCCAGGACTTCGACCAGCCCCATGACCGCCAGGCGTTCCATGGGGAATTCGGAAACCAGGCCCTGGGCCTGCATGCGCGGGCCACCCACACCGATGAATTCGACATTCGGATGGCGCTCGCGCAAGGCTTGCATCAGGCCGGCGCCGAGGATATCCCCCGACGCCTCGCCGGCGACCAGGGCGACGCGCAGCTTGCCGGCGCTCGCACTCATGGTCAGCGGGTGATGCCGCGTGTGGAGCTCTGGATGGAGGCGCAGAACACCGCCACTTCCGGGAACTGCGCGGCAGATTCGGCCAGCTCGGCGAGCGCCTCCTCCACGGTCAGGCCCTGGCGGTAGACCACCTTGTAGGCGCGACGCAGGGCATGGATGGCCTCCGCGCTGAAACCGCGACGGCGCAGGCCCTCGAAGTTCATGCTGCGCGCCTCGGCCGGGTTGCCGAAGACGGTCACGTAGGCCGGGACGTCCTTGCCAATCGCGGTACCCATGCCGGAGAAGGCGTGGGCGCCAATGCGGCAGAACTGGTGCACCAGCGTATAGCCGGAAAGGATCGCCCAATCGTCCACGTGTACATGACCTGCCAACGCAGTGTTGTTGACCAGGATGCAGTGGTTGCCGATCACGCTGTCGTGGCCGATGTGGACATAGGCCATGATCAGGTTGTGGTCGCCGATGGTGGTTTCGGAACGGTCCTGAATGGTCCCGCGGTGAATGGTCACACCTTCACGGATCACGTTGTGATCGCCAATCACCAGGCGGGTCGGCTCGCCCTTGTACTTCAGGTCGGGGGTGTCTTCACCGACGCTGGAGAACTGGAAAATCCGGTTGTGCTTGCCGATCTGGGTGGGGCCCTTGAGCACTACGTGCGGACCGATCACCGTACCTTCGCCGATCTCCACATCCGGCCCGACGATGGACCAGGGGCCCACCTCAACATTGTCGGCCAGCTTTGCCCGTGGATCGATGATGGCGCGAGGATCGATCAAACTCATAGTTTGCGTTCCGCGCAGATGATTTCGGCCGAGCAGACCGGTTTGTCATCGACAGTGGCGTGGCAGTCGAACTTCCAGATGCCGCGTTTGACGCTGATGAACTGCGCGTGCAGTTGCAGCTGGTCGCCCGGCAGCACCGGCTGGCGGAAGCGCAGCTTGTCCGAGCCGACGAAGTAGTAGAGGGTGCCATCGGCCGGCTTCACGTCGAGCATCTTGAAACCGAGGATGCCGGCCGCCTGGGCCATGGCCTCGATGATCAACACGCCCGGCATGATCGGGTGCTGCGGGAAGTGGCCATTGAAGAACGGCTCGTTGATGCTGACATTCTTGTAGGCGCGAATGCGCTTGGCCTCGATGTCCAGCTCCACTACCCGATCCACCAGCAGGAAAGGGTAGCGATGAGGCAGGTATTCGCGAATCTCGTTGATGTCCATCATGTTCAGGGGAGCCTGTTCAGAAAAGGGAAACGCCAAAAAATGCGTGACTCACGCATCAGATGGAGTGTCTCCGCTCGAGGTCACGGCAGCCAGGCGTTTTTCCAGCTGTTGCAGACGACGGGCCATGTCGTCCAACTGGCGAATGCGGGCAGCGCTTTTCTTCCACTCTGCCGCCGGTTGCATGGCCGTTCCGGATGAGTAGGCGCCCGGCTCGGTGATCGAGCGGGTGACCATGGTCATGCCGGTGACGAAGACGTTGTCGCAGATCTCGATGTGCCCGACGAGGCCGACGCCACCGGCGAGCATGCAGTGCTTGCCGATCTTGGCGCTGCCGGAAATCCCGCAGCAGCCGGCCATGGCGGTGTGATCGCCGATCTGCACGTTGTGCGCAATCATGATCTGGTTGTCCAGCTTCACGCCGTCGCCAACCAGGGTATCCGAGAGTGCACCGCGATCTATGGTGGTGTTGGCGCCGATCTCGACGTCGTCACCGATGGTCACGCCGCCGATCTGGGCGATTTTCTGCCAGACGCCCTTCTGCTTGGCGAAGCCGAAGCCCTCGCCGCCGATGACGGCGCCGGACTGGATGACTACGCGCTTGCCAATGCGTACGTCGTGGTACAGCGTGACGCGCGGGGCCAGCCAGCCGCCTTCGCCGATCACGCTGCGCGCGCCTACGACGCTATGGGCGCCGAGGGTGACATCCGCACCGATCTGCGCACCGGCCTCGATCACCACGTAGGGACCGACGCAAGCGCTGGGGTCGACGCTGGCAGAAGGATCGACCACCGCCGTCGGGTGGATACCGACCGGGGCCTTCGGCTTGGGATCGAACAGGTGCGAGAGACCGGCGTAGGCCAGGTAGGGATCGGCCACCACCAGCGCATTGCCGGCGAAGCCGTCGGCATCGGCAGCTGTCAGTAGTACGGCACCCGCGGCAGTTTCGCCCAGGAACTTGCGGTACTGCGGGTTGGCCAGGAAGGTCAACTGGTCAGGGCCGGCATCCTGCAAGGTAGCCAGGCCCGTGATGACCAGCGACGGATCGCCGCGCAGCTCCGCCTGGAGCTGCACGGCCAGTTCGGCGAGGGTGAAGGACAGCGCAGTCATCATCAACGCAGCTGGTTCATCCGCTCGATGACCTGGCGGGTGATGTCGTACTGAGGCTTGACGTCGACGACCGCGCCACGCTCGATCACCAGGTCATAGCCACCCTTCTTGATGATTTCTTCGACGGCCTGATCCAGCTTCGGCTTGAGCTTCTTCAGGGTGTCGCGGTCGGAAGCGGCCTTGGCTTCGTTCAGCTCCTTGGACTGGAACTGGAAGTCACGGGCTTTCTGCTTGAAGTCGTTCTCGGCCTTGTCGCGCTCGGCCTGGGACATCTTGCTGCCGCCGTTGACCAGTTTGTCCTGCAGGGCCTTGGCGTCGGTTTCCAGGGCGCGCAGCTTGGTCAGTTGCGGACCGAATTTCTTCTCCGCATCGACGGCGTACTGCTTGGCCGCATCGGACTCGAGGAGCGCCATCTGATAGTTGAGCACCGCGATTTTCATGTCGGCGAATGCCGGACTGGCCATCAGGGCCGCGGTGATCAGAACGAGCTGGGTCAACTTACGCACAATACACTCCTGCACAAAGCTAGGTTGTCTTTATAACGGTACGGCGACTTAGAAGGTCTGCCCCAGGGAGAACTGGAAGATCTGGGTTTCCGCGTTGTCCGGCTTCTTGATCGGCGTACCGAGGCTGAAGCTCAGCGGCCCCAGGGCGGTGATCCAGGTCAGGCCGACACCGGCGGACATGGCCATGTCGTTAAACTTGATGCCATCGCAACCCTGGGTGGTGGACAGCGGGCAGTTGGTGTCGAACACGTTACCCACGTCCCAGAACAGCACGGTGCGCAGTTGGGTCTGGTCCTTGACGAACGGCATCGGGAACAGCAGTTCGGCGCCGCCGGTGATCATCACGTTACCGCCGAAGGCTTGCGGATCCTGGTCCGGGTCGGTGTAGCGACCGTTCGCGTCGGGGCCGGAAATCACGTTGCCGCCGGCGTCGCGCGCCACGCTGGGCGTACTGCGCGGGCCGAGGGAGCTGTCCTTGAAGCCGCGCACCGAGTTGAAGCCGCCGGCGTAGTAGTTCTCGTAGAACGGCAGGCGATCGGTGGAGCCGTAACCATCGCCATAACCCAGTTCGGTGTGGAAGCGCATGGTGTAGGTGTTGGTCAGCGGCGCGAAGATCTGGCCGCGGTAGTCGAGCTTGTAGAACGACAGGTCGCTGCCCGGAATGGTCGATTCCAGCACCAGGCTCTGCGAATGGCCACGGTTCGCCAGCACGCCCTTGTTCAGGGTCGATTCGGACCAGCCGATGGAGGCCTTGTAGTTGGTGAAGGTGTCGCCTTCCTGATTGATGAAGTCGTAAATCTCATCGACGGTGTAGGCGCCGGGGTTGATGCTGTCGCGCTGCGCGGTCAGGCCGTAGGTCAGGCGGGAGGTCTCGCTGATCGGGTAGCCGATGCTCACACCAGCGCCGTAGCTGTCGACCGAGTAGTCCGAGATATCGACGTTGAGGTTGCTGTAGTCGGTCTTGCGGTAGAAGGCGTTGTAGCCAAGGCTCACGCCGTCGACGGTCCAGTAGGGGTCGACGAAGCCGAAGTTGTAGCGGGTCTGGTAGTCGGACTTGGTCAGGCCGATGCTGACCTTGTTGCCGGTACCCAGGAAGTTGTTCTGGCTGATCGAGCCGCCGAGGATCAGACCGGCGTCCTGGGCGAAGCCCACGCTCGCTGTGATCGAGCCGGACGGTTGCTCTTCGACGCTGTAGTTGACGTCGACCTGGTCATCGGAACCCGGAACCGCCGGGGTCTCGACGTTGACGGTCTTGAAGTAGCCCAGGCGTTCCAGGCGCTGCTTGGACTGGTCGATCAGGTAGGTCGATGCCCAGCCGCCTTCCATCTGGCGCATCTCGCGGCGCAGCACCTCGTCCTCGGTCTTGGTGTTGCCGCGGAAGTTGATGCGGTTGACGTAGGCGCGCTTGCCCGGGTCGACCACGTAGGTGATGGACACGGTCTTGTCGTCGTCGTGCGCTTCGGGCACGCCGTTGACGTTGGCGAAGGTGTAGCCCTCGTTACCCAGACGGCGGGTGATGAGGTCGGAAGTGGTGGTCATCACCTTGCGCGAGAAGACCTGGCCCGGCTGCACCAGCAGGAGTTTCTTGACCTCCTCCTCGGGCACCTTGAGCTCGCCGGACAGCTTCACGTCGCGGACGGTGTACTTCTGGCCTTCATTGATGTTGACGGTGATGTAGACGTGCTTCTTGTCCGGGGTGATGGACACCTGGGTCGAAGCGATGTCCATGTGGATGTAGCCGCGGTCCAGGTAGTAGGAGCGCAGGCGTTCCAGGTCGCCGGACAGCTTCTCGCGGGAGTACTTGTCGTCGTTCTTGAAGAAGGACAGCCAGTTGGTGGTCTTCAGCTCGAACAGGTCGGTCAGGTCCTCGTCGGAGAACACGGTATTGCCGACGACGTTCACGTGGGCGATGGCCGCCACCGTGCCTTCGTTGATGGTGATCTTCAGCGCGACGCGGTTACGCGGCTGCGGCACGACCTCGGTTTCGATGGTGGCCGAGTAGCGGCCCTGGGCGACGTACTGGCGCTGCAGTTCGTTACGCACGCCTTCGAGGGTCGCGCGCTGGAAGATTTCACCTTCGGCCAGGCCCGACTGCTTCAGGCCCTTCATCAGGTCATCCTTGCTGATGGCCTTGTTGCCTTCGATCTCGATGCTGGAGATCGACGGACGCTCGACCACGTCGATGACCAGCACGCTGCCGTCGCGACCGAGGTGGATGTCCTGGAAGAAACCGGTCTTGAACAGCGAACGGGTCGCTTCGACCAGACGGCGATCGTCGACCTGGTCGCCGACGTTGAGCGGCAGCGCGGCGAATACGCTACCCGCGGATACCCGCTGCAAACCGTTGACGCGGATATCGGAAACAGTGAAGGACTCGGCGTGAACCTGGGCGATCATCAACGCGGACACGGCCGCGGGTAACAGAAAGCGTTTCATGGAGTCCTTTTTTTCCAACTGACAAATAAAGAATCTGCCGCATTAGGCGGCAGATCCGAAAACCAATGGCAGCTACAGTCGACTCAGATCGTTGACCAGGGCCAGTAGCATGACCCCAACGACCAGGCTGATGCCGATCTGCATCCCCCAAGCCTGGACCCGCTCGGACAATGGGCGACCACGCACCCACTCGACCAGGTAGAACGCCAGATGTCCGCCATCGAGGACGGGAATCGGCAGCAGGTTGAGAACCCCCAAACTAATGCTCAGATAGGCCAGGAAATGCAGAAAATCCCCCACGCCGGACTGGGCCGAAGCGCCCGCCACTTTAGCAATGGTTATCGGCCCACTCAAGTTTTTTACCGAGAGCTGTCCGAGCACCATTTTCTTTAGAGAATCCAGAGTTAGGAGACTCATCGACCAGGTTTGCGAGAGCGCCTCGCCTACCGCGGCGACCGGACCGTAGCGCACTTCGCGGAGCATCTCCGCCGGCCATTGGCCGCCCGAGACACCGGCCCCCAGATAACCGGTACGCGCTTTGCCTTCGCCTTTCGTCGACAGGGTCAGCTTCAGCTCATGGCTCTGGCCATCGCGCTGGAACGCCAGGGCAACGCTCTGCGCGGGACGCGCACGAACCTTGTCCACAACCTGCTGCCAGTCATCCACGGCCACGCCATCGAGGCTCACCAGGCGATCGCCAATCTGCAGCCCCGCGGCCTTGGCCGGGCCTTCAGGATCCAGCTCGGCGATCACCGGCGGCATCGCCGGGCGCCACGGCTGGATACCCAGGCCGCCGATGGGGTCAGGATTCTCGGCACTCTTCAGCCAGGACCTGATCGCCACCTTGTGCGTCACATCGACGCTGGAGCCTGGCTCGCGCACAGCGACAGTCAGTTCGCCGGTCTCCCCCAGGCGACGCACCAGGCGCAGGTTGACCGCAGCCCAACCGTCGACCGCCTCTCCATCGACCGCTACCACTTCCTGACCGGCCACCAGCCCGCCTAGTGCAGCCGGGCTGCCGGCAACCACCGAACCGATGACAGGTCGCACCTGCTGGGAACCCAGCAGCGCCAGCACCCAGAAGAACAGGATGGCCAGTAGGAAGTTGGCAATGGGACCGGCGGAGACGATGGCGATGCGCTGGAATACCGACTTGCGATTGAAGGCGTAGTCGAGCTGGTCGACCGGGACCTCAGCCTCACGCTCGTCGAGCATCTTCACGTAGCCGCCCAGCGGGATGGCCGCAACTACGAACTCGGTACCGTGGCGATCATGCCAGCGCACCAGCGGCGTACCGAAGCCGACGGAGAAGCGCAGCACCCGGACGCCGCAACGGCGCGCCACCCAAAAGTGCCCGAATTCGTGGAATGTCACCAGGACGCCAAGGGCGATGACCAGCCCGACGACCATATAAAGTGCACTCATCGCAACCTCCAGGGCTTATCGATCGTGCCCACGCAACCAGGCTTGAGCGGCTTCGCGGGCGCGTTTGTCAGCCGCCAGGACCGCGTCGAGGCATTCGACCGGAGCGGCCGCCTCGCGGTTCAGAACTTCATCGATGATAACCGCGATCTCAGTGAAGCGGATGCGCCGCTCGAGGAATGCGGCGACTGCCACCTCGTTTGCAGCATTGAGCACGGCCGGCGCGCTACCACCCGCCTCTGCCGCCTCGCGCGCCAGGCGCAGGCAGGGGAAGCGCTGCTCGTCGGGCGCCTGGAAGTCCAGGCGGGCGACACTGAACAGGTCCAGCGGCGAAACGCCGGAGTCGATGCGTTCCGGCCAGGCCAGGGCATGGGCGATGGGCGTGCGCATGTCCGGGTTGCCGAGCTGCGCCAGCACCGAGCCATCGACATAGTCGACCAGGGAATGGATCACGCTCTGCGGGTGGATCACCACCTCGACACGCGACGGCGCGGCATCGAACAGCCAGCAGGCCTCGATCAGCTCCAGCCCCTTGTTCATCATGCTCGCCGAGTCGACGGAAATCTTCCGGCCCATCGACCAGTTGGGATGTGCACAGGCCTGCTCGGGCGTGACATTGGCAAGCGCCTCGAGCGGTGTCTCGCGGAACGGACCACCTGAGGCAGTCAGCAGGATTCTTCTTACGCCAACTTGATCCAGGCCGCGCGCGTAGTCGCCGGGCATGCACTGGAAGATGGCGTTGTGCTCGCTGTCGATCGGCAACAGCACTGCACCGCTGGCATGCACCTCGTGCATGAAGAGCGCGCCGGACATCACCAGCGCCTCCTTGTTAGCCAGCAGCACGCGCTTGCCGGCCTGCACGGCCGCCAGGGTCGGCTTGAGGCCCGCGGCGCCAACGATGGCTGCCATGACCACATCGACATCCGGGTGACCTGCGACCTCGCACAGGCCCTGCTCGCCAACCAGTACGCGCGTTTTCAGCCCCGCCGCCTGCAAGCCGCCCAGCAGATGCCGGGCCTGCTCGTCATTGGCGACGACGGCGAACTGCGGACGATGGGTCAGGCAGAGCGCTTCCAGCTCGGCGAGCCGTGAATACCCGGTAATGGCAAATACCTGATAGCGCTGCGGATGCCGCGCCAACACATCAAGCGTGCTGAGGCCGATGGAGCCGGTAGCCCCAAGTACGCAGACCTGTTGCGGGCGACTCACGGCGCACCCCAGCCGGTTGCCCAAAGCAGCACGGTGAAGACCGGGATAGCTGCAGTCAGGCTGTCGATGCGATCGAGCACGCCGCCATGGCCCGGCAGCAGGTTGCTGCTGTCTTTCAGGCCCGACTGGCGCTTGAACATGCTTTCGGTCAGGTCACCGACCACCGAGAGCGCAACGACGAGGGCGGCGCACGGAAGGGCAAGGAGCAGCTCACGAACCGTCCAGTCGCGATAAAGGGCGACTGCGAAGGTGATCGCCAGGCTCAGCGCCAGGCCACCGTAGAAACCTTCCCAGCTCTTGCCGGGGCTGACCCGCGGGGCCAGCTTGCGCTTGCCGAAGGCCTTGCCGGAGAAATAGGCACCAATGTCGGCGGCCCAGACCAGCACCATGACCGCAACGATGAGCCAGTTGGCCAGCGGCCACTGCTTGAGCACTACCAGGCCTTGCCAGGCCGGCACGAGGATCAGCAGGCCGATCAGCAGGCGACGCCAGCGGCCGCCCCAGCTGGAGGCGCTATCCGGATAGGTGAGCACCATGACGGTCGCCAGCAACCACCAGAGCAGCGCCAGTACCAGCACGCCACCAGCCAGCTGCGGCAGCCAGCTCAGCAACAGCAGGAGCGCGGCGACCAAACCGGCATAGGCGATACGTGCGGATTGCTCACCGTAGCCGGCCAGGCGCGCCCATTCCCAGGCGCCCAGGCTGACCACCAGCCCGATGAACAGCGCGAAGGCCGCGCCATCAAGGAGGAAGAAACCACCCAGCGCGATGGGCAACAGCACCAGCGCTGTGATGATTCGTTGTTTCAGCATGACGGGGGAGCCTCGGCCTCCACCTGCTCGCTGGTCTTGCCGAAGCGACGCTGGCGGGTAGCGTAGTCGGCCAGCGCTTCGCGCATCGCCGCGCTCTTGAAGTCCGGCCAGTAGAGATCGGAGAAGTAGAGCTCGGCGTAGGCCAGCTGCCACAACAGGAAGTTGCTGATGCGGTGCTCGCCGCCGGTACGGATGCACAGGTCCGGCATCGGCTGGTCACCGGTGGTCAGGCAACCCTGGATCAGCTCGGGGCTGATCTCGTCGGGCGCCAGATGCCCGGCTTGCACCTCGCGAGCGAGACGCTGCGCCGCCTGGGTGATATCCCACTGGCCGCCATAGTTGGCTGCCACCTGCAACAGCAGGCCCTTGTGACTGGCAGTGAGGTTTTCCGCCTCACGCATCGCGGCCTGCAGCTCCGGATGAAAGCGGCTGCGATCACCGATGATGCGCAGGCGGATACCGTTGTCATCGAGCTTGCGCACCTCGCGGCGCAAGGCCATGAGGAACAGCTCCATCAGCGCGCCGACCTCGTCGACCGGACGCTGCCAGTTCTCGCTGGAGAAGGCGAACAGCGTCAGCACCTCGACGCCCGCCTCGGCACAGGTCTTGACCACCGCGCGAACCGCGCTGACGCCGGCCTTGTGCCCGGCAACGCCGGGCAACAGGCGCTTCTTCGCCCAGCGGTTGTTGCCGTCCATGATGATGGCCACGTGGCGTGGCACCGCGGCCACCACCTGTTTGGTCTTGTCCATGACTGCAACCCGGCCGTCAGACGGCCATCAGATCCGCTTCCTTGGCCTCGAGGGCCTTGTCGATCTCGGCGATGAACTTGTCGGTGAGCTTTTGCACTTCGTCACCGCCGCGGCGCTCGTCGTCCTCGCTGATTTCTTTCTCTTTCTGCAGGTCCTTGAGCTGGGCCATGGCGTCGCGGCGGATGTTGCGCACGGAAACGCGGGCCTGCTCTGCCTCGGCGCGAGCCTGCTTGGTGAAGCCCTTGCGGGTTTCTTCGGTCAGGGCGGGCATCGGCACACGGATGGTGGTGCCAGCGGTAGCCGGGTTCAGGCCCAGGTCGGAGGTCATGATGGCCTTCTCGACGGCCTGGATCATGCTCTTGTCGAACACGCTCAGGGCCAGGGTGCGGGAGTCTTCCACGGTGACGTTGGCCACCTGGCGCAGCGGAGTGTCCGCGCCGTAGTAGGACACCATGACGCTATCCAGGATGCTCGGGTGAGCACGGCCGGTGCGGATCTTGGCGAAGGCGTGGCCCAGGGCCTCCAGGGTTTTGCCCATGCGCTCCTGCGCTTCTTTCTTGATCTCGTTGATCATCTCAATCCTCCTCGATCAGGGTGCCTTCGGCACCACCAACAACAATATTCAGCAGCGCGCCCGGCTTGTTCATGTTGAACACCCGCAGCGGCATTTTCTGGTCGCGGCACAGGCAGATGGCGGTCAGGTCCATCACGCCCAGCTTGCGGTCGAGCACTTCATCGTAGGTCAGGCGCTCGAACTTCTCGGCATTCGGGTCTTTGAACGGGTCGGCAGTGTACACGCCATCGACCTTGGTCGCCTTCAGCACTACGTCAGCATCGATTTCGATGGCGCGCAGGCAGGCGGCGGAGTCGGTGGTGAAGAACGGGTTGCCGGTGCCGGCGGAGAAGATCACTACTTCACCGCTGCCCAGGTGGCGCATGGCCTTGCGGCGGTCGTAGTGGTCGGTGACGCCGACCATGCTGATGGCCGACATGACGATGGCGGTGATGTTCGAACGCTCCAGGGCATCGCGCATCGCCAGGCCGTTCATCACGGTGGCCAGCATGCCCATGTGGTCGCCGGTAACCCGATCCATGCCGGCGGCCGACAGGGCGGCGCCTCGGAACAGGTTGCCGCCGCCGATCACCAGGCCGACCTGCACGCCGATACCGACGAGCTGGCCGATTTCCAGCGCCATGCGGTCCAGCACCTTGGGATCGATGCCGAACTCTTCGCTCCCCATCAGGGCTTCGCCGCTCAGTTTTAGAAGAATGCGTTTATAGCGAGGTTGACGAGCGCTCAGCTGCTGAGCCATGACCTTTTTCTCCTGCGGCGTTTGAAATGCTTGGCGCCACACGTGGCGCCCATTGCGGAAGCCGGCTAGCCGACTTGCGGCAGCTGTGACCCGCCGTGCGGGCCCGTGCCGTGGAAGCCACCCCGAATGGCTCCCCCAATTTGACGAAGAGGCCGCTCGCGTTAGCGGGCAGCCTCTTCCGGGGCGACGGTGAAGTCCGTCTTACTGCTTGGAAGCGGCTACTTGAGCAGCAACCTCGGCAGCGAAGTCGGCTTCGACCTTCTCGATGCCCTCGCCCACTTCGTAGCGGATGAAGGAAACGATGGTGGCGCCGGCTTTCTTGGCCAGATCACCGACCTTGACTTCCGGATCCTTGACGAACGGCTGGTCGACCAGGCTGGCTTCGGCCAGGAACTTGGCGATACGGCCTTTGACCATGTTCTCGACAATGTTTTCCGGCTTGCCGGCGATCTTGTCGGCGTTCAGGGCCAGGAAGATTTCCTTTTCCTTGGCAACGGCTTCTTCGGAAACCTGCGACGGGTCCAGGAACTGCGGGTTGCTGGCAGCAACGTGCATGGCGATGTCCTTGGCCAGATCGGCGTTGCCGCCGCTCAGGGTAACCAGAACACCGATGCGGTGGCCGTGCAGGTAGGCGCCAACCACGTCGCCTTCGGCGCGAGCCAGACGACGGATGTTGACGTTCTCGCCGCACTTGGCGACCAGGGCTTCACGAGCGGATTCCTGCTCGGCGATCAGCGGAGCGGCGTCGGTCAGCTTCTGCGCAAAAGCCTTGTCCAGGCAGGCGGCGACGAAGCCTTTGAAATCGTCCTGCAGAGCCAGGAAGTCGGTCTGCGAGTTGACTTCGATGATGGTGGCGGCTTTGGCGTCGTCAGACACCTTCACGGCGATGGAGCCTTCGGCGGCGATGTTGCCGGCCTTCTTGGCAGCCTTGATGGCGCCGGAAGCGCGCATGTCGTCGATGGCCTTCTCGATGTCGCCTTCAGCGGCAACCAGGGCCTTCTTGCATTCCATCATGCCCTGGCCAGTGCGCTCGCGCAGTTCTTTAACCAGTGCTGCAGTGATTTCTGCCATTTGCAAATCCTCTTGAGTTGCTCTCAAAACCAGATCGCCCGGCTAACCGGGCGGAATTCGGGAGTGGCAAAAAGGGGGCCAGGCCCCCTTTTTGCGCACCGCTGGACGTCTGGACGTCCTGGAATCAGCCTTCGGCGGATTCGGCCGGCGCTTCTTCTACGAACTCGTCAGCACCGCCAACGGCGTTCTGCTTACCGCGCAGAACGGCCTCGGCCATGGCGCCCAGGTAAAGTTGCACGGCGCGGATGGCATCATCGTTACCGGGGATGACGTAGTCGACGCCTTCCGGGCTGCTGTTGGTATCGACGATGCCGATGACCGGGATGCCCAGCTTGTTGGCTTCGGTGATAGCGATGCGCTCGTGGTCAACGTCGATCACGAACAGAGCGTCCGGCAGGCCGCCCATATCCTTGATGCCGCCCAGGCTGCGATCCAGTTTTTCCAGATCACGGGAGCGCATCAGGGCTTCTTTCTTGGTCAGCTTCTCGAAGGTGCCGTCTTGCTGCTGGGTTTCCAGCTCGCGCAGGCGCTTGATCGACTGACGAATGGTCTTGTAGTTGGTCAGCATGCCGCCGAGCCAACGGTGGTCGACGTACGGCATGCCGCAACGACCAGCTTCTTCGCGAACGATCTTGCCAGCGGAACGCTTGGTGCCGACGAACAGGATCTTGTTCTTGCCCTGGGCCAGGCGCTCAACGAAGGTCAGGGCCTCGTTGAACATCGGCAGGGTCTTTTCCAGGTTGATGATGTGGATCTTGTTGCGCGCGCCGAAAATGAACTTGCCCATTTTCGGGTTCCAGTAACGGGTCTGGTGGCCGAAGTGCACACCGGCCTTCAGCATATCGCGCATGTTGACTTGGGACATTTTGATTCCTCGATAAGTCGGGTTGGGCCTCCATGCATCCCAATGGCCAACCCTTCGATCTTGTCGAAAGGCACCCAGGCCATCGTGTCGATGCATGTGTGGTTTTAAGGCTTCGCGGGCACTCACCCGCAAAAGCGGGGCGCTTTATATCACAGAAAGCAGGGCCCGGCTACTGGCGAGAACTGCCGGACCAGCGTACGGCTTATGGCTTGCGGCACGAAGCTGGTAACATAGCCGCTTTTAAGCCTGCGTCCGAGAATTCTATGACCGTCACCATCAAGACGCCCGAAGACATCGCGAAGATGCGCATTGCCGGCCGCCTGGCCGCCGAAGTGCTGGAAATGATCGGCGAGCACGTCAAGCCCGGCGTCACCACCGATGAACTGGACCGCATCTGCCACGACTACATCGTCAACGTGCAGCAGGCGATCCCGGCCCCGCTGAACTACAAGGGCTTCCCCAAGTCGATCTGCACCTCGATCAACCACGTCGTCTGCCACGGCATCCCCAACGAGAAGCCGCTCAAGGAAGGCGACATCGTCAACATCGACATCACCGTCATCAAGGACGGCTACCACGGCGACACCAGCAAGATGTTCCTGGTCGGCAAGACGCCGGAGTGGGCCGACCGCCTGTGCCAGATCACCCAGGAATGCATGTACAAAGGCATCGCCGTGGTCAAGCCGGGCGCGCGCCTGGGCGACATTGGCGAGGTGATTCAAAAATACGCCGAGAAGAACGGTTTCTCGGTAGTCCGCGAGTACTGCGGCCATGGCATCGGCCAAGTGTTCCACGAAGAGCCGCAAGTGCTGCACTACGGCCGCGCCGGCACCGGCCTGGAACTGAAGGAAGGCATGATCTTCACCATCGAGCCGATGATCAACCAGGGTCGCCCGGAAACCCGCCTGCTCGGCGACGGCTGGACCGCCATCACCAAGGACCGCAAGCTGTCCGCGCAGTGGGAGCACACCGTGCTGGTCACCGCCGACGGCTACGAGATCCTGACCCTGCGCAACGACGAGAGCTTCCCGCGCACGGGTGCGTGACAGCCGTTTGCAATCTCGCCGACGGCTGGGTAGAACATAGAAATCCCGGCCCGGCACAGCCCCGGGGCCCTGCCTGTGCTCGGCCCCGGCGGCTTCCCTGCCCCTGCCCTCCCCCATCCCTGAAGTAGGAAGGCCGCCATGCCGCAGGTGGATCCCGAGTTGTTCGACCGTGGGCAGTTCCAGGCGGAACTGGCCCTCAAATCCAGCCCTATCGCTGCCTTCAAGAAGGCCATCCGCCAGGCCAACGAAGTGCTCGACGCGCGCTTCCATGGTGGCCGCGACATTCGCCGGCTGATCGAGGACCGCGCCTGGGTCGTCGACCAGATCCTGCACCAGGCCTGGCAGCGCTTTCCCTGGAGCGAAGACGCGGATATCGCCCTGGTGGCGGTCGGCGGCTATGGTCGTGGCGAACTGCACCCACACTCGGACATCGACATCCTCATCCTGCTCGACAGCGAGGACCAGGAAGTCTTCCGCGAGCCCATCGAGGGCTTCCTCACCCTGCTCTGGGACATCGGCCTGGAAGTCGGCCAGAGCGTGCGCTCGGTGGCGCAGTGCGCCGAGGAAGCGCGCGCCGACCTGACGGTGGTCACCAACCTGATGGAATGCCGCACCATCTCCGGCCCCGACCACCTGCGCCAGCGCATGCTGGAAGCCACCAATACCCGCCAGATGTGGCCGAGCGGCCAGTTCTTCATGGCCAAGCGCAAGGAACAGATCCACCGCCACACCAAGTACAACGACACCGAATACAACCTCGAGCCCAACGTGAAGGGCTCGCCAGGCGGCCTGCGCGACATCCAGACCATTCTCTGGGTCGCCCGCCGGCATTTCGGCAGCCTCAACCTGCACGCCCTGGTGAAGGAAGGTTTCCTCGTCGAAAGCGAGTCCAGCATGCTCGCCTCCTGCCAGGAGTTCCTCTGGAAGGTCCGCTACGCGCTGCACATGCTCGCCGGACGCGCCGAAGACCGCCTGCTGTTCGACCACCAGCGCCGCATTGCCGGCCTGCTCGGTTACCAGGACAACGACGCCAAGCTGGCCGTCGAGCGCTTCATGCAGAAGTACTACCGCGTGGTGATGGCGGTTTCCGAGCTCAACGACCTGATCATGCAGCACTTCGAGGAAGTCATCCTGCGCGCCGGTGAAGGCGGCCAGATCGCGCCGCTGAACAGTCGCTTCCAGGTGCGCGAAGGCTATCTCGAGGTCACCCACCCGAACGTCTTCAAGCGCACTCCCTTCGCCCTCCTGGAAATCTTCGTGCTGCTGGCCCAGCACCCGGAAATCAAGGGCGTACGCGCCGACACCATCCGCCTGCTGCGCGACAGCCGTCACCTGATCGACGACGACTTCCGCCACGACATCCGCAACACCAGCCTGTTCATCGAGCTGTTCAAGTGCAAGGAAGGCATCCACCGCAACCTGCGGCGGATGAACCGCTACGGCATCCTCGGCCGCTACTTGCCGGAGTTCGGCCTGATCATCGGGCAGATGCAGCACGACCTGTTCCACATCTATACGGTCGACGCGCACACCCTCAACCTGATCAAGCACCTGCGCAAACTGCAGCGCCCGGACATGGCGGAGAAATACCCGCTGGCCGCGAAGGTCATGGAACGCCTGCCCAAGCCCGAGCTGATCTACCTCGCCGGTCTCTACCACGACATCGCCAAGGGCCGCGGCGGCGATCACTCCGAACTGGGCGCGGTGGATGCCGAGCAGTTCTGCCAGCGCCACCACCTGCCGCACTGGGACACCCAACTGGTCAGCTGGCTCGTGCAGAACCACCTGGTGATGTCCACCACCGCGCAGCGCAAGGACCTCTCCGACCCGCAGGTGATCTTCGACTTCGCCCAACTGGTCGGCGACCAGACCCGCCTGGACTACCTCTACGTGCTCACCGTGGCCGACATCAACGCGACCAACCCGAGCCTGTGGAACTCCTGGCGCGCCAGCCTGCTGCGCCAGCTCTATACCGAGACCAAGCGCGCCCTGCATCGCGGCCTGGAGAATCCGCTGGACCGCGAGGAGCAGATCCTGCAGACGCAGAACGCGGCGATCGACATCCTCGTCCGCGAAGGCATCGACCAGGACGACGCCGAGCAGCTCTGGAGCCAGCTCGGCGACGACTACTTCCTGCGCCACAGCGCCGCCGACGTGGCCTGGCACACCGAAGCGATCCTCCAGCATCCGGACGACGGCACCCCGCTGGTGCTGATCAAGGAAACCGCGCAGCGCGAGTTCGAAGGCGGCACGCAGATCTTCATCTACGCCGCCGACCAGCACGACTTCTTCGCCGTGACCGTGGCCGCGATGGACCAGCTCAACCTGAACATCCAGGACGCGCGGATCATCACCTCCACCAGCCAGTTCACCCTCGACACCTACATAGTGCTCGACGCCGATGGCGGCTCGATCGGCGACAATCCCCAGCGGATCAGCGAAATCCGCCAAGGCTTGGTGGATGCGCTGAAGAACCCGGCCGACTACCCGACCATCATCCAGCGCCGCGTGCCGCGCCAGCTCAAGCACTTCGCCTTCGCACCGGTGGTGACCATCTCCACCGACGCGGCGCGCCACGTCAGCGTGCTCGAGGTCATCGCCCCCGACCGACCCGGCCTGCTGGCGCGCCTGGGCGGGCTGTTCCTCGACTTCGACCTGTCGGTGCAGAACGCCAAGATCGTCACCCTCGGCGAGCGCGTGGAAGACGTGTTCTTCGTGACCGACGCACACAACCAGCCGCTGTCAGACCCCGAGCTGTGCAAGCGCATCCAGAGCGCCGTGATCGAAACCCTTTCGGAAGCCAACGGACAGGCCACCATGCCCGTCCGCATCAGTATCTAGAACGAGCCTTGCCCACATGAACCCTGCCCTCGACCTGCTCCAGCCCTACCCCTTCGAGAAGCTCCGCGCCCTGCTCGCCGGCGCCCAGCCGCCGGCCGAACTGCGCCACATCGCGCTGTCCATCGGCGAGCCCAAGCACCGCTCGCCGGAGTTCGTCGCCAAGGCCCTGGCCGACAACCTCGACCAGATGGCGGTCTACCCGACCACCCTGGGCATTGCGGCCCTGCGCGAAGCCATCGCCGCCTGGTGCGAGCGCCGCTTCGGCGTCCCGGCCGGCTGGCTGGATGCCGCGCGCCACGTGCTGCCGGTGAACGGCACCCGCGAGGCGCTTTTCGCCTTCACCCAGACCGTGGTGGATCGCAGCAAGAACGGCCTGGTAGTCAGCCCGAACCCGTTCTACCAAATCTATGAAGGCGCAGCCCTGCTCGCCGGCGCACAGCCGCACTACCTGCCCTGCCTGGAAGAGAACGGCTTCAACCCGGACTTCGATGCGGTATCGGCGGACGTCTGGCAACGCTGCCAGATCCTCTTCCTCTGCTCGCCGGGCAACCCCACCGGCGCGCTGGTGCCGTTGGAAACCTTGAAGCAACTGATCGCCCTGGCCGACGAGCACGACTTCGTGATCGCCGCCGACGAGTGCTACAGCGAGCTGTACTTCGACGAACAAAGCCCGCCGCCCGGCCTACTCAGTGCCTGCGTCGAACTGGGCCGCAGCGACTTCAAGCGCTGCGTGGTGTTCCACAGCCTGTCCAAGCGCTCGAACCTGCCGGGCCTGCGCTCCGGCTTCGTCGCCGGTGACGCAGAGGTGCTGAAGAAATTCCTGCTGTACCGCACCTACCACGGCTGCGCGATGCCGGTGCAGACCCAACTGGCCAGCGTCGCCGCCTGGAACGACGAGGCCCACGTGCGCGCCAACCGCGACCTGTACCGCGAGAAGTTCGACGCCGTGCTGGACATCCTCCAGGGCGTGCTCGACGTCACCCGCCCGGACGGCAGCTTCTACCTGTGGGCGAAGACGCCCATCGCCGACACCGAGTTCTGCCGCGGCCTGTTCGACAAGCAGCACGTCACCGTGGTGCCGGGCTCCTACCTGTCGCGCGAAGTGAACGGCGAAAACCCCGGCGCCAACCGCATCCGCATGGCGCTGGTGGCCCCGCTGGCCGAGTGCGTCGAAGCCGCCGAGCGGATCAAGCGCTTCGTCCAGGAGCTCTGAGGCGATGCTTACTGGGTTCCCGCGTTTGCAGGAATGACGCTGGGTGGTGCTTCCATCCGATCGTCTCCCCCGCGAATGCGGGGGCCCAAAGAACAGCCGTCACACCCACCGCCCCGCCTTGCTGGTCAGCCAGGCTTCCTGGGAGTCCATCTCGCCGAGCACCTTGCGCATGGTCTCGTCGTCGATCAGGTTCTCCCGGCGCAGGTGATACAACTCCAGACGCTGGGCGCGCAGCGCCTTGATCCGAAGCGCCTGATCGGCCACTTCCAGGCTGCGCGCCCGCTCCCGTGCTTCAGCGCTGTCTGCGGCGGGATCGAGTTGCTGGCGATATTCAGCCATCAGCCGCGCCTTCAGCTCGGCCAGTCGCGCCGCCTCCTCGGCATCGACACCCTCCCCGGCCGGCAACTCCTCCTTCTCCAGCATGTGGATGGCCGCCACTGCCGTGCGCCGCCATACCGAGCGGAATTCGAGCTCCGCCTGGTCATTGCTGCCCACCGGCAGGCCCCGCAGCAGGACCGGCAGGCCGGCGGTCGCGGCCAGAAGCGAAACGAGAATCACCCCGGCGGCGATGAAGATCATCAGGTCGCGCTGCGGAAACGGCTCGCCATTGCCCAGCGCCAACGGGAGCGAGAGCACGGCTGCCAGGGTCAGCGCACCGCGCACACCGCTTAGCGCCGATATCACCGACAGGCGCAGGATCGGCTCGCCCGGCCGGCCGCCCAGTTCGATTCCCCACCAGCGCTCGAAGCGCACCGAGAGCCGCCAATAGCACCAGACCCAGACAAAGCGCAGCAGCAGGAGCACGACGTAGACCGCCAGCACGTACGTCAGCAGCTGCGAATAGCGCCACAGGCTGTCGTCGGCGTGCTGGGTCACGGACTTGAGGATGTCCGGCAGTTGCAGGCCGAGCAGCAGGAAGACCACGCCATTGAAGGCAAACTCGAGCATCGACCAGACGCTGCGGTTGAGCAGGCGGGTATGGGTCTGCCGCGGCAGCAGGTCGGCCCAGCTCTGCATCATGCCCGCCGCCACCGCCGCCAGGATGCCCGACACACCCAAAGCCTCGGCGACCATGTATACGGCGAACGGCAACAGCAGCATCAGCACTACATGGGTCGCAGGATCGTCCCAGCCGCGACGGATCATCCAGCCGCGAACGCGGCCCAGCAGCCAACTGAGCAGCAGGCCGCAGGCCAGCCCGCCGAAGGCCACGGCGAGGAAGGTCAGGCCGGCGTCGCGCAGGGAAAACACCCCGGTCAGGGTGGCGGCCAGGGCGAACTTGAACGCCACCAGGCCGGAGGCGTCGTTCATCAGCGCCTCGCCCTGCAGCACGTGCATGAGCTTGCGCGGCAGGCGGTTCTGCGCGATGGCGGAAACCGCCAGGGCGTCGGTGGGCGACAGCACCGCCGCAAGGGCGAAGGCTGCGGCCCAGGGAATTTCGGGAATCAGCAGGTGGATGAAGGCGCCGCCGCCAAGGACGGTGAACAGCACCAGGGCGAAGGCCAGCGAGAGGATCGGCCAGCGCATCTTCCAGAACTCGCCCTTGGGCATGCGCCAGCCGTCGGCGAACAGTAGCGGCGGGATGAACAGGAACATGAACAGTTCCGGGTCCAGCGCCAGGTGCAGGCCCAGGCTCGGCCAGGCCAGGGCGGCGCCGGTGACGATCTGGATCAGCGGCAGCGGTAGCGGCACCAGGTTCGCCAGCAGACGGGTGCCGCCTACCACCAGGAGCAGGATCAGCACGGTATGAACGGTTTGCATCGACGCTCTCCCGGACGTCAGGACGCGGCCCCCCATTGGAACATCCGCGACCACCTTCGATCAGCCACACGGCAGACAATAGACTCTTGCCCGGCCGGCCGTGGCCCGCTTCTGCGCTCGGCGCCCCGCAAAGCCGCGGGAAATGGCATAATCCCGCGCTTGCGTATGGAACGACGAGGACCCCCGCCGTGAGTCAGCGGACCATCTACGGAATCAAGGCCTGCGACACCATGAAGAAAGCCCGCACCTGGCTTGAAGAGCATGGCGTCGAATACGCCTTCCACGACTACAAGGCAACCGGCATCGACCGCGAGCGCCTGCAGCAATGGTGCAGCGAGCATGGCTGGCAGACGGTGTTGAATCGCGCCGGCACCACTTTCCGCAAGCTCGACGACGCGCAGAAGGCCGACCTCGACGAAGCCCGCGCCATCGAACTGATGCTCGCCCAGCCGTCGATGATCAAGCGCCCGGTGCTCGACCTGGGCGACCGCACCCTGGTCGGCTTCAAGCCCGACGCCTACGCTGCCGCGCTGGCCTGAGCCACCTGCCATGAGCATCGCCTGGGCCCTGTTCCTCCCCGCCTGCTTCGCCCTGAACATGGCGCCGGGACCGAACAACCTGCTGTCGCTGAACAACGCCGCGCGTTTCGGCCTCGCCCGCGCCAGCCTGGCAGGCCTCGGCCGCCTGCTGGCGTTCGCCGGCATGCTGACGCTGGCCGCCTCCGGCCTGGCCCTGGTGCTGCAGGCCTCGGCCTGGCTGTTCCTGGCGATCAAGCTGGGCGGCGCCGCTTACCTGCTCTGGCTCGCTGTGCAGCTCTGGCGCGCACCGAGCGGCCAGCTGGTCGCCGGTAATGCCGGGCAGGCCAGCGGCAACCTGTGGCGCATGGCCCGCCAGGAGTTCTGGGTCGCCGCCGGCAATCCCAAGGCGATCCTGATCTTCACCGCTTTCCTGCCGCAGTTCGTCGATCCGCGGCAGCCCGTGGGCGCGCAGTTCGCCCAACTCGGCACGGCCTTCCTGCTCCTGGAATGGCTGGCCATCGCCCTCTACGGGCTCGCCGGGGTCCGCCTCGGCAAGCTGCTCGCCGGCGCTCGCGCGCGGCGCCTGTTCAACCGTGGTTGCGCCGCCCTGCTGGGCAGCGCCGGGCTGGGCCTGTTGCTCAGCCGCCGGCCGGCCTGACCCCTTTCTTTTCTCGAGGAATTGCACATGTCCCAATCCCTGTTCAGCCTGGCCTTCGGTGTCGGCACCCAGAACCGCCAGGGCGCCTGGCTGGAAGTCTTCTACGCCCAGCCGCTGCTCAACCCGAGCGCCGAACTGATCGACGCGATCAGCCCGCTGCTGGCCTACGCCGGCGGCAACCAGGCCATCGCCTTCTCCGCCCAGCAGGCCTACCAGCTGGCCGACGCCCTGAAAGGCGTCGATGCCGCCCAGTCCGCTCTGCTCAACCGCCTGGCCGAGAGCCAGAAGCCGCTGGTGGCCACCGTGCTGGCCGAAGATGCAGCGCCAACCTCCACCCCCGAGGCCTACCTCAAGCTGCACCTGCTCTCGCACCGCCTGGTGAAGCCGCACGGCGTCAACCTGTCGGGCATCTTCCCGCTGCTGCCGAACGTCGCCTGGACCAACCATGGCGCGGTCGACCTGGCCGAACTGGCCGAGCTGCAACTGGAAGCGCGCCTGAAGGGCAAGCTGCTGGAAGTCTTCTCGGTGGACAAGTTCCCGAAAATGACCGACTACGTGGTCCCGGCCGGCGTGCGCATCGCCGACGCCGCCCGCGTGCGCCTGGGTGCCTACATCGGTGAGGGCACCACCGTGATGCACGAAGGCTTCGTCAACTTCAACGCCGGCACCCAAGGCCCGGGCATGATCGAAGGCCGCGTCTCCGCTGGCGTATTCGTCGGCAAGGGCTCGGACCTGGGCGGCGGTTGCTCGACCATGGGCACCCTGTCCGGCGGTGGCAACATCGTCATCAGCGTCGGTGAAGGCTGCCTGATCGGCGCCAACGCCGGCATCGGCATCCCGCTGGGCGACCGCAACATCGTCGAAGCCGGCCTGTACGTCACCGCCGGTACCAAGATCTCCCTGCTCGACGACCAGAACAACCTGGTGAAAGTGGTCAAGGGCCGCGACCTGGCCGGCCAGCCGGACCTGCTGTTCCGCCGCAACTCGCAGACCGGCGCGGTCGAGTGCAAGACCAACAAGACCGCCATCGAGCTGAACGAAGCGCTGCACGCGCACAACTGATCCGCCGGCCCGCATCGCGGGCAGCGGTTCTAAGCTAGAAAGCGGGGGCTGCGGCCCCCGTTTTCCATTGCCGCGAAAGAACCACGCCATGTCCATCACCTCGCCCTGGCGCTCCGCCTTCCCTGCCCTGGCTGCCCTCGACGCCGAAGGCCAGACGTACCTCGACAGCGCCGCCACCGCGCAGAAGCCGCAGGCACTGCTCGACGCCCTGTCTGGCTTCTACGCCAGCGGCGCGGCCAACGTGCACCGCGCCCAGCATCTGCCCGGCGAGCGCGCCACCCGCGCCTTCGAGGGCACCCGCACGCGCCTGGCACACTGGCTGGACGGCGGCACGCCGGAACAGGTGGTCTTCACCCACGGCGCAACCGAAGCGTTGAACCTGCTCGCCTACGGGCTGGAACAGCGGATCGCCGCGGGCGACGAAATCGTCATCAGCGCCCTGGAGCACCACGCCAACCTGCTGCCCTGGCAACAATTGGCGCAGCGCTGCCAGGCGAAACTGGTGGTCCTGCCACTGGATGACCTCGGGGTGATCGACCTGGCGGCTGCCTCGCAGCTGATCGGTCCGCGCACCCGCATCCTTGCAGTCAGCCAGCTTTCCAACGTGCTCGGCACCTGGCAGCCGCTGCTGGAGCTGCTGGCCATGGCTCGCGCCCACGGTGCGCTCAGCGTGGTCGACGGCGCCCAGGGCGTGGTCCACGGTCGTCACCGGTTGAGCCAACTGGGCTGCGACTTCTACGTATTCTCCAGCCACAAGCTGTACGGTCCGGAAGGCCTTGGCGTGCTCTGGGGGCGCCCGGAGGCGCTGGCCGAGCTGCGCCACTGGCAGTTCGGCGGCGAGATGGTGCAGAACGCCGATTATCAACAGGCCCACTTCCGCCCCGCCCCGCTCGGCTTCGAAGCCGGCACGCCGGCGATTGGCGCGGTGATCGGCCTGGGCGCCAGCCTCGACTGGCTGGCCAGCCTGGACGCCAGCGAAGTCGCCGCCCACGAGGCCGTGCTACACGCCCAGTTGCTCGCCGGCCTGCGCGCCCGTGACGGCGTGCAGTTGCTGGGCGAACCGCAGGTGGCGCTGGCTAGCTTCACGGTGCGCGACGTACATAGCGCCGATCTCTCGCATCTGCTGAGCGAACAGGGCGTGGCGGTACGTGCCGGCCATCACTGTGCGATGCCGCTGCTCAAGCGCCTCGGCCTGCCCGGCGCGATCCGCGTTTCCCTCGGCCTGTACAGCGACGGCAGCGACCTGGAGCGCTTCTTCAGCGCCCTCGACAATGCCCTGGAGCTGCTGCGATGAGCCTTCCGGATACCGCACGGCAAGCGCTGGACGCCTTCACCGGGCAAGCCTCCTGGGAGCAGCGCGCACGCCTACTGATGCAATGGGGCGACAAGCTCGAGCCGCTGGGCGAGGAAGAGCGCAGCGAAGCGAACCGTGTGCACGGCTGCGAAAGCCTGGTCTGGCTGGTGGCGGAACAGCGCGACGGCGCCTGGCACTTCCGCGCGAGCAGCGATGCGCGCCTGCTGCGGGGCCTGTTGGCGCTGCTGTTAATTCGTGTACAGGGACTGCCCGGCGAGGAGCTGGCGCAGCTGGATCTGGCGCAGTGGTTCAGCGACCTGGGCCTGGGGCGACAGCTCTCCCCTTCGCGCAGCAATGGGCTGAATGCTGTCCTGAAGCGGATGCAAGAGCTGATCCGGGCATAAACGCCACGCGCCTTCTGGGTCCCCGCGTTCGCGGGGATGACGCAGGGGGAGCGCACGAGCCAGTCCTGCCCCGCCATTCCCGCGAACGCGGGAACCCAATCAACTCCGCGTTACCCCGCGCGCCGCTCCGACGGCCTGCGAGTACCGGCCACCAACTTATCCACAGCCCGCGCCGCCGCAGCCATGCCGAAGGTGGCCGTGACCATCATCACCGCGCCGAAACCGCCGGCGCAGTCGAGCTTCACGCCTTCGCCGACGAAGCTCTTGGTCTGGCAGACGCTGCCGTCGGGCTTGGGATAGCGCAGCTGCTCGGTGGAGAACACGCAAGGCACGCTGTAGTGGCGGCCCGGCGTGCGCGAGAAGTTGTAGTCGCGACGCAGCGTCGAACGGACCTTGGCCGCGAGCGGATCGTTGAAGGTCTTGTTCAGGTCGGCGATCTGGATCTGCGTCGGGTCGACCTGGCCGCCGGCGCCGCCGGTGGTCACCACCTGGATCTTGCGTCGCTTGCACCAGGCGATCAGCGCGGCCTTGGCGGCCACGCTGTCGATGCAGTCGATGACGAAGTCCAGCTCGGTAGTGATGTACTCGGCCATGGTCTCGCGGGTGACGAAGTCCGCCACCGCATGCACCTTGCACTGCGGGTTGATGGCCCGGATGCGCTCGGCCATCACCTCTACCTTGGGCTTGCCCACGGAACCGTCCAGCGCGTGTACCTGGCGGTTGGTGTTGGTCACGCAGACGTCGTCCAGGTCGAACAGCGATATCTCGCCGACGCCGCTGCGCGCCAGCGCCTCGGCCGCCCAGGAGCCGACGCCGCCGATGCCGACCACCGCCACATGGGCGGCGGCCAGGCGCTCGAGCCCCTGGGTGCCATACAGGCGGGCGATACCGCCGAATCGCTCTTGGTCCACTAGCATCTGCAAGCCTCCGGAAAAACGCCGCGCATTCTATAGGAAGCCGGGCGACTTGCCGCAGCTCCGGGCGAGCGGCCGGCGTCGCACGGAGCTTCGCGCCCATCCGCACATTCTATGCCCGGCGCAGGCGCCGCGAGCCGTCGGGCGAGTGCTATACACTCGCTGGGGCGGCGAGTAGGATGCGCGCCGACCCGATCCCCCGTTCCCCCTCTGGAAGCCGATCGCTCTATGTCTTCACGCAAACTCGGACTCAACCTGGTCGTACTGGTCGCCCTCGCCGCGCTCTTCACCGGCGCCTGGGCCCTTTACAACCGTCCGGTGAGCGCCCCGGACTGGCCGGAAACCATCTCCGGCTTTTCCTTCTCGCCGTTCCGCCTGGACCAGAGCCCGCAGAGCGGCAACTTCCCGACGGACGACCAGATCCGCTCGGACCTGGAGCTGATCTCCAAGCAGACCGACAACATCCGCACCTACTCGACCAAGGGCACCCTGGCCGACATCCCCTTCCTCGCCGAGGAATACGGCATGCGCGTCAGCCTGGGCATCTGGATCGGCCCGGACGAGGCGGAAAACGAGGCGGAAATCGCCCGCGGCATCGAGATCGCCAACCGTTCGCGCAGCGTGGTGCGAGTAATCGTCGGCAACGAGGCGTTGTTCCGACGCGAAGTCACCCGCCAGCAGCTGATCGGCTACCTCGACCGCGTCCGCGCCGCCGTGAAAGTGCCCGTCACCACCGCCGAGCAGTGGCACATCTATAGGAAGTACCCGGAGCTGGCCAAGCACGTCGACCTGATCGCCGCCCACGTGCTGCCCTACTGGGAGTTCGTGCCGATGGAAGACTCGGTACAGTTCGTCCTCGACCGCGCCCGCGAGCTGCGCGCCGAATTCCCGAAGAAGCCGCTTCTGCTCGGTGAAGTCGGCTGGCCCAGCAACGGGCGCATGCGCGGCGGCGCTACCGCCACCCAGTCGGACCAGGCCATCTACCTGCGCGAGCTGACCAACGCGCTGAACAAGAAGGGCTACAGCTACTTCGTCGTCGAAGCCTTCGACCAGCCGTGGAAGTACACCGACGAAGGCTCGGTCGGCGCCTACTGGGGCGTGTACAACGCCGAACGCCAGCCGAAGTTCAACTTCACCGGCCCGGTGGTGGCGATTCCCAAGTGGCGCACCCTGGCGATCGCCTCGGTGGTGCTCGCCCTGCTCACCTTCACCCTGTTGCTGATCGACGGCAGCGCTCTGCGCCAGCGCGGGCGGACCTTCCTCGCCGTGGTTTCGTTCGCCTGCGCCTCGGTCCTGGTGTGGATCGGCTACGACTACAGCCAGCAATACAGCACCTGGTTCAGCATCACCGTCGGCGTCCTGCTCGGCATCGGCGCCCTCGGCGTGGTGATAGTGCTGTTCACCGAGGCACACGAGCTGGCCGAGGCGGTGTGGACGCGCCGGCGCCGCCGCCTGTTCCTGCCGGTGACCGCCGACGAGGCCTACCGGCCCAAGGTGTCGATCCACGTGCCCTGCTACAACGAGCCGCCGGAGATGTTGAAGGAAACCCTCAACGCCCTGGCCAAGCTCGACTACCCGGACTTCGAGGTCCTGGTGATCGACAACAACACCAAGGACCCAGCCGTGTGGGAGCCGGTGCAGGCGCACTGCCAGCTGCTCGGCCCACGCTTCCGCTTCTTCCACGTCGCGCCCCTGGCCGGCTTCAAGGGCGGCGCGCTGAACTACGCGCTGCAGTTCGTAGCACCCGACGCCGAAGTGATCGCGGTGATCGACTCCGACTACTGCGTCGACCCGGACTGGCTCAAACACATGGTCCCGCACTTCGCCGATCCGCAGATCGCCGTGGTGCAGTCGCCGCAGGACTACCGCGACCAGCACGAGAGCACCTTCAAGCGCCTCTGCTACGCCGAGTACAAGGGCTTCTTCCACATCGGCATGGTCACCCGCAATGACCGCGACGCGATCATCGAGCACGGCACCATGACCATGGTCCGCCGCCAGGTGCTGGACGAGCTGAAGTGGGCCGAATGGTGCATCACCGAAGACGCCGAGCTGGGTCTGCGGGTGTTCGAGCGCGGCCTCTCGGCAGCCTATTTCGAGCGCAGCTACGGCAAGGGCCTGATGCCCGACACCTTCATCGACTTCAAGAAGCAGCGCTTCCGCTGGGCCTATGGCGCCATCCAGATCATGAAGCGCCACACCGACGCCCTGCTGCGCGGCCGCAGCCCGGATGGCAGCAAGCTGACCGGCGGCCAGCGCTACCACTTCGTTGCCGGCTGGCTGCCGTGGATCGCCGACGGCATGAACATCTTCTTCACCATCGGCGCCCTGCTCTGGTCGGCGGCGATGATCATCGTGCCCAAGCGCGTCGACCCGCCGCTGCTGATCTTCGCGATCCTGCCGCTGACCCTGTTCGCCTTCAAGGTGGGCAAGATCCTCTTCCTCTACCGCCGCACGGTCGGGGTGAACCTGCGCGACGCACTCTTCGCCGCGCTGGCCGGGCTGTCACTGTCGCACACCATCGCCAAGGCGGTGCTGTACGGCTTCGTCACCAGCTCCATCCCGTTCTTCCGCACCCCGAAGATGCGCTCCAGCCACGGCCTGATGGTGGCCCTGGCGGAGGCACGCGAAGAGGTCTTCGTGATGCTTCTGCTGTGGGGCGCGGCGCTGGGCATCGTGCTGGTGCAGGGCGTGGTCGACCCGGACCTGCTGTTCTGGGTGGTGATGCTGCTTGTGCAGTCGCTGCCGTACCTGGCGGCGCTGATCATGGCCCTGCTCTCCTCGCTGCCCAAGCCGCGCGAGGAAGAGGTGCTGAGCGGCTCGGAGCAGGTCGGCTGAGGCCGCCTCACACCCCGTCGAACGCCGGCCCTGTGCCGGCGTTTTTGCTTTAAGATGTGCGCCTTTTTCCGTTGCGCCCCCAGGAATCCCACTCCATGTCCCTGTCGCCGACCCTGGCCCTCGCCTGCGAGCTGATCCGCCGGCCCTCCGTCACCCCTGTCGATGCCGATTGCCAGCAGCTGATGATGCAGCGCCTGGCCGCCTGCGGCTTCGAGCTGGAGCCGATGCGCATCGAGGATGTGGACAACTTCTGGGCCCGTCGCGCCGGCCGCGACAATGGCGAAGGCCCGGTGCTGTGCTTCGCCGGCCACACCGACGTGGTCCCCACCGGCCCGGAACAGGCCTGGCAGCACCAGCCGTTCGACGCTCTGATCGACGCCGACGGCATGCTCTGCGGCCGTGGCGCGGCAGACATGAAAGGCAGCCTGGCGTCGATGATCATCGCCACCGAGCGCTTCGTCGCCGACCACCCGAACCATCGCGGCAGCATCGCCTACCTGATCACCAGCGACGAGGAAGGCCCCGCCCATCACGGCACCAAGGCCGTGGTCGAGCGCCTGAAGGCGCGCAACGAGCGCCTGGACTGGTGCATCGTCGGCGAACCCTCCAGCACCACCCTGGTGGGTGACGTGGTGAAGAACGGTCGCCGTGGCTCCCTCGGCGCCACCCTGACCGTGCGCGGCAAGCAGGGCCATGTGGCCTACCCGCACCTGGCGAAGAACCCGATCCACCTGGCCGCTCCGGCGCTGGCGGAACTCGCCGCCGAGCACTGGGACAACGGCAACGACTACTTCCCGCCGACCAGCTTCCAGATCTCCAACATCAACGGCGGCACCGGCGCGACCAACGTGATCCCGGGCGAGCTGAAGGTGATCTTCAACTTCCGCTTCTCCACCGAATCCACGGTGGAAGGCCTGCAGCAGCGCGTCGCCGAGATCCTCGACAAGCACGGCCTGGAATGGCACATCGACTGGGCCCTCTCCGGCCTGCCGTTCCTCACCCAGCCGGGCGAACTGCTCGATGGCGTGGCCGCCGCGATCCGCGCCGTGACCGGCCGCGAGACCACCCCGTCGACCTCCGGCGGCACCTCCGACGGCCGCTTCATCGCCACCATGGGTACCCAGGTGGTCGAGCTCGGCCCGGTGAACGCCACCATCCACCAGGTCGACGAGCGCGTGCTGGCCAGCGACCTCGACCTGCTGACCGAAATCTATTACCAGACCCTGGTGCGACTGCTGGCATGACTAAACCGATCAAAGGCTTCTGCCTGGCCGCGACCCAACCCGACATCCCGCCGCCTGCCCCGGCGCCGGAGCGTCGCTATGCACTGCGCACTTACCAGCTCGATGCCCGCCGGCGCAGCCTGCCGATGGTCCTGCTGAACCCGCTGGCGCAGAAGACGAAGGACTGAGCATGCTCGTCTGCCCGATCTGCCAGGCCAGCCTGGAACGCCACGAAAACGCCGTGAAGTGCCCGGCCGGGCACAGCTTCGACCGCGCCCGCCAGGGCTACCTCAACCTGCTGCCGGTGCAGCACAAGAAGAGCCGCGACCCGGGCGACAACGCCGCCATGGTCGAGGCACGCCGGCAGTTCCTTGGCGCCGGTCACTATGCCCCGCTGGCCAAACGCCTGGCCGAGCTGGCCGCCGAGCGCGCGCCCGCACGCTGGCTCGACATCGGCTGCGGCGAGGGTTACTACACCGCCCAGTTGGCCGAAGCCCTGCCGGGCAGCGACGGCTATGCGCTGGACATCTCCCGCGAGGCGGTGAAGGCCGCCTGCCGCCGCGCGCCGCAGCTGACCTGGATGGTCGCCAGCATGGCCCGCGTGCCCCTGGCCGACGCCAGCTGCCAGTTGCTGGCCAGCGTGTTCAGCCCGATCGACTGGAACGAAGCCGCGCGCCTGCTGCCGCCCGGCGGCGGCGTGCTGCGCCTCGGCCCGGCGCGCGACCACCTGCTCGAGCTGCGCGAGCGCCTGTACGACGAGGTGCGCGAGTACGTCGAAGACAAGCACCTGGCCGACCTGCCCGCCGAGCTGCAGCTAGCGCACACCGAAAGCCTCAGCTTCCGCATTGCGCTAGACACCCGCGAAGCCCGCGAAACCTTGCTGTCCATGACCCCGCACGGTTGGCGGGTCAACGCCGAACGCCGCGAGCGCATTCTCGCCGAGCCTTTCGAGGTGACGGTCGCGGTGCGCTACGATTGGCTGGAACGCCAGATCCCCTGACCGCCACCCTTCGCCCCGCCCACAGACGCTGAGAGGACGCCATGCGCCAACCCGATATCGAGATCTACCTCAAGGACGCCGATCAGGCCGCAGTGGGCGAGTGGCTGGCAAAGGCACTGGGACCGTGCAGCGAATGGCGCGCCCAGGGCGAGACCTTCAAGTGCATGGCCGACAGCCCGAGCGGCATGATCCCGCTGACCTGGCTGCCGAAGGCGGTGGGCAAGTGGCACAGCCTGTTCATCGACAGCGACGCCACGCCCTGGGACGACGACGTCGCCTGCGCGCGTGCGGCCAATGCGGCGCTGGGCGTCGAGGTGCGCTGCGCACCGGGCAGCTGGAGCGAGGAACAGGGTGAGGAAGATGCGGATCGCTGGCTGAAGGTGACCGCCGAGGGCGTGCAGGAAATCACCTGGCGTACCGGCTGAAACACGAAAACGGCGTTTCCGCTGATGCGGCGCCGTCTATAGAGGCCTTCCTGTTCGGGGAGGCTGAAAAATCAAAGGCCCGTCTCACGACGGGCCTTTGATTTCGGGGGCTCAGACCTTGGCGACGTCTTCCGCCTGCAGGCCTTTCTGACCCTGGATCACCGAGAACTCCACTTTCTGGCCTTCGACCAGGGAGCGGTGACCTTCGCCACGAATGGCACGGTAGTGAACGAAAACGTCCGGACCGCTATCGCGTTGAATGAATCCATAACCCTTGGCGTCATTGAACCACTTGACGGTTCCGACCTCACGATCAGCCATTACCACACTCTCCAACTTTCGATTTTATTTTTGGTTGGCCCCCGGGAATGAGGACTGCAACGGCTCGACAGGCGGAGAGCTGTCCGGGTTGACCATCCAGGGCCGGAGCCGAGTTGGAAGGGCAATTCGAATAACACCCCAATGACGACCGCGGTCCCGAGTATATAAATCAAAAGTTACAGCTGAAAAGCAATTTTTCATCAACTGCAGAGGGTCATGACCAAACTGGCCAAAGTGCCATTTTACGGGGCTTGCAGGGCCATTTAGGTGCATCGGCGAGGCGTAAACACGGCGTATTCTTGCGGGTTCGTCCTGTGCGCCGGTGCACATTTTCGATGCACGCCAGTACCGTCACCGGCGGGATTTCGGTACTGGCGTTCCAGCCGTTCAGGGTTTCTTCGCGGTGATCTCGGCCAGGTGCCTGGCCAGCGCCTTGTACTGGAAATCCTCGATGCGATACGCCCACCCCGCACGCGCCTGGACCTGGCCGTCGGCGAATCCCTTGGCGCTGTCGATGATCAGCCAGGGATGACCGCCCTGCTCGTGCACCTGCCCGCGCAGGCTCGCGCCATCGAAGGACTTCAGGCTGAAAGTCAGCTCCGGTGCACCATTGAACTGCACCTGGTCCAGCGGGGCCGCGTCGGCGAACGTCAGCTGGCCGAAGGGCGTGCCCATGCCATTGGCCACCGCCTCGTAGGCCAGCTTGGCATCCTTGGGCAGTTCGCGTACGCGCAGGTTGGGCTCCTCGGGCTTGTCGCGGAACACCGTCAGGGTCTCGCCCTGGGGATAAGTCACCGCGACCTCGGCGATCTTCTCGAAGGGAATGCTGGTGACCCGGCGATCCAGCCAGTCGAGTTCGTCCGGCGGCAGGCGCAGGTCCTTGTCGATCAGCCAGACCTGGTTGTCACCCGGCTGGCGCACCAGCCGCCCGCCCTGCTGCGAGGCCTTGCCCACCAGCAGCTCCAGCGGCGCGCCGCCGGCCCGCTCCAGGGTCAGCCGCACGGCGGCGCCGGGGCCCTGCTCGGCCAGCTCCAGTTGGGCGAAGTTGCCCGGCTCGCGGGTCTTCGCCTCCACCTTGCGGGCCTGGGCGAGGTCCTGCAGGAGGTCGCCGATCAGGCGCCCGGCGGCGGTGTAGTCGGCCTTCGCCGGCATCACCCAGCGGCCGTCCTGGCGCGCCACGCGGATATCCGGCTGGCCGGGGCGCTGGATCTTCACCGCACTCACCTGCTGCACCTGCAGGCCCGGGAAGTAGTGGCTCTCTTTCGCTGGAGCCCTCTCCGGCTCGCGCTGCAGCCAGGCATACAGCCCTCCCAGCAACACGGCCAGGACAACCAGCAGCATCAGACTCTTGCGTTGCATGCCCGCCTCCTCAGGCCTGGCGCCGACGGCGCCACCACCACAGGACAAGCACGCCCAGGGTCAGCAGCAACGGCACCGCCGCGATATTGATGATCTTCAGGGTGCGCCCCAGCGCCTCGATGTCGGCGTTGAGCTGGAACTGCACATCGCGCAGCTCCTTGCGGATGCGCACGCGCTCCTGGATGAACTGCTGCACCGCAGCCTGCTGCTCGGGCGTCAGTTCCAGCGTCTTGCTCGGGTCCTGGTTCTGCAGCGCGGCGAGCTTCTGCTCGGTGTCGGACAGCCGCTGCTTGAGCCCATCGGCCTTCTCGCGGAAGCGCGTCTCGGCCTGGCGCTGCAGCTCGTCGACCACGGTGAACGGCCGGCTGAAGCGCCCGCGCGAACGCACGCTGATCAACGCGTCGGAGCCAGCCAGGTTATCCAGCGTGTTGATCACGAAGGTGGCGTTGTCGGCCCAGGGCTGCGGCACGCGCTGGCCAAAGAAGTCCTGCACCTGCACCCACATCCGGTCGGTGAGCAGATCGGTGTCGGCCACCACGATCACGTTGATGTTCGCCGCGCCCTTGAGGCCGCCCTTGTGCCCTTCGATGCCATTGGGATAGGCGCTCTGCACCGGCCCCTGCACGCGAGCCGCGATGGCGTAGCGGTCACCGCTCGGTTTCAGCTGAGCCATCAGCTCACCCGGATCACGGAGCGTGACGAAGCGTTGTACGTCGAAGGGCATTGCGAAGGCCGAACTGCGCACCAGCGGGGTGAAGCGGGTCTTGGCGTCCTTCAGCGGCTCGAGGATGCCTGCCGTGGCGACGGTGAGGCTGTCCAGTCCGGCGGTGGCCACGTCGCCGGCGTCCAGCGCCTTGCTGTCCAGGTTCAGCCAGGCGGGGTGGTGCGCGGCACGCTGGCCCTGGCCCATGCTCACGGACATCGCGTAGGTGCCGTCCCCCAGCACCTTGCCCGGCAGCATCTGCAGGCCCCAGCTCTTGAACAGCGGCTCCAGGTCCGAGGACGGCAGGCCGGCATTCTCCAGCATGCCCATGTCGGAAGACTTGTCCGCTTCGCTGTAGGGATCGACGAACGCCAGCAGCTTGCCGCCGCGCAGGACGAACTGGTCGATGGCGTAGAGGGTCTGCTGCGGCAGGTTCTTCGGATGCACCAGCATCAGCACACTGATGTCGTCGGGAATGGCGTCGACGTCCGGCTTGATGCTCTTCAGGTCGAACTGCTGGCGAATCTCCTCGAGCAGCATCCAGGGCGAGGTCGGCTGCTGCGTCTGCATGTCGAAGCCGCCGTTCATCTGCAGCGTGCTGAGCAGGCCCACCACCGGCCGCTTGGGATGCGCCAGGGCATTGATCAGGCGGCTGACGTCGTACTCGAGGAACTCCTCGTGGTCCGGCTGGAAGAACGGGATCACCTGGGTGTTGTCCAGCGCATCGGTGCCGGCCAGGCCGAAGTAGACGGTGTCGCCACCTTGCGACAGCGGCACGGCCTGCAGGCCCAGCTCGGCCGCGCGGTCCTCCTCGGCGGAGAACGGCTGCGGGTCGATGATGTGCAGGTGGAGCTTGCCGCCCGCCTCGCGCTCGTAGGCCTTGAGCAGCTCCTCGACGCGCTTGGCGTAGTTGCGCAGGGGGACCAGGTCCTTGGTGCCCTTGTCCGAATAGAAGAAGTACAGGTTGATCGGCTCGCCGATGGAGCCGAGGACCTTCTTCGTGCCATCGGAAATCGTGTAGAGCTTCTGCTGCGTCAGGTCCAGGCGCGCGCCGGTGAAGGCCACCCCGGAGACCAGGTTGAAGGCCAGGAACAGCAGGGCGATGACCAGCAGGCCGGCCCCGGAAAACATCACTTTCTTCATCAGGGCTTCCTCAGTCGGCTTTCTTCAGGTCGACCACCACCGCCGTGGCGGCGAGCCAGGCGACGATCAGGCTGACGAAAAACAGCAGGTCGCGCAGGTCGATGACACCCTTGCTGATCGCGTCGAAGCGGGTCAGGAAGCTCATCGAGGCCACAGCGTCGAGTAGCCACTGCGGCGCCCAGCCGCTGAAAGCGTCGAGCACCAGGGGGAAGCCGCTGACGATGAAGACGAAACACATCACCACGGCGAGGATGAAGGCGATCACCTGGTTCTTCGCCAGCGCCGACATGCACGAGCCGATCGCCAGGTAGCCGCCGGCCAGCAGCCAGCTGCCCAGGTAGCCGGCGAGGATGGCGCCGTTGTCCGGGTCGCCCAGGTAGTTGACCGTCAGCACCATGGGGAAGGTCAGCAGCAAGGCGATGCCGGCGAACACCCAGGCGGCGAGGAACTTGCCGGCCACCGCCTCCAGGCGGGTGATCGGCAGGGTCATCAGCAACTCGATGGAGCCGGACTTGCGCTCCTCCGCCCAGAGCCGCATGGCGATGGCCGGGATGAGGAACAGGTAGAGCCAGGGGTGGAAGTTGAAGAAGGCCGTCAGATCCGCCTGGTCGCGCTCGTAGAAGTTGCCGAGGTAGAAGGTGAAGACCCCGGAGAGCACCAGGAAAATGACGATGAACACGTAAGCCAGCGGCGTGGCGAAGTAGCTTGCCAGCTCGCGCTTGAAGACCACGGGCAACTGCTTCATGCCGCCTCCCCTCGGGTCAGGGTGCGGAAGACTTCATCCAGCCGACCGCGCTCCACGTCCAGTTCCTTGATTCGCCAACCGCGCTCGGCGATCAGCGCGTTCACCTGCGGGAAGATCACCTCGCCCGGCCGGGCCAGCACGGTCAGGCTGTTCTCCAGCGGGTTCTCCTCGACGCCGGCGACGCCCGGCAGCGCGGCCAGTGCCTGGCGATCGAGAGCGTTCTCGCCAACCAGGGTCACCGCCTGGTGGTAACGCGAGCGGCTTTCCAGCTCGAAGGGCGTACCGTCCGCGACCAGCCGGCCATTGGCGATCACCACCGCGCGGGTGCAGACCGCGGTGACCTCCTCGAGGATGTGGGTGGAAATGATAACGATGCGCTCCTGCGCCAGGCTGCCGATCAGCTCGCGGACCTGGTGCTTCTGGTTCGGGTCGAGGCCGTCGGTGGGCTCGTCAAGGATCAGCACCTTCGGGTCATGCAGGATCGCCTGGGCCACCCCGACGCGGCGCTTGAAACCCTTGGACAGCGTTTCGATGGACTGCCGGCGCACATGCTCCAGCTCCAAAAGGCCGACCACGCGATCGACCCGCGCGCGCTTGTCGGCACCGCGGTAGCCGCGCACCTCGGCGATGAACTCGAGGAAGCGGCCGACCGTCATGTCGCCATAGCAGGGCGCACCCTCGGGCAGGTAGCCGATCAAGCGCTGGGCCTGCAGGGTCTGGGTCTGGATGTCGAAGCCGTGGATGCTCGCCGTGCCCGAGCTGGGCGCGAGAAAACCGGTGAGCATCTTCATGGTGGTGGACTTGCCGGCGCCATTCGGGCCGAGAAATCCCAGGACTTCGCCTGGCTGCACGCTGAAGGACAAATCGTCCACTACAGCCTGCTGAGCGAAGCGCTTCGTGAGTCTGCTTATCTCGATCATGGTCTCTCACCATTGCGGTAAGGGCCCCGACCTTTACCCGGCGCGGAGCCTTGATCAGCACCCGCCTTCCACCCGGAACTCGCAGCGCAGGCAGGCCTCCCCAAAATGCAGGCCGGACTATAAGAAGGCGACCAACGGCTATGCAAGACAGCCTGCACAGTGAAAAGTTTTCCAAATGCTGTCAAAGCAATAGCTGTTTTCTGGCAAGCGTTGGGAAATTTCCTATTACCGAGGAGCGGAACGGCATCATCGGCTGCCCGGCCAGAGACTCGACGAACCGCATTACGGTCGCCTTAAGAAATCCATGGCGGCTCGCCGAGCCCCTGATTTTTCCGCGCCGTTGCCGGCAAGCGGACGGAGATACCCGCCGGATTGCCGGGCCGGCGCCCTTTTGCCGGTCCGGCTATTGCGGCACACTAGCGTCCGCTTGGTTTGCCCCTGGCCTCTTTCAACTGCCTCAAGAGTCCGTATGCCCCGCTATCCGTTCCGTCGCTTCGGCTTTGGTGCCCTGCGCCGCCTGCTGTACCTCTGGGTCCGCTCGGAAACCATCAATCAGTCCTCGCTGAGCCTGAAGATCGACCGCAACAAGCCGGTGCTCTATGCCCTCCCGCAGCCGTCGGTGAGCGACCTCGCGGTCATCGACAACGAATGCCGCAAGGCCGGCCTGCCGCGCCCGGTGATGCCGGTGGCGATCGGCGGCAGCGTCGAGCCGGCAGCCTTCTTCTACCTCACCCGCGAGCCCGACTGGTTCGGTCGCCAGGACAAGCGCGGCGCTCCGCCGGCGCTGGTGCGCACCTTGGCCGCACTGGAGCAGAACGGCGTCGACGATGCTCAGATCGTGCCCGTGAGCGTGTTCTGGGGGCAGTCGCCGGACAGCGAGAAGAGCGCCTGGAAACTGCTGTTCGCCGACAACTGGGCAGTGACCGGACGCCTGCGCAAGCTCGCGCGCATCCTCATCCTCGGACGCAAGACCCGCGTGCAGTTCTCCGCGCCCATCCACCTGCGCGAGCTGGTCGAACAGGGCAAGGGCCAGGAGCGCACCCAGCGCATGGTCCAGCGCATCCTGCGCGTGCACTTCCGCAACCAGAAGACCGCGGTGATCGGCCCGGACCTCTCCCACCGCCGCACACTGGTCAAGGGCCTGCTGCGCGCACCGCTGGTGCGCCAGGCCATCCAGGAGGAGATGGACGCCCAGAAGATCTCCCAGGAGAAGGCCGAAGCCTCGGCGCTGCGCTACGCCAACGAGATCGCGGCCGACGTTTCCTACCCGGTGATCCGCTTCCTCGAAGTCACCCTGACCTGGTTCTGGAACAAGCTCTACGAGGGCGTGCGGGTCAACCACATCGAGCGCGTGCAGGACGTCGCCCAGGGCAACGAGATCGTCTACGTGCCCTGCCACCGCAGCCACATCGACTACCTGCTGCTGTCCTACCTGCTGTTCCGCAACGGCCTGACGCCGCCGCACATCGCCGCCGGCATCAACCTCAACATGCCCGTGGTCGGCTCCATCCTGCGTCGCGGCGGCGCCTTCTTCATGCGTCGCAGCTTCAAGGGCAACCAGCTCTACACCGCAGTGTTCAACGAATACCTGCACACGCTGTTCACCCGCGGCTTCCCCACCGAGTACTTCGTCGAAGGCGGTCGCTCACGCACCGGGCGCATGCTCCACCCGCGCACCGGCATGCTCGCCATCACCCTGCGCAGCTTCCTGCGCGACTCGCGCCGGCCGATCGTCTTCGTGCCGGTCTACGTCGGCTACGAGCGCGTGCTCGAAGGCCGCACCTACCTGGGCGAACTGCGCGGCGCGGCGAAGAAGAAGGAATCCATCTTCGACATCTTCAAGGTGATCGGCGCCCTGCGTCAGCGCTTCGGCCAGGTGTGGGTGAACTTCGGCGAACCCATCCACCTGGACGCCTTCCTGGAGCGCCAGGAGCCGGGCTGGAAGAAACAGGAGCTCGGCCCGGAGTACCGCCCGGCCTGGTTGTCGGAAACGACCAACCAGTTGGCCCGCGAAGTCGCCCGTCACCTCAACGACGCGGCGGCGATCAACCCGGTCAACCTGGTCGCCCTGGCGCTGCTCTCGACCAGCCGCCTGGCCCTGGACGCGAACGCCCTGGCCCGCGTGCTCGACCTCTACCTGGCCCTGCTGCGCAAGGTGCCCTACTCGCCCAGCGCCACCCTGCCCGACGGCAATGGCCAGGACCTGATCGAATACGTGAAGAGCATGAACTTGCTCGCCGAACAGAAGGACGCGCTCGGCCGCATCCTCTACCTCGACGAGCAGAACGCGGTGCTGATGACCTACTACCGCAACAACGTCCTGCACGTGTTCGCCCTGCCGGCGCTGATCGCCAGCTTCTTCCAGAGCAAATCGCGGATCAGCCGCGAGCAACTGCTCACCTACACCCGCGCGCTCTATCCGTACCTGCAGCAGGAACTCTTCATCCGCTGGGACCTGGATCAGCTGGACGCCGTGGTGGACGAGTGGCTCGCCGCGCTGGTAGGCCAAGGCCTGCTGCGCCAGGAAGGCGACGCCTACGTGCGCCCGGCCCCCAGCTCACGCGAATACGTGCTGCTGACCCTGCTCGCCCGCGCTATCACGCAGACCCTGCAGCGCTTCTACATGGCGATCGCCCTGCTGCTCAACGCCGGGCAGAAGCAACTGAGCGCCGAGGAACTGGAAAACCTGAGCACGGTGATGGCCCAGCGCCTGTCGATCCTCCACGGCCTCAACGCCCCGGAGTTCTTCGACAAGACCCTGTTCCGAAACTTCATCCAGGCGATGCTCGACCAGGGCGTGCTGCGCAAGGACGAAGAGGGCAAGCTGAGCTACCACGAGAAGCTCGGCGAGATCGTCGAAGGCGCCGCCAAGCGCGTGCTGCCGGCGGAGATTCGCCTGTCGATCAGGCAGGTGGCGTTGGAGCGGCCGGAGCAGGAAGGCAGCAGCGCTGAAAAATAGTTCAAACGTCCCGACAGCCGGTCAATGGACCTGATCGGCTGTGATCAAGGCCGCAATTTGCGCGGTGACTTGTCAAAAAAGCGTTGGTTTAAGCCCGCCTTAATAGTGTCACATTGCGACTATCGGCCTTGACTCTGAAGGAATCGACTTACAAAATCGCCGGCTTCTTACATACGCCTCTGTACGAAACAAGGAAGTCGTTGTGTTCAAACGGATATTGGTCGTCTGCGTCGGCAACATCTGCCGCAGCCCCACCGCCGAACATCTGCTGCGCCAGCGCCTTGCTGGCAGCGACATCCAGGTCAGCTCCGCCGGCCTCGGTGCCCTGGTCGACAAGCCCATCGAAAGCAACGCGCTGGCCGCCCTCGAGCGGCATGGCGAGACGCCGCACGACCACCGCGCCCGTCAACTGACTTCCAGCCTGCTGCGCGACTCCGACCTGGTCCTGGTCATGGAGAAACGCCACCTGCAGGGCGTCACCCAGATTGCCCCCGAAGCGCGCGGCAAGACTTTCCTGCTCGGCAAGTGGCAGGACGACCGCGAAATCCCCGACCCCTACCGGCAGAGCACGGCCGCCTTCGAGCACGCCTACGCCCTGATCACCGAGGGCGTCGACGCCTGGGCCAAACGCATCCGCCCGACCCGCTAAGCCTCACCGACACCGATAGAAGAAGAAGCAGTGCAAGCCATGCAGCAGCAACCCGCGATAGCCATGCAAGACCACGACGATGACGAGATCGACCTGCTCGGTCTGCTCGGCACCCTGATCGATCACAAATGGCTGATCGCCGGGATCACTGCCGGCTTCATGGCCGTTGGCGTGGCTTATGCGCTGCTGGCACCGCCCATCTATCGCTCCGATGCCATCGTTCAGGTGGAGCCGAAGAAGCCGACCATTCCGGGCTTGTCGGATATGGGTGACCTGCTGGGTGCCCAGTCGGAAGCCATCACCGAGATCCAGCTGCTGACCTCGCGTGCGGTGATCGGCAAGGCTGTGGATAACCTCAAGTTGAATATCGTGGTGAAGCCGTCGCGCTTCCCGCTGGTCGGCGGCTTTATCGCACGTCACTTCCAACCCGAAACGACAACCGAAGTCGCAGCGCCGTTGTTCGGCCTGAGCCGTTTTGGCTGGGGCGGCGAAGAGCTGAAGATCTTCCAGTTGGAGGTTCCCGAGGTCCTGCTCGAGAAAGACCTCACGCTCATTGCCGGGGAGAACGGCGGCTTCACCCTGCTCGACGATGACGACAACGTGCTCGTCGAAGGCAAGGTCGGCCAGGCCTACGACCAAAATGGCGTGAAGCTCCAGGTCGAGAAACTGCAGGCCAACCCGGGCACGCATTTCAACGTTGTCCGTGAACGCCGCCTGACCACCATCCTCGACTACCAGGACAACCTCAACGTCAGCGAAACCGGCAAGGAATCCGGGATCATCAGCCTGTCGCTGGAAAACGACGAGCCCGATCGCGCGCTGCAGGTGCTGGACGAGATCAGCAAGCTCTACGTTCGCCAGAACGTCGAACGCGCCTCCGCCGAAGCGGCGTCCAGCCTGGAGTTCCTGCGTGGCCAACTGCCTGACGTGCGCCGTGATTTGGAGAAGGCCGAGGACGCGCTTAGCAGCTATCAGACTCGCGCCAAATCCGCGGACATCAGCCTGGAAACCAAGGCCCTGCTCGACCAGATCGTAGCCCTGGACACCAACATCTCCGAGCTGAAGCTGCAGCAGGCAGAGATGGACCGCAAGTTTACCCGCCAGCACCCGGCCTACCAGGCACTGCAGAAGCAGATCGGCGAACTGACCAGCAAGCAGAATGGCCTGTCGCGCAAGGTCGAAGGCCTGCCGGCGACCCAGCAGGAACTGCTGGGCCTGACCCGCGACGTACAGGTCAGCACGGCCATCTACACCCAACTGCTGAACAAGGCCCAGGAACTCGACGTCATGCGCGCCGGCGCTGTGGGCAACGTGCGCATCATCGACACGGCCGACGTGGACACCACCAAGCCGGTCAAGCCGAAAAAGCCGCTCGTAGTACTGGTCGCCACCCTGCTCGGCCTGTTCTTCGCGATCGGCCTGGTGCTGCTGCGCAAAGCCCTTAACCGCGGTATCGAGACTCCGGACGCCATCGAACAACTGGGCCTGCCGGTCTACGCATCCATTCCGTACAGCGTCCTGCAGAAAGCCGAGGAAGATAAACGCGACAAGGGCCGTGGCCGTGCCGCCAAGGCCGCGCCGCTGCTCGCCATCAGCCACTCGACCGACCTGGCCATCGAGTCCCTGCGCAGCCTGCGCACCAGCCTGCACTTCGCCATGCTGGAAGCCGGCAACAACCGCCTGATGATTTCCGGTCCGAGCCCGGCGGTGGGCAAGACCTTCGTGTCCTCCAACCTGGCTGCGGTCATCGCCCAGACAGGCCAGCGCGTCCTGCTGGTCGATGTCGACATGCGCAAGGGCTACCTGCACAAGGTGCTGAACAGCGGTGAAGAGAACGGCCTGTCCGACCTACTGGTGAAGCGCTGCGACTTTGCTACTGCAGTGCGTACCACCGATATCGAAGGCTTCCACTTCATTCCGCGCGGCCAGATTCCGCCGAACCCGTCGGAACTGCTGATGCACCCCAACTTCACCGCCTTCCTCGAAGAAGCGAGCAAGCAGTTCGACCTGGTGATACTCGATACCCCGCCGCTGCTGGCCGTGACCGATGCCGCCATCGTCGGCCGCCAGTCGGGCACGAACCTGATCGTCACCCGCTTCGGCCTGAACCCGGCACGGGAAATCGACCTGACCATCCGCCGCTTCGCGCAGAACGGCATCGAACTAAAAGGCGCGATCTTCAACGGCGTGGAAAAACGAGCCTCGGCCTACTACGGGTACGGCGGCTACGGCTACTACCACTACGAATACAAATCGGACAAAGCCTGACCCCGGAAAGAGGCCACGGAAGGCCTCCATCTATGGATTCGTCGTTCCCGCGTAGGCGGGAATCCAGAAATGCAGCAGGTGCAATTGACCTGCAGAGAGGGAAACATGCCGGACGCAACCGGAAAACAGTGGTACCTGATCCAGTGCAAGCCGCGCCAGGACATGCGCGCGCTGGAGCATCTGGAGCGCCAGGGGTACCCGTGCCTGCTACCCACTCACCAGATCGAGCGACTGCAAAAGGGAAAACTGCAGCAACTCAGTGAGCCTCTCTTCCCCGGCTACTTGTTCATTCACCTGGATCGGGTGGATGACAATTGGATGCCCATCCGTTCGACCCGCGGTGTGAATCAGATCGTGAGCTTTGGAGGGCGCCCTACACCTGTGCCAGAAGCAATTGTTACAAAACTACAGAGCCCGCACACAAACGTCCTGCCTGCACTCATTGCTGGTGACCGAGTTGTTCTTAACGACACCAGCCTGCAACAGATAGAAGCCATCTTCCTTGAGAAGAATAGTGACGGGCGGGTATTGCTTTTGCTCTCGCTACTTCAAAGAGAAGTTGTAGTCAGCGTTCCGCTTACTCAAGTGCAAAAGATTGAGCTTCGAACTTACGAGCCAGTCTCGCGACTCCAACTCAAAAAGGACCAAGAAACCACAAAGAAGTGAAGTTCTTCAGATAAAACTCACTAACTCGTAAAGTCAAAAATATTCGTACCTGCATGTATGTCAATGCAGAAAACCACCTAGCAGAGGTGGAAGAAAGAGTTCAAGAAAATTCAACTGCTGCACGCGCCCCTTTTTTCATCAAAGCGCACGACTAGAAATAACTCAAGACTCATTACACTGCCAAAAACCTGCGTTCTCAGGAAATTGACCGATAATCCTGGGGCGGTAGCGTGCCTAATGCCAATAGACGCATTTTCAGGCATACGACAGGGCTAGCTGCCCCCTATACCTGCCGATCGCAGCCCCCTGTCAAAAGATATGAGCGCACAGCGCCATCTAAAACATAATGGAATATATTTTTGAGAAAATTAAAAATATTGGACTGCACACTTAGAGATGGCGGCTATTACAACAACTGGGACTTCCCAGAGGTATTAGTCTCAAATTATCTCAAAGCAGTAGCCGCAGCAAAAATCGACCTAATTGAACTAGGCCTAAGGAACTTCCCCGGAAAGTCGTTCAAAGGAGCTAGCGCATTCACAACTGAGCGATACATCAATCAGCTCGATCTGCCCGAAGGCCCCGCCTATGGAGTCATGGTTGACGCCAAAACCTTAATTTCCTCACCACCAGACATTATCAGCAGTGTCAATCGGCTTTTCGTAAAGAAGGCTGATAGCCGTCTCTCTTTCGTACGAGTGGCCGCGCACTATCATGAAGTTGAGGCAGCCATCGTAATTTGTCGGGAGCTCAAAAAGCTGGGATATTTTGTCGGCCTAAACTTGATGCAAACCGTTGGCAAGGCTGAGCAGCTAATAATAAAAACAGCAAGAAAAATAAAAGACTCTAATACAGTAGACGTGTTGTATTTCGCAGACTCCTTCGGAAACATGCGAACCGAGGATCAACATCGGATTATTCGATCACTGCGTGAAGTATGGGAAGGCGACTTAGGACTCCACGCTCATGACAATATGTCTCGCGCCCTTTCAAATACGCTTGAGGCAGTAGAGTTGGGAGTCAGCTATCTCGATTCGACCATTACAGGCATGGGGCGAGGAGCGGGAAATACCAAAACCGAGGTATTGCTACTAGAGCTCTGCGAGAAATACAACGCAAATTATAGGCCGCAAGAGTTGTACGAACTGGTCCTCAGGAATTTCGAGCCTATGCAGCGTGAATATGGCTGGGGAAGTAATCTGCTCTATCACATTGGCGCAACTGCCAACATACACCCGACCTACATTCAGCAACTCTGCAGCGACACACGATTTGGACCTGACGAGCGTTCAGCGGCCATAAGCTATCTCAGCACAGTTGAAAGCTCCAATTACGATGGCGAAAACCTCGAGATGGCGCTCAACTCTGGAAAGCGTGCTTACTCTACTAAAGTTCTACCCGGGGATGATATCCGCGGATTGCTCTTGCGCAAAGAAGTCCTTCTTATCGGGCCCGGCGCAAGCACTAAAAAATACGCAAGTGCAATTTGTGATTACATCTGCGAGCGAGCGCCCATTGTCATCTCGATAAACGTCAACGAAACCATTCCTGAAAAACTAATCAACTACTATACCGCCATACATAACGCAAAATTCCTAACAGACAACAAGAAATACAAAGAGATTGAGCAAAAGCTTATAGCACCGCGCTCCCGCTTCGAGGAAAACTCGATCAGCCCAAAAATTAACTACGAAATACAAATCGGCGACAACTGGGAATCTGGTAACTCGCACTGCACTATTCCTTTAGAACTTACACTTAGCTACGCACTTTCAATATGCGAGGTTGGAGGCGCCGAAAGCGTAAGCTTAGTAGGATTTGATGGTTACGCCCCGCCAGACAATAGAGGGAAGGACTCTCAGGAGACCTTTGACCACTTTAAGAACAAGCTGTCAATCACCTGTCTAACACCAACAAGCTACAACATCAATGCTGGCTCGATATATGCTATATAAAAATTTCATATTCGACTGCGACGGGGTATTGCTCGACAGTAACAAGTTCAAAGTTTCGGCAATGCGCACAGCGATTTCCTCCTATCCCGAGACAGCTGCCAAAGATTTCATCGAATATTTTACGAGTAACTTTGGTAAATCACGGTACATGCACGTAAAGTTATTCTTCGAGGTTTTCCTTGGACGCCCTCCCGCAGACGGAGAGCAACAGGCGATTCTCGAAAAGTATGCAAGAGCCTGCAGAGAGGAATACCAAACCTGTGAAATTTGCACTGGCGCTATCGAATTATTAACCTTGCTATCCCCTGATAATTGCTGGGTAGTATCAGGCAGTGATCAGGAAGAGCTTCGCGGTGTTTTTTCCAGCCGTAACCTTCGCCGGCATTTCAAAGACGTCCTGGGCTCACCAACGGCCAAGTCCACCAATATTGCGAAGATCATTGAAACTAATAACTTGGAAGCATCCACTCTATGCATAATCGGCGATTCATCTGGTGACTATCAGGCCGCTCGTGACAACGACATAGATTTTATATTCTGTAGAAACTACTCCAACACCCCAGAACTTGGTGAAAAGTACGCAATGCAAGGCCTCAGAGTCATCTCCAACCTACAGGAACTAGCTCAAGAGATTTCTCCATGAAAAAAATTGCAATCATAATCCCCGCTCGCTATGAGTCCTCCCGCCTTCCCGGAAAGCCGCTAATTGAGTTACGCGGAATTCCAATGATAGTCAGGACCTACCGCCAGTGCTTGAAAGCGGCCCCGGCCTCGATGATTTATGTTGCTACCGACGACGATTTAATAAGGAAGCTTTGCGAAAGCGAAGGAATACAGTACCTAATGACATCGAAGGATTGTTTAACAGGTACGGACCGAGTCGCAGAGTGTGCAAATCTAATTGACGCGGATATATTCATAAACGTTCAAGGCGACGAGCCAGCGTTCAACCCGGTAGATATACGTAAAATCATAGAAGCTTCTCAGGATAACCCACAGAAAATAATCAATGGGTACTGCAAGATTTCGGATGAAACCCACTTCCGTAGTCCGAACATTCCCAAAGTGGTGATGCGGCCTGATGGAAACCTCCTGTACATGTCGAGAGCTCCTATTCCGACTAACAAGAAAGGCGCCTTCACCGTCGCTTCGCGACAAGTCTGTGCCTATGCGTTTCCAAGAGCGGCTTTGGCTGCCTTTTCCTCGGCGTCTACAAAAACTCCGCTAGAAGAAATCGAAGATATCGAGATCTTGCGATTCGTTGAGCTAGGCTTCGATGTAACGATGATTGAAATGTCGAGTGACTCGGTAGCAGTGGACACTCCAGAAGACATTCCACGCGCAGAAGCTGCCCTCACTCAGCTCGGTCTATAGCCGAAGCTTAGATAGCCATGCATAAGAGAGAAATATCCAAAACTATTATTAGCGAACTTACTGCAAGAGCGCTCGGACTTTCACTTTCATTGCTACTTGCCCGCCAATTAGATATCGATTCATTTGGACGATGGAACTACCTTCAGGCAGTACTTCTTTACTTCATCGTCTTTATTGAATTCGGCAGCAATCAAGAGGGAATCAGATCGCTCATAAAAGCCAAAGGAAATAAAGAACTCTTCAACTCTGAGCTACAGAACATTCTCAGCAATCGTACGCTTGGACTGTTCCTCAGCGCTGCCTGCTTAGGAATCCTGGGTATAACTAACCTGCTAAGCATCGGAGAAGCTCTCTCTTTGGCCGCGTGTGTCATTGCTTACAGCATGAGCAAAGATTGGTATTTGCGTGCAATTGGAAAACAATTACTAGCATCTATTCCGAACACTACACACCTGGGGATACTTATCGCCACGGTGACGTTGCTCACACTTACCTCTAACACTAAACTTCTCAACCCCGAATCTCTAACAGCACTAAAGGGAATCGCACTAGCTCTTCTTACCCTTACTATAACAATCACATGCATCCCGCATAGCAATCGCAAACACTTCAAACCAAGAATCAAACCACCATCAGCAAATGTAATATACTTGGTTTCCGGATCGCTTCTGGCAAAGGCATACTTTAATGCAGACATATTATTAATAGAACATATCCTCGGCAGCCACCAGGTCGGAATCTACTCTGCGATTTCAACCTTATATATTACCTTTATCGCTTTTCGTGGCGTAGTGATTAATAGTCTCTATCCAAGTCTTTGCAACACTGAAAACTCAGCCGCACTTCGTAAAAAGGTCCTAAAGCTATCTACATCATTCGGGGCAGTGCTTCTGCCAATTTTCGCCATTATTTTCCTTACGAAATCAGGGCTAATATCTATCTTCTTGGGAAGCCGCTATCTTTCAACACAGGCACTTGAGCTTACCAACATTTTCGTTGCGACCTGTGTCGCGCTCTCTTTCGGCTTGCTTTACCCCAATGCACTACACATCTATGGCAAGGGACGTACTTTCTTTTTTTTGACGCTGATTGGGGCTGCCATAAACATCACAGGAAATATCCTCTACCTCCCTAAAATCGGGATTATTGCAGCAGCCTATACGACTTTTCTTTCTGAACTATTCATAGTAACTTCATCCGCAACAATTTTTATCATAGCGTCAAAGAAGAGACTTAAATGAGTCTATTCATAATTGGTAGCCCTTGGCACGCAGCGCTAGCTAACGCCATTATCGAGCGGGAAGAAATTAAAAATCCGAGTATTATTGTGGAAGAAATTTCCAGCTCATCACTAGAGCAAATACTCGGCATATTAAAACACCCGACATTAGCAATTTTTCAACACGAAAATACTCGCTTCGAAAGCATTAAGAAGCTGGGCATATTCCGCTTCATTCGAAATATGCACTTAGAATTCGAACGCATAGAAAACTCGTGCAAGTATCTCAATCAGAGCCAAACCAGAAAAGTATACTACTTTAATTTTTACAGCCCGATCACACGAAAAATAATAAAAAGCTTACCAAAAGCATTAAGCAAGCGAGAAGTCATTCGAGTAGAAGACGGCATCTGCGACTATTTCGAATTTAACTTCATAAACCATAAAAAGCCCCTCCTTCTCATAAAAAACATTCTCGCCACTTTATTAATAAAGTCGGATCTCTACCGTAGAAGAAATTCGAAACTTGAGAATAAAACATCATCCTACTATTGCTTCTTCCCAGAAAAAATTACCCAGCGCTGGAAAAGCAAGAAACTTATCGCCCTCCTTGAATACGCAACTGAAATTCGTAAGAACTTTTCAATAACCGAAGAGGCCATTGTCGACGACTCAGAAAGCCTGATCATTGGCCAAACTCTATTTGAGGATGGAATCGCAACTCTTGAACAGGAAGTTCGCCTCTACAAGACAGCGAGCGATACGCTGCCCGGCCCCGTAAAACTCAAGGCACACCCGAGAACAACAAGACTAAAACGAGATGCAATCCGCGCAGCAGGCATTGAAATACTGGAAACAAAATTCCCTGCAGAAAACCTTATCGCCACACGCCCTTATCACTCCATCGTTGGAATGTGGAGCAACACCGTAATATACTCGGCCCCATTGTTCCATATCAGGAGTTTTACGATGAACCATCACCTGATAGAACAACTATCAACTGAAAACTCCCACCTTAAAAAGATCCATCAAACATTGTCCGAAAAATTTCCGGAATTTTACATCGACTATCGCGTAAAAATGACTTCACCATGAAAAATAAAAACCTTCAGGGTGCATCTATTGACACACTGTTATTCTCCATACTTGCACTATCGATAACACAGGCAGCCCTAGTAAACCTCCTAGAAATAGACGCCCCTCTAACACCGATATTCTTAATACTCCTCGCATTTAAAGCACTATCCACCACAACAAAGATTAAACGCAGCACACTCATTCCCCTTGCGCTTTCATCCTGGCTTCTTCTATTCACCATAATCACATTCGCAACCAATAACCGAAGTCTTCCTCAAGAGTTTATTTATCAGCTTTTTTCTGCTATCTCATTTGTCGTTTTTATCCTTTATTTTTCGACCAAACGACTCCTTCCGCCAAACGAAACAACATTTAAAAAGACAAGAGCGATTTTGCTTTTCTATCTAGTATTGTCATTGATAATCCACCTTCTCCTCTGGGACGAAGTTGCGGCAATTTTCTATAGGAAAGATAATGATTTCGGCGGTCTCCTAATGGACGGCCGCATTCATCGAATGTACGGCCTACTATTTAATCCGCTAGCATCTGCATTCACCGCTTTAATTCTAGCCATCACACTGTACCTGCTTGAGTGCAAAGACAAAATAATCTACGCCATCCTGCTTACCATCATCGCGCTGTCTCTATCAAGGAGCGCCATTCTACTAGCAATGCTATGGGCTAGTTATGCATTACTTTTACGACATACGAAGCTTTATCTTCTACTGCTTTTACCAATCGCATTAATTAGCGCAGCAATATTTTCAAACCCTATTTATCAATGGATATTAGAGCAAGCCTTTACCGACGACACCGGATCTATTTCTGAACACATACTTAATTATCAACTTGGTTTAAATCATGTACTCAATATAACTGGCGAGGGCTTTAGGGATGCCCGGGAGCTTGGTGCATGGAACGTGCGATTAGAAAGCATGCCGTTACAGTACGCACTAACGGGGGGCGTAGGCCTTTTCGCGCCACTGCTGCTCCTCCTCGCCCTATCTACGTACCGGAATATAATTAAATTTGGAAAAGGCAGGGCTGCGTCCATCTTCTTTATCTACCCACTCATATTCTCTTTTCCACTACAAACATTCAATTTGCCCATAGTATTATTTGCACTTCTGATGTCCCTCTGGTCCGCAAAGTATTCCACTCGAACAAAAAACCATAAAGCTCTCGCCATCAACGAATCTCAAGCAGCATATTAAAATGAGCCAGGTAATTTCTATTTGCGGCGTCAACATCAATGACATAGGTATCGACGAGCTTCTCCACAGACTCAAAACATCCCTAGCAAACTCTACGGGCACAGAGATTGTAGTAACGCCAAACATCGACCACCTGCAGCGCCTTACCCTTGCTGATAACGGAGCATTCAAACGAGCTTATCAGCGGGCCTCCTTCACCCTATGCGATAGCAGGGTTTTTCGCATTGCAGCCAGGCTAAAAGGAAAAAGAATAATTAACGTAGTTCCTGGAAGCGATTTGACCGAAAGGCTTTTGAATGAGCATTGGGTCAAGCAGTGCAAAGTTTGCTTCATTGGCCCAAGCGATAGAGACTGCGAAAACATTAGAGCTAGATACACTCTTTCCCATCTCTCTCATTACAGCCCTCCGATGGGATTCATTGAGAACTTTTGCGAAACCCAGAAGTGCCTAGACTTTATCGAAAAGTCCGCTCCTAGCATTCTTTTTCTTGCTGTTGGAAGCCCTCGCCAAGAAATACTCGCAAGCATGATAAAGGACACCTCACAGCATTCAATGATAGTTCTGTGCATCGGGGCGTCCCTGGATTTCTTGTCCGGCAAAACATCACGCGCCCCGAAATGGATACAAATACTTCATCTCGAATGGATGCATAGAATGCTTAGCGAACCTATGCGGCTAGCTCCTCGATATTTTAAGAATGCAAAATGGCTGATCTCTTTCATTGTCGGAACCGCCAATTAATCCCATCCTGCGCCGCTCAAAATTTCCAACTTTAGAATGCATAAAGACAAAGAGACATGCATATGAACAGCACGGATCGCGGCATTCTCAGAGCACACCAGGGCTCCATTTCAATTCTTCAACGGCTTCTCGACCTGCTGGTTATCCTCGCCGGCATGGCAACCGTGGTGTTCTGGCACGGCGGCGAATTCGATCAAGAACATGTGATCGCCAGCCTGCTTGCGCTGGTGGTGTTCTACCTCTTGGGTGACTTCGGCCAGCTGTATGCCTCCTGGCGCGGCGAGCGTATCCGCGAGGAAGTTCGTAAGGTCGGTGGAATTTGGGCCATCAGCTTCGTTGGCGTTTTCCTCAGCGACTACTTCTTCGTCAATATGCCGCTGCTCGAGGATGTCGCACTGCTGCAATGGTTCAGCCTCGTGCTGGTCAGCCTGTGCAGTTATCGGATCTTCCTGCGCACAGCCCTCAATGCTCTGCGCCGCAAAGGCTTCAACACCCGTTCGGTCGCCATCGCAGGCGCGGGCCCACTCGGCCAGCGCCTGGCTTCCAACATCGCCGGCGCCCCCTGGATGGGTCTGGACCTGCTCGGCTTCTTCGACGACAGACGCCGCGACCCCATCCGCCTCGGCAACAGCAAGGTCAAATTGCCGATTTCCGGTGGCTTGGAAGAGTTGGTCGAACAGGCGCGCGCCGGTGAGATCGACCGCGTCTACATCACCCTGCCGATGCGCAGCGAAGCGCGCATCAAGTGGCTGGGTAACCAGCTCAGCGATACGACCGCATCGGTCTATATCGTTCCGGACGTCTTCGTCTTCGAGCTGCTGCACGCACGCAGCCAGAACATCAACGGCGTGCCAACCATCAGCATTTTCGACAGCCCCATGACCGGCGCGAACACGGTGATCAAGCGGCTGGAGGACGTCATTCTCTCCGCGCTGATCATGTGCCTGATCGCCGTTCCCATGCTGTTGATCTCCGCCGCCGTGAAGCTCAGCTCACCCGGCCCGGTGTTCTTCCGCCAGAAGCGCTACGGCATCGATGGCCGCCCTATCGAGGTCTGGAAGTTCCGCAGCATGCGGGTCATGGAGAACGGCGCCGACGTGGTGCAGGCCACTCGCGGCGACAACCGAATCACCCCAGTCGGCGCCTTCCTGCGCCGTACCTCGCTGGACGAACTGCCGCAGTTCATCAACGTGCTGCTGGGCGACATGTCCATCGTCGGCCCGCGCCCTCACGCGGTAGCGCACAACGAGGAATACCGCGGGCAGATCAGCAGCTACATGCTGCGCCACAAGGTCAAGCCGGGCATCACCGGCTGGGCGCAGATCAATGGTTGGCGGGGTGAAACCGACACCCTGGACAAGATGCAGAAGCGCATCGAACACGACCTTGCCTACATCCACAACTGGTCCCTCTGGTGGGACCTGAAGATCGTCTTTCTCACGGTGTTTAAGGGATTCGTCCACAAGAACGCCTATTGAGAACACCGAAAGCCTGAAAGTCCCGGCAGCCAGCCGAAGCCCCCGACTTGTGCCGCCTTCCGGCAGGCGGCAAAGCCTCTCTGGATAGCAGCCCAGGCCGCGGCGCAGACGCTGACCGCCGGGCCTTTTTCGCTTGCACTGGCCTAGTGCCAGTTTTACCCTTCCCTTCTTCTGAAGGAACGTTCCCACAAGGAGTCCATTGTGAAAAAACTGCTGATGATCGCCGCCATGGCGACCCTGAGCACCAGCCTGCTGGCGGCTGAAGAGCCCAAGCCGACTGCTCCGCCGGCATCCTCGCCGCTGACCCTCGCTACCCCGGTTGCCGGCGGTGTCACCGTTGGTGGTGCAGTCGGTATCGGTGCTGCCGTTGTGGCAGCTGGCGTAGCCGCTTCCAACAGCGGCGGCGGCGGTGGCCACGACAGCAACCCGGGCACCGGTGGCACCACCGGCACCACCGGCACTACCCGCTGATACCAGCGAGTAACTGCCAAGCCCTGCCGCCCTAGGCGGCAGGGTCTTCCGTTCCGCCCCCTACTTTTCATCACCTCTCGGCACCCGCCGGGTGGTGTCGTATTGGCTTATTTGCGTAGTTCCTTTCCCATGATCCGCTCTTTATCCGTTGCCGTTGTCGCCGCTCTTTCGCTCCAGGGCTGCATGTTCGCCCCTGGCCAGAACATGGATACCAGCCGCATCGTCCGCGATGGCTCTGCCGAGAGCAGCCGCGTCGAGCTGATCCAGATCACTCCGAAACTGCTGGCCGTGGATGCCGCAACGGAAAAGGACGGCCAGGTACCGGCCGAGCTGCTGGCCTACCACCCGCAGGACTACCGCATCGGCCCCAGCGACCTGCTCTATATCACCGTCTGGGACCACCCCGAGCTGACCGCGCCTTCCGGCCAACAGCAGCAGATCGATGCCAACGGCCGCCTGGTGCGCCCGGACGGCACGCTGTTCTATCCGTACATCGGCACCGTGCGTGTCGCCGGTCGGACCATCGAAGAGGTTCGCTCGGAAATCGCCAGCCGCCTGGCCCAGTACGTCGAGAGCCCGCAGGTCGACCTCGCCATCCTGCGTTTCGCCAGCCAGAAGGTGGTGGTCAACGGCGCCTTCGCCAAGGCCGGCGCGCAGCCCATCACCACCACTCCGCTGAGCCTGATGGAAGCGGTCAGCACCGCCGGTGTGAATGCCGGCTCGGCGGACCTCTCCAACCTGGTGCTCAAGCGCGACGGGCGTGAATACGCGCTCAACCTCGATGCGCTCAACGACCTGCAGCAGAGTGACCTTTACAGCGTCTATCTGAAGGACGGCGACCAGGTCTATCTGCCGTACAACGACCGCCGCAAGGTCTACCTGATGGGTGAGGTCAACGCTCCGCGCGCCATCACCTACAAGACCAAGAACCTGAACCTGGCCGACGCACTCGGCAGCGTGGGCGGCCTCAACCAGGCCAGCTCCAACGGCAAGGCTGTCTACGTCATCCGCGGCGTCGAGGACCTCGCGCGCCAGAAAGCCAAGGTGTTCCAGCTGGATGCCCAGTCGCCCACCGCCTTCATCCTCGCCCAGCGCTTCAATCTGCAGCCGCAGGATGTGGTCTATGTCGGCCCGGCCGGCGTAACCCGCTGGAACCGCTTGATCAGCCAGCTCGTGCCCTCGACGACCATCATCGGCACAGGCGCCAACGTCAAGAACGACCTGAGCGACAGCAGCAACTAAACCGGACCCAGGTCGAACGTGAAGATTCTTCGATTCGCCGCCCTGGCCGGGGCGGCTCTCTCCCTATGCGCGTGCAATCCGCTGATGCGCGCATCCTGGGACACCATGCGCGCCGCCGTGCAGGGCCCGCAGCCGCTTGAGCTGAACCAGGCTCAGGTCGATGCACTGCCCTACTACCAGATCAAGCTGCAGACCCAGGGCGGCGAAGCGGTACTGGCGCTGGTGCGTCTGCAGGGCGACCTGCAGTACTGGCTGGCCTCGTCCCACCAGGTGGTGATGATGCGCGACGGCCTGGTCGTGCGTACCACCGGCTTCGCCGACAACCTGGCCGGCACCCGCCTGGGCGCCGACTCGCCTTTCCATACCGGGCTGAACAAGGTCGCCGACGGCCAGACCAGCGAACGCTGGCTCGATCTCGCCAGCGGTTATCGCTATGGCGTGCCCGTCACCAGCCAATTCCGCAAGGTCGGCCTGGAGCGCGTCAGCATTCTCGAACGCGACTACGAACTGCTGCGCGTCGATGAAGAGATCAGCGCCCCGCTGCTCGGCTTCAGCGCCACCAACCGCTACTGGGTCGATCCGCAGGACGGCTTCGTGATGCAGAGCCTGCAGCAGGTCACGCCGGACCTGCAGGTGGCCATCACCCAGCTGCGGCCGTACAAGGGAGACGGGAAATGAAACTCCGCTCCCTGCTGATTCCTTTCGCGCTCTTCGCGAGCACATGCGCCTCGGCCGCCGACTCGGTGGAAGTCCGCGGCGACGCCGCCAAGGCAGGCATGATCGCGATAGCGCCCGACACTCGCCTCGGCGATGTACTGCGCACCGCACAGGTCAAAGCCGAGGGCTACTGGCTGGGCGGCGCCTGGCTGCAGCAGTCGCTCGTCCAGCCACAGAAGCGGCTCAAGGCCGGCGTGCTCTTTGACCTGTTGCAGCTCGAGCAGAAGGCCCTGCTCGACGACCAACCCGTGCTCGCGAACCTCGCGCGGCGTCTGCATGACAAGGTGGCTGCGCTGCCTGTCAGCGGCCGCCGAGCGCACCTGCTGGACCCTGTGGGCGTAGAAGTCGACACCGAGCAGAACCAACGCGTAAGCGCCGGCGACGTCTTCATCTACCCGGCACGTCCAACCACCGTTCGCGTGATTGGCGCAGTGCCCGCCGACTGCACCCTGGACTTCGTCCCGTTGCAGCAGGCCCGCGACTACCTCGACCAGTGCCCGATACGGGCCGAGGCGGACAATGACTACGTCTACCTCATCCAGCCGGACGGGCAGATCAGCCACCTGGGCATCGCCTTGTGGAATCGCCAGGACGCAGCGCCTCCCGCACCGGGCGCGACCATCCTTGTCCCGTTCAAGGTGGGCAACGCCGATAGCGCCTTCCCGCAACTGAACGCCGAGCTTGCCGAATTCATCGCCACCCAACCGCTGTCCGAGGTGGCGCCATGAAGCTCCGCTATTCCCTGTGTCTGTTGCTGCCCTGGACCGTTAGCCACGCCGATCCGCGCTACACGCACAACGACTTCGGCATCGTCGGCCTGATGCAGACGCCGACCGCGCGTATGCTGCCGGCCGGCGAGGTGGCGATCACCGCGAACCGTGTCGACCCGTATTCGCGCTACAGCTTCTCGCTGCAGCCGTTCGACTGGATGGAGACCTCCTTCCGCTATACCTCGGTCAGCAACCGCCGTTACGGCGCCGAGGACTTCAGCGGCGACCAGAGCTACAAGGACAAGGCGGTGGACGCCAAATTCCGCCTGTTGCGCGAGAGCCGCTGGACGCCGGAAGTCGCTGCCGGTTTCCTGGACGTCGGCGGTACCGGCCTGTTCTCCAGCGAATACTTCGTCGGCAACAAGCGCTTCGGCAACTTCGACCTGAGCCTCGGCGTTGCCTGGGGCTACCTGGGCAATCGGGGCGACTTCGACAACCCGCTGGGCTGGATCGACGACAAGTACGACAACCGCCCCATTCCCACCAGCGACGTGGCCAACGCCGGCTCGTTCGACCTCAGTAACTACTACCGCGGCTCGCCCGCGCTGTTCGGCGGCGTGCAGTGGCAGACGCCTTGGGATCGCCTCTCGGTCAAGCTGGAATACGACGGCAACGACTACAAGCGCGAGCCGCTGAGTAACAACCAGGACCAGAGCTCCCCGATCAACCTCGGCTTCGTCTTCAAGGCCGGCGACTCGGTGGACCTCACGGCCGGCTGGGAACGCGGCAACACCGCCATGTTCGGCATCACCCTGCACACCAACTTCGCCACCCGCACCGCACCGGCCAAGACCTACGACCCACCGGCCGAGTCCCTGCCGGCCAAGACGCCGGACCTGCACCCGGACCAGGTGGACTGGGCCAACGTCTCGCGGCGCCTGGAGAAGAACGCCGGCTACAAGGTCGAGCGCATCGCCCAGCGCGACTCGGAGATCGTCGTTTACGGCGAGCAGACCCGCTATCTCTACCCACCCAAGGCGGTTGGTCGCGCGGCCCGCATTCTCGACAACAGTGTCGACGACGACATCAAGTACTTCACCGTGGTCGACAAGCGCTACGACATGCCGGTGGTCGAAACCAGCGTGCCCCGCGAGACCTTCCGCGCAGTGGTGCAGCACGAACGCCCGCTCGAGGACCTGCGTCGCGGCACCGAGCAGAACTGGCCGCTGCCGCGCGAGGAAAAGGAGCTCTTCCGGCAGAAGCCGGCCCCGTTCAGCTACGGATTCGGCCTGGGCTACAAGCAGAACGTCGGCGGCCCCGACGGCTTCCTCCTCTACCAGTTCACCGCGGATGCCGGCGCCGAGTACCGCTTCACCCCGGACACCTGGTGGAACGGCTCGCTCAGCGCCAACCTGGTGAACAACTTCGACAAGTTCAAGTACGACGCGCCCAGCAACCTGCCGCGCGTGCGCACCTACCTGCGCGAGTACTGGACGACGTCCGACGTCACCATGACGGACTTCCAGCTGAACAAGGCCAAGCGCCTGGACGAAGACCTCTACGGCATGGTCTACGGCGGCTACCTGGAATCGATGTTCGCCGGCGTCGGCGGCGAGCTGCTGTACCGGCCGATGGGCGAACGCTGGGCGCTGGGGACCGACCTCAACTACGTGCGCCAGCGCGACTTCGACCAGGGCTTCGGCCTGCGTGACTACAAGGTCCTCACCGGCCATGTCACCGGCTACCTGAAGACCGACTTCCAGGACGTGCTCGCAGCCGTCAGCGTTGGCCGCTACCTGGCGCGTGACTGGGGCACCACCCTCGACCTGTCGCGCGAATTCAGCAACGGCGTGCGCTTTGGCGGCTGGGTGACGCTGACCACCGCGTCCAAGGAAGAGTACGGCGAAGGTAGCTTCGATAAAGGCATCTACGTTTCGATCCCCTTCGACGAGCTGATGAGCAGTTCGACCATGCGCCGCGCCAACCTGGCCTGGGCCCCGCTGACCCGCGACGGCGGTGCGCGACTGTCGCGCAGCTACTCGCTGTATGGCCTGACCGATGGGCGCAACCTCGACATGTTCGACGGCAGCTTCCAGAAGATCACCGAGTGACGCCAATCCCCGGTGCACTCGCACCGGGGTTGCGGCAGATCAAGGAAAATTCCACTTACAAAACCCGCTGCAACCAATCGGCCTATGCTGGGTCGGATCACACCCGATCCACCCGGAAGGAATCCGCCGATGAAGTTCACCGCTCTCCCCCTTGTCCTCGCCACCGGCCTGCTCGCCGCCTGCTCGTCTACTTCGGCCCCGCAGAGCGCTTCGCTCAGTGGCGAGGTGTTCTATCTGCAGCGCATCGCGTTGCCGCCGAGCGCACAGGTTTCCGTGAGCCTGCAGGATGTCTCGCTGGCCGATGCGCCCGCTGTCGAGTTGGCCCACCAGGTGTTGCCCAGCGGCAAGCAGGTACCGATTGCATTCACGCTGAACTACGACCCGGCGCAGGTGAAGCCGGGGCACAGCTACGCGGTCAGCGCGCGTATCGAGATAGGTGGCAAGCTGAAGTTCATCAGCACCGAACGACATAGCGTGAAGCTCGATGGCAGCGATCCGCAGCCTTTGCGCATCCGCGTGGATGCGGTGCGCTGACGCCACCCGAAATGCAAAACGCCCGGCCTTTGTGCCGGGCGTTTTCGTTTGCGTCAGGCGATGACGCTTGGCTCGTCCAGCGCCTCGTCGAGGTTCTGGTGGAACCACCTCAGTGCCACTTCGTAGCGGCCATGCCAGAGCCGGTCGCTGGCCCCCGAGCGAATGCCGTTCTGCACCCGCGTGGCCATGGCGAAGTCCTCTTCCAGGGCGGCGTAGAGGATTTCGTTGTTCTTCTCGAAGTAGCGCCGGGCCTTTTCGGTCGCCGGGTCCTCGGGCAGGAGCGTGTGGCTGAGCACCCGCGTGGCCAGCGGGCCGTCGGGGTAGACGCTGGTGAAGTCGATGTGGTCCGGCTCCACCAGCACCAGGGTGTTCGGCCAGAGGTAATAGAGCAGGTTGCCGTGGCGGCGCAGGTCCCATTGGTATTCCGGCTGCCCGGGCAGCTCGCGCAGGTTGCGCTTCGCGTAGTAGTTGCGGATGTGCCGGCCGAAACGCTCGAAACTGCCAAGGTTGGGCCAGAACAGGTGGTCGATGGTCGCCTGGTGCGCCTTGGCCACGTGGTAGTTCTCGAGGAAGGTGTCGACGGTCAGCTTCCAGTTCACCGGCCGGCGGATGTCGCGGGGGTCGAACAACACATGATCGTCGACCGCAAAACTCTCGAAGTCGGCGAGGATCTCTTCGCCGAAGAACCCATCCAGGTCCAGCGCCGACCCTGGCGACAGCCGCGCCCAGACTGCGCCGAAGCGTTCGGCAACCGGCAGTTCGGTAAGGTTCAGGCAGGCCCGGTCGACACCCTCGAAACCGTAGCCATGGGGAATGCCGCGCAGGCTGCCGTCCGGGTTGTACGACCAGGCGTGGTAGGGACAGACGAAGACTCGGTTGCTGCCGCTTTCCTCTGCCACCAACTGCGTGCCGCGATGCTTGCAGACATTCAGGAAGGCGCGCAGGCGGCCTTGCTCGTCGCGGGTCAGCAACACCGGCACCAGCAGCTCGCGGGTGAGGAAATGGCCGCTGGGAATTTCGCCGGAGCGCGCCACCAGCACCGGTTCGCGCAGCAGGACTTCTTCACGCTCGCGGCGATAGCGGACCTCATCCAGATACGCCGTTACCGGCAGGGCCGACGGGGTTTCAGCGCAATCGGAAACACCCTGTTCGGCCAGCGCCAGAACCTTTCGCAGTAACCGCACTTGCGTCTCGTGGTGCATCTTCGCCTCCTCTTCCCTGTCAGGCAGTGATCGGCGCCAGCGCGCCGCGAATGAAGTGCCAGAGCTGCCGTGCCAACTGCTCGGCCGGTGGCCTGGGCTGGCGCGCCAGCGCTTCCAGCAGCGCCTGGTGCAGGCCGCCGAGGATCATCGCCGACACCAGTTGCGGGTCGAGGCTGGCATTGAGTTGGCCGGCGGCCTGGCCGCGGCGGATGTTGTCGGCGCCCTGGCGGATGTTCTCGGCGATACGCTGCGCTTCGAGCGCGGCGACCTCCGGCTCGCGCGCGAGGCTCACCAGCACCAGCGGCGCCAACGGTTCGGCATAGACGAACTCGACCGCGCGGCGTACCCGTTGCTCTTCGCGCAGGCTCCAGTCGCAGGCATCGGGCAGCGGGTCAGCGACCATCACCTGGGCCTGGTAGCGGTCGTAGAAGTCCTCCGCGACGGCAGCCAGCAGGCCAGCGCGCGAGGCGAAGTAGCGGTAGATCAGCCCGACGGAGACGCCCGCACGATCTGCTACGCGGCCCACTTCCAGGCCACCGCCGAACTCCAACAGGTCATCGCGCGCGGCCTCCAGCAGGCTGGCGCGGGTTTTCAGGGCCTTGGCGGAAAGATCGGGCATGACGGGACTCGTGGCACTGGACAGAAAAAGTGAATTCAATTTACTTCTTTTCAGCACTTAGCCAAGCCCACTTCCGAACCCCGACCAGCGAGAAGTCCATGAGCGAGTCCAGCGTGTACTCCACCGTGCTCTATAGCGTCGAAGGACGCGTCGCCACCCTCACCCTCAACCGCCCCGATCGGCTCAACGCCATCGACGACCGCATGCCCGCCGACATCGAGGCCGCTGTGGCCCGCGCCAACGCCGACGACGCCGTCCACGTCATCGTGCTCACCGGCGCCGGGCGCGGTTTCTGCAGCGGCTACGACCTCAAGTTCTTCGCCGAGAACCCGCGCGGGGTCTACGGCAGCCAGGAAATGCCCTGGGACCCGATGGTCGATTACGCCCTGATGAAGCGGAACACCGAGCAGTTCATGAGCCTGTTCCGCAGCTACAAGCCGGTGATCGCCAAGATCAACGGCCCGGCGGGGGGCGGCGGCAGCGATATCGCGCTGTGCTGCGACCTGATCGTGATGGCCGAGGAAGCGCAGATCGGCTACCCGCCGGCGCGGGTCTGGGGCTGCCCGACCACCGCCATGTGGGTCTACCGCCTGGGGCCGGAAAAGGCCAAGCGCATGCTGCTCACCGGCGACCTGATCGACGGCCGCGAAGCGCAGCGCCTGGGCCTGGTCTACCAGAGCGTGCCGCTGGCCGAGCTGGACGCCACCGTCGATGCGCTGGCCGCACGCATGCAGGGCATCCCGAAGAACCAGCTGATGATGCAGAAGCTGATGATCAACCAGGCCTTCCACAACATGGGCCTGGAGAGCACGCAGATGTTCGCCACGCTGTTCGACGGCATCACCCGGCATAGCCCGGAAGGCGTGCGTTTCAAGGCGCGGTGCGAGGAAGTGGGCTTCGCCCAGGCGGTGCGCGAGCGGGATTCGGGGGCGCCGATTCCCTGAGGGAAACGCCAGGCGCTCGGTATAGCACCGTAGGAGATTCTATGTCAATGACGGCTCCTGCTTTGGAGGCTGGTAGCTGGTCTGGGATTGCATCAGGGCAAAGGCAATTCGGGCCAATTTGCGGGCGAGGATAGTCAGGGCCTCGATCTTCTTCAGGCCGCGCGCCAGGTAGCTTTGGTAAAGGGCCTGCCAGCGCTGCGTGCGCGCTGCCGCCATGGCCGCGTTGTGGAGCAGCCGACGGATTTCAGGATCCCCTTGCTTGGTCAGCTTTCGACGGCCGCTATAGCGGCCGGACTCCTTGAGCCGCACATCCAATCCGATAAAGGCGATGAAGGCATCGCTATTGCGAAAACGTCCTCGCAGAAATGCCAGGTTCAGGGCCGCTGCCGTCAGCGGTCCGATCCCTTCGATGGCCTGGCAGCGCTTGCTTTGCTCCATTAGGCCAGCCTCTCGCAGCGCCTGTTGAATCTCTTTCTCCAGGCGTGACTCCAGTGTGGCCATTTGCTTGAGAACAGGCTTTAGCGCCTTGGCCAGGGAGCGATCCTGGGAAAAGCTCTGGCGCAACGAGATGGCGCTACGGACCAGTGCAGCACGCCGATGCAGCAGTGTCTGCAGGCGGCAGTAGGCCTTGCTCGGCGGCTGCCAAGGCTCCAGTTGCGCTTGTTCGTGGGTCAGGTAACGGGCCAGCAGCAGGGCATCGCTGCGATCATCCTTGTTTCGCCCACCAATCCCCTTGCGGTAGTTGCTCAGGCGAAAGCCATTGATGACGTAGATCCGATGTCCCCGCGCATGCGCCAGGGTCGCAACATCCATGTGATAGGTGCTGGTCGCTTCGATCGCGATGGCGCAGCAGGGAGGGAGGGTTTTCAGCCAGGCCTTGATAGTGCGGACGTCATTGGCCAGTTCGAATACCTCGCCCGAGCGTGTATCGCAGAGGCTCAGCGACTCCTTGGCGACATCGATACCGATAACCGGAACTTGGCTTGTCATGGGGTTCTCCGACAGTGAAGATGGTCCAACCTGTCGGGAGCTCACATTGGCGCAGGCTTGCCGGTATTGTCGGTTTGAGCGGCTACTCAATCCGATGGATTCCTTATCGGCGCTTGTCGTGAGCGGGTGGGTGGGGGAAGTCTCCTACCGTCTGGCTTGCAGAAGCGGATCTTGTCCCTCCACACCCCGACAGGTTCCTACCCTAACGCCATACAAGCGGATCTCATCCGCGAATCACGCCGGAACCTCCGGCTATCGCGGACAAGGTCCGCTCCTACGGGTTATGGGAAGCGTTATGCGTTATCGGGTGCCGGTGTCTTCTTCACCCGGAACCAGGCCGCATAAAGCGCCGGCAGGAACAGCAGGGTCAGCGCCGTGGCGACGATCAGGCCGCCCATGATCGCCACCGCCATCGGCCCGAAGAACACGCTGCGCGACAGCGGGATCATCGCCAGCACCGCCGCCAGGGCGGTCAGCACGATCGGGCGGAAGCGCCGCACCGTGGCCTCGATGATCGCGTGCCAGCGGTCCAGGCCATGGGCGATGTCCTGCTCGATCTGGTCCACCAGGATCACCGAGTTGCGCATGATCATCCCGGACAGCGCGATGGTGCCCAGCATGGCGACGAAGCCAAAGGGCTTCTGGAACAGCAGCAGGAACACCGCCACGCCGATCAGCCCAAGGGGCGCGGTGAGGAACACCATGGCGGTGCGCGAGAAACTGCGCAGCTGGACCATCAGCAGGGTCATCACCACCACGATGAACAGCGGGACGCCGGCGTTCACCGAGTTCTGGCCCTTGGCCGAATCCTCCACCGTGCCGCCGACCTGCAGCAGGTAGCCGTCGGGCAGCTTGGCGCGGATCGGGTCGAGGGTCGGCGAGACCTGCTTGACCAGGGTCGCCGGCAGCGAGTCGTCGTAGATGTCGGCGCGCACGGTGACGGTCGGCAGGCGGTTGCGCCGCCAGATGATGCCCTCCTCGAAGCCGTACTCCAGGGTCGCCACCTGCGACAGCGCCACGCTGCGGCCGCTGCTGGTCTGCAGCGCCAGGCTCGGCAGCTGCGACAGGTCGCGCCGCTCGCGCTCGTCGCCGCGCAGGAGGATCTCGATGAGCTCGTCATCCTCGCGGTAGTAGCTGACGGTCGCGCCGGTCAGCGAGCTCTGCAGGAACTGCGAGATGTCCTGGGTGCTCACGCCCAGGGCGCGGGCGCGGTCCTGGTCGACATTGAGGTAGATCGCCTTGCTCGGCTCCTCCCAGTCCAGGTGCACGTTCACCAGGTGCGGGTTCTCGCGCATCTTCGCCGCCACCTGACGGGCCAGCTCGCGCACTTCCGGAATGTGCTCGCCGGAGACGCGGAACTGCACGGGGTAGCCCACCGGCGGGCCATTCTCCAGGCGGCTGATGCGGGTGCGCACCGTCGGGAAGTCCTCGGCCATGCGCTGAATCAGCCACTGGCGGACTTGCTCGCGGCTCTTCAGGTCCTTGGTCAGCACCACGAACTGGGCGAAGCTGGCCGCCGGCAGTTGCTGGTCCAGCGGCAGGTAGAAGCGCGGCGAGCCGGTGCCGACGTAGGCCACGTAGTTCTCGATGCCCGGATGGCCGGAAAGCATCTTCTCCAGGCGCTTGGCCTGCTCGTCGGTGGCCGTGAGCGAATCGCCCTCGGCCAGCTTGAGGTCGACCAGCAACTCCAGGCGCGCCGATGGCGGGAAGAACTGCTGCGGCACCAGGCGGAACAGGCCGATGGAGCCGATGAAGGCCAGCAGGGTGAGGACGATCACCGTCTTGCGGTGCACCACGCACCACTCCACCAGGCGCCGGAAGCGCTGGTAGAAGGCGGTCGAATAGGGATCGTGGCCCTTGTCGCTGCCGCCGTGCTTGGCGGCGTGAATCTTGGCCAGGTCCGGCAGCAGCTTGTCACCCAGGTAGGGCACGAACATCACCGCGGCAACCCAGGACACCAGCAAGGCGATGGTCACCACCTGGAACAGCGAGCGGGTGTACTCGCCGGTACCGGACTGCGCAGTGGCGATCGGCAGGAAGCCGGCGGCGGTGACCAGGGTGCCTGTGAGCATCGGGAAGGCCGTGCTGGTCCAGGCGAAACTGGCCGCCTTCAGGCGGTCGTAGCCCTGCTCCATCTTCACCGCCATCATCTCCACCGCGATGATCGCGTCGTCCACCAGCAGGCCGAGGGCAAGCACCAGCGCGCCCAGGGAAATCTTGTGCAGGCCGATGTCGAAGTAGCGCATGCAGACGAACGTCATCGCCAGCACCAGCGGAATCGACAGCGCCACCACCAGGCCGGTACGCAGGCCGAGGGAGAAGAAGCTCACCAGCAGCACGATGACCAGCGCCTCGGCCAGCACGCGGACGAACTCGCCAACCCCCTCGCGGACCGCCGCCGGCTGGTCGGACACCTTGCGCAGCTCCATGCCGGCGGGCAGGTTCTGCTGCAACGTGTGGAACTCGTCCTCCAGTGCCTTGCCCAGCACCAGGATGTCACCGCCGCTTTTCATCGACACGGCGATGCCGATGGCGTCGTCGCCCATGAAGCGCATGCGCGGCGCGGGCGGGTCGTTGAAGCCGCGATGCACGTCGGCCACGTCGCCGATACGGAAAGTGCGGTCGCCTATGCGAATGGGGAACTGGCGGATGTCCTCCACCGAATCGAAGCGCCCCGACACGCGCAGCTGCACGCGGTCGCTGGCCGTCTCGAAGAAGCCCGTCGCGGTGACCGCGTTCTGTTCTTCCAGTGCCTTCTGCACTGCCGCCAGCGGCAGACCGAGGGTGGCCAGCTTGGTGTTCGACAGGTCGATCCAGATCTTCTCGTCCTGCAGGCCTTCCAGCTCGACCTTGCCGACATCCTTGATGCGCTGCAGCTGCAGCTGGATGCGGTCGGCGTAATCCTTGAGCACCGCGTAGTCGAAGCCCTTGCCGGACAGCGCGTAGATGTTGCCGAAGGTGGTGCCGAACTCATCGTTGAAGAAGGGCCCCTGGATGCCTTGCGGCAGCGTGTAGCGGATGTCGCTGACCTTCTTGCGGATCTGGTACCAGAGCTCGGGAATGTCGGCGGAATGGAAGTCCTCGCGGGCGACGAAGGTCACCTGGGACTCGCCCGGCCGCGAGAAGGAGACGATGCGGTCGTAGTCGCCGGTCTCCATCAGCTTCTTCTCGATGCGCTCGGTGACCTGGCGCGAGACTTCCTCGGCGGTGGCGCCGGGCCAGTTGGTCTTGACCACCATGGCCTTGAAGGTGAACGGCGGGTCTTCGCTCTGGCCGAGCTGGGTGTAGGAAAGTACCCCGGCGATACCCAGCAGGAGCATGAGATAGAGCACGATCTGGCGGTTCTGCAGAGCCCATGCAGAAAGGTTGAAGCGCATCCTGCGTTACTCCTTCGCCAGCAGCTTGACCGAACGATTGTCCCGGTCCACCGGGCGCACCTGCTGACCTTCGCGCAGCACCTGCACGCCGGCCGCCACCACCCAGTCGTCGGCCTTGAGGCCTTCGAGCACGGGCACGCGGTCCTCGGCGAAGGGGCCTATGCGGATCGGCTGGCGGTGCAGGGTCGAGGTAGCCGGATCGACCACCCAGACGAACGCCTGGCCGCCTTCGGCACTGACCGCCGCGAGCGGTACGGACAGCGGCACCTGGCCATCGGCCGAGACATAGACACGGGCGCTCTGGCCGATTTCGGCGGACACCTTGGCGTCGTCGAAGGCGACCCGCGCGGCGAAGGTGCGCGACTGCGGGTCGGCGGCCGGCGAAAGCTCGCGGATATGCCCGCTGAAGCGTTTGTCCGGCTGCGACCAGAGCTCGACGCTGACGTTCTCGCCGATGCGGAAGCGCTCGATGGCGTGCTCGGGGAAGCTGATCGCCACTTCGCGGTCGCCATCGGCGGCCAGGGTGAGAAGGACCCCCTGCCCCGCCGCTACAACCTGGCCGACCTCGACGCGACGCGTGGCGATGACGCCGTCCTGCGGGGCGCGCAGCACCGCGTATTCGGCCTGGTTGCGCGCCACGTCGTATTCCGCGCGAATCTGCTTAAGGCGCGCCTCGCCGGCGCGGTAGGTGTTCTCGATGTTGTCGAACTGCGACTGGCTGACCAGCTTGCGCTCCAGCAGCGTCTTGTAGCGCTGGTACTCGGTGCGCACGGTCTGCAGGTTGGCCTCGGCGGCGGCGACCTGGGCGCGGGTGGCCTCCAGTTGCAGGCGTACGTCTTCCGGGTCGAGCTCCGCCAGCGGCTGGTCGCGACGCACCCTTGCACCGCTGTCCACCAGGCGCTTGCTCACCTTGCCGCCGATGCGGAACGCCAGGTCCGGCTCGTAACGCGCATGGACCTCGCCCGGGTAGGCCTCGGTAGCCGCGCGCGCCGGTTGCGGCTGCACGACCATGGCCGGGCGCGCCAGGGGCTTGGGCGGCTCGCTCTGGCTGCAGGCGCTGAGCAAGACGGAAAGACTCAGGGGAACGGCGACGGACAGTACATGGCGGAGCATGGTGGTGACCTTTCGCAAAGCAGGTTGGAATTCTTATACTCAGCGGTATAGTAAGAATACAAAACTAACCAGTCCAGTATTTGAATTGTAAAGACATGTCCCAGACCTCTACTCCGAACGGCCCCGGTCGCCCGAAGGATCCGGCCAAGCGCCACGCGATTCTCGAAGCCGCCAAGGAACTGTTCGTCACCAAGGGCTACGACGGCAGCAGCATGGAAGCCATCGCCGCCGAGGCCGGGGTATCCAAGCTCACCGTCTACAGCCACTTCACCGACAAGGAGACGCTGTTCTGCGAAGCGGTGCAGTCCAAGTGCGCGGAGACGATGCCAGAGCTGTTCCACGAGCCGCCGGCGAACGCCTCGGTGGGCGTCCTGCTGCTCAGCGTTGCGCGCGGCTTCAACCGCCTGATCAACAGCGCCGAAGCCATCGCCCTGAGTCGCCTGATGGTCGCCCAGGGCGGGCAGAGCCCGCAGTTGTCGCAGATGTTCTTCGAGGCCGGCCCGCAGCGCGTGCTCGACCAGTTGGAGCGGCTGATCACCCAGGCCCAGCTCAAGGGCGAACTGCGCGAGGGCGACCCACGCAACGCCGCCGAGCATTTCCTCATGCTGGCGCAGGGCTGCCTGCACTTCCGCCTGCTGATCGGCTGCGCGGAAATGCCCGACGCCGAGGAAAGCGAAAAGCATGTGCGAGAGGTGGTGGATATCTTCCTGCGCGCCTATCGGCCCTGAGCGGCCGACGGAGATGGCCATCCCCTGCTGGAGCGAGCTTGCTCGCGAATGACGATGCGCCGGGGCGTACTCAGGCCTTGAGCGACTTCAGCGGGTAGATGTCGTAGCGGCTCGACTTGCCTTCCAGGCTGTAGCTGGGCTTCGCGCCCTCGATGATCGGCGCCTTGCGCGGGCGCTTGACCACTACGCGGTGGGTAGCGAGCTTGAGGGCCGCCTGGAGCAGCGCCGGGGCATCCATGTCATCGCCCACCAGCGGGCGGAACAGGCGCATTTCCTTCTTCACCAGGGCGCTTTTTTCGCGGTGCGGGAACATCGGGTCGAGGTAGATCACCTGCGGCGCTTCGCCTTCCCAGGCGCTCATCAGCTCGATGGCGTTACCCTGGTGCAATTGCATGCGCGCCGCGATGGGCGCCACTTCCAGATCACGCGCGGCGCGGGCCAAGCCGTCCTCCAGCAGCGCTGCGATCAGCGGCTGGCGCTCGATCAGCTGCATCTCGCAACCCAGCGTGGCGAGCACAAAGGCATCGCGGCCCAAGCCAGCAGTGGCATCGAGGATGTGCGGCCGCACGCCTGGCTGCACGCCTACCGCCTTGGCGATCATCTGCCCGCTGCCGCCGCCGAACTGGCGGCGATGGGCGGCGGCGCCCTCGACGAAATCAACGCGCACCGGCCCGGGCGAATCCGGCCCCAACTGCAGCAGCTGCACCCCGTCGTCACCGACCTGCACGGCGAAGTCCGCGTCGTCCCCTTCGGCGCACGCCAACCCGAGGCGCTGCGCCCACTGTTCGGCAGCTTCGCGCCAGTGCGGCGCGAGGGCCTGGACGATGATGCGGGGGGCGGTGGCGGTGTCGCTCATGCGGGTCGATCCGGTGCAAAAGCGCGGATTCTACCGCAGGCCGCCGGCTAGCGCCGGAACAGCTGGTTGATCTGCGCGAAGGGCATGCCCTCCTGCGTGGCCTGCAGACGGCCAGCCGCCAACTCCCGGGCGGCATGGAAGAAGGCGCCGAAGGCCACGCGCGCCAATCCCGAGCCCAGGCTGACACGCCGTACGCCCAGCTCGGCCAACTCATCAAGCGTAAGGCGCAGCGCCGGCGACCCGACCAGCACGTTGACCGGGCGTGGCGCGACGGCACTAACCACCGCGGCAATCTGCTCCCGCGTGGTCAGGCCCGGGGCGTAGAGCACATCGGCTCCGGCCTCGGCGAAGGCGACCAGGCGGCGCAGGGTATCGTCGAGATCGTTGCGGCCGTGCAGGTGGTTTTCCGCGCGGGCCGCCAGGGTGAAGGGAAAGCCCAACGAACGCGCGGCCTGCACGGCGGCTTGCACGCGCTCGACCGCCAGTTCGAAGGGGTAGATGGGCTCGTCCGGGCGCCCCGAGGCGTCCTCGATGGAGCCGCCAACCAGGCCGATGCTGGCCGCCAGGCGGATGGTCTCGACGCAATCCTGCGGATCATCGCCGTAGCCGTTCTCCAGGTCGGCGGCCACTGGCAGCGGCGTCGCCTCGACGATGTCGCGGGCATTGGCCAGGGCCTCCGCGCGGCTCACCTCACCTTCGGCGTCACAGCGCCCGAGGCTGAAGGCCAGCCCGGCACTGGTGGTGGCCAGGGCCTCGAAGCCCAGCCCGGCGAGCATCTTCGCCGAGCCGGCGTCCCAGGGATTGGGCAGCACGAGCAGGCTTTCGCGCTGGTGCAGCGCCTGGAACGCCTTGCCGCGTTCGTATTGGCTGGTCATGGCAACGTCCTCGCACGATGTGGGCTCAGCAGGTTAGCCCTGTCGCCCACCGCGCGCGAGCTAGAGCAAGCCCAGTTGCTCGACTTCCGGCTTCGGCTCGGCGAGCGGCGGCAGGCCCGGCAGGCGCTCGCCCAACAGGCGGTGGAAGCGCTGTGCCTGCTCCGCCGCGCGATGGTTGTCCGGGGTATGCAGGAAGATGTGCGGGGTCAGGCCCTGCTCGATCCAGGCGGCGACCTTGTCGACCCAGGGCAGCAGCCAGACCTGGTTGGCGTCCAGGTCGGGGCCGCCGATGAAACGCACTTGCGGGCTGTCGCTGAATGCAGCCGGGCGCACCGGAACGCGCGGCTTCTTGGATTGCGCGTGGCGCACGGCCGGGTCGTCCGATTGGCAGGCGAAGAGCGCTCGCGAATCCAGGCAGATGCGCTCGACGCCGCGCTCGTGCAGCAGGCGGTTGAGCACCCTCTCCTCCTCGCCCTTGGCGAAGAAAGCCGCATTGCGCACCTCGACGGCGATGCGCCGGCCCGAGAATTCGTCCAGCCAGGCCGCCAGTTCGCCCAGGCGCGTCGGCCCGAAGCTGGCGGGCAGTTGCAGCCACAACGGGCTCAGGCGCGGCCCCAAGGGCGCCAACAGGTCGAGAAAAGCTTGCGTGGCGTCGAACTGCTCGCGCAGGTCGCCCTCGTGGCTGATGTCGCGCGGGAGCTTGGCGCAGAAGTGGAAGTCTTCGGGCATGGTCTGCGCCCAGCGCGCCAGGGTCTCGGCGCCTGGCCGGGCGTAGAAGGTGGTGTTGCCTTCGACCGCATTGAACGCCTGGCAGTAGAAGCCCAGGGTGTCGTTCGGCGAGGTGTCGGCGGGATAGAAACTGCCGCGCCAGGCCGGCTCGTTCCAGGACGGACAGCCCAGGTAGTACGGCAAGCTCATGGATCAGGCGTAGAGGTCGATGCCCAGGACTTCCGGGCCGTCGTTGGCGGCCAGCGGCAGGCTTGCGGTGCTGCTGTAACTGGCCAGCGCCTGGGCGGCGCGGCTGTTCAGCGGCATCTGGTAGGTCAGGTTGGCGCCGAAACTGACCGGCAGGCTGTCGCTGCTGGCGTTGCCGGCCTCGACCTTGCGCGCCTGCGCCTGCTGCTCGAAACCCTGGCTGGCGGAAACCGGCTGCGGTTGCTCACGGCGCGCCTCGGCCTCACGCATCACATCGCGATAAGGCGTGACCGCGGTGCCGGGGCGGCTACCGGAGTCAGGCGTTACGGAGTAACTGGAGAGGCCGTCGATACGCATGTTCAGGGCTCAGCGGGTAAGGCTTTCACTCTAGCGAGCAGGCCTTTTCTTGGCAATTGCGGGAAATTCCTTATTGTCGACCCAGGAATCAACTGGCCTTCGGGGTGGCCACATTGTCGCGCAGGTAGACCGGCTGCGCCTGGTCGGCCGGCAGCGCATCGCCGCGCTCCCAGGCGAACAGCGCCAGGTCGAGCAGGTCGTCGGCGTGCGGCAGGAGGCTGGCGTCCTCGCCCTGCACCTGCACTGCCAGGCGCTCGCGATAACCCCAGCCGGTGCCGGCGCCGAACCAGTCGCCAGCGGCGTCGCGCGGCAGCGCCACCTTCTCCGGCGGCAGCACGGCTTCGGCCCCGGCCAGGCGCATCTCGCCCTGCTCCAGGCGGAAGCAGCCCCAGTAGACCTCGTCCATGCGCGCATCGATGGCCGCCGCGACCTGGCCGACGCCATGTTCGCGGTAGGCGCGCTGGGCCAGCACTGCCAGGTCGGAGATCGGCAGCACCGGCTTGTCCAGGGCGAAGGCCAGGCCCTGGACCACGCCGATGGCGATGCGCACGCCGGTGAAGGCGCCCGGACCGCGACCGAAGGCGATGGCGTCGACCTCGGCCAGGGCAATGCCGGCCTCGTCGAGCAGCTCCTGCACCATCGGCAGCAGGCGCTTGGCGTGCAGCCGCGGAATCACCTCGTGGCGGCTGAAACGCCGGCCGGCGTGCAGCAGCGCCACGGAACAGGCTTCGGTGGAGGTATCCAGGGCCAGCAGGGTCGGCATCGGGGTCTTCCGGCAGGAGGAAAAAGGGCGGGCATTATAAACGCCAAAGGCCCGCAAGCGGGCCTTTGGTGCAGATCCGGCGGCGACTCAGCTGAGCGCGGCCAGGACCTTGGAAGTGATCTGCTCCACCGAACCCACGCCTTCGACGCGGCTGTATTTCGGGGTGCCTTGGGCAGCAGCCAGCTTCTGGTAGAAGTCGACCAGCGGCTTGGTCTGGGTGTGGTAGACCGACAGGCGGTGACGCACGGTTTCTTCCTTGTCGTCTTCGCGCTGGATCAGGTCTTCGCCGGTGACGTCGTCCTTGCCGGCAACCTTCGGCGGGTTGTGCTCGACGTGGTAGACACGGCCGGAAGCCGCGTGCACGCGACGGCCAGCGATACGGCTGACGATCTCTTCGTCGTCGACGGCGATCTCGACCACGTGGTCGATGCTCACGCCGGCTTCCTTCATGGCCTCGGCCTGCGGAATGGTGCGCGGGAAGCCGTCGAACAGGAAGCCGTTGGCGCAATCGGGCTGGGCGATGCGCTCCTTGACCAGGTTGATGATCAGGTCATCCGAAACCAGGCCGCCGGCATCCATCACGCTCTTGGCCTTCAGGCCCAGCTCGGTGCCGGCCTTGACTGCAGCGCGCAGCATGTCCCCGGTGGAGATCTGCGGAATGCTGAACTTCTCGGTGATGAAACGGGCCTGAGTACCTTTGCCGGCACCGGGCGCCCCGAGCAGAATCACACGCATCGATATGCTCCTTAGTCTTGTTGAAAGCGAAATCCCGGATCTGCCGCTGAGGCCAATCTGAACATGCTTGAAATGGCGCAGGAATGCGCCGAAAGGATGCCCAAGATACACAGCGCGTCCTACACGCACAAGCCACCGCAGAGCGGTGGCGACAGGCCTTCAGCCGGTGTTCCGAAGGCCCGCGGCGATGCCCGCGACTGTCACCAGCATGGCCTGTTCCAGACCGCCGCAGACATCGCCCTGACAGCGTCTGGAGCGGGCCAGAAGCTCGGCCTGAAGCAGGTGCAGCGGATCCAGGTAGATATTGCGCACGGCAATGGATTCGCGGGTCTCGGTAGCCTGTGCGAGCAGGCGTTGTTGACCGGTCAGTCCAAGCACCACGCGCACCGCCTGCGACAATAGGTCGCGTAAATGCGTACCTAAAGGTCGCAGTTCCGATTGCACTAGACGATCGTCGTAGAGTTTGGCGATCTCGCCATCGGCCTTGGCCAGCACCATCTCCAGCATGTCGATGCGCGCGCGGAAGAACGGCCACTGGCTGCGCATGCGCTCCAGCAGCCCGCCCTCGCCGCGCTCGATGGCGTTGAGCAGCGCGCTTTCCCAGCCCAGCCAGGCCGGCAGCATCAGCCGCGTCTGGGTCCAGGCGAAGATCCACGGAATCGCCCGCAGGCTCTCGATGCCGCCTTCGCGACGCTTGGCCGGACGGCTGCCCAGCGGCAGGCGGCCGAGCTCCTGCTCCGGCGTGGCCTCGCGGAAGTAGTCGACGAACTGCGGGGTCTCCCGCACCACCTTGCGATAGGCCGCCAGGGAGTCCTTGGCCAGGTGCTGAATCTCCTCGCGCCAGGCCGGTTCCGGCGCCGGTGGCGGCAGCAGCGTGGCCTCCAGCACGGCGGCCAGGTAGAGGTTGAGGTTCTGCCGGGCGATGCCAGGCAGGCCGAACTTGAAGCGGATCATCTCGCCCTGCTCGGTGGTGCGGAAACGCCCGGCAACCGAGCCCGGCGGCTGCGACAGGATGGCCGCATGGGCCGGGCCGCCGCCGCGCCCGACGGTGCCACCGCGGCCATGGAACAGCAGCAGTTCGACACCATGGCGACGACAGATTTCCACCAGCGACTCCTGCGCGCGGTACTGCGCCCAGGCCGCAGCCAGGGTGCCGGCGTCCTTGGCCGAGTCGGAGTAACCGATCATCACTTCCTGCGGTCCGGCCAGGCCTTCGCGGTAGGCGTCGAGGCCGAGCAGACGGTCGATGCACGGACCCGCGTTGTCCAGGTCGTCGAGGGTTTCGAAGAGTGGCACCACGCGCAGCGGCCGGCGCAACCCGCACTCCTTGAGCAACAGTTGCACCGCCAGCACGTCGGAAGGATGCCCCGCCATCGAGATGACGTAGGAACCCAGCGAAGCCTCTGGCGCAGCGGCCGCCACCCGGCAGGTGGCGAGGACCTCGGCGGTTTCCGCGCTGGCCTGGTAGTCCGCCGGCAGCAGCGGTCGGCGGCTGTTCAGTTCTTCCAGGAGGAATTCCTGGCGCACCGCCTCGTCCCACTCCTCATAGCGTCCCAGGCCGAGGTAGTCGGTGATCTCGCTTAGCGCACGGGCATGCCGCGTGGAGTCCTGGCGAATGTCCAGGCGGGTCAGGAACAGGCCGAAGGTGGCGGCGCGGCGCAGGCTGTCGAGCAGCGCACCGTCGGCGATCACGCCCATGCCGCAGGCGTGCAGCGAGCGATGGCAGAGCTGCAACGGCTCCAGCAGTTCGCGGTTGTCCTGCAGCACCTCTGCCGGTGGCTCCTCGTCGACCGTCAGGGCGCGCTCGGCCCAGGCGCGGGTCGCACGCAGGCGCTCGCGCAGTTGCTTGAGCAGCGCGCGATAGGGTTCGGCGACCTCCCCCACTTCGGCGCGCAACTCCTCGCTCGCCTGCTGCATCGAGAGGTCGGCGGCCAGGCTGTCGACATCGCGCAAATAGAGGTCAGCAGCCATCCAGCGCGCCAACAGCAGCACTTCGCGGGTAATGGATGCAGTGACATTGGGGTTGCCGTCGCGATCGCCCCCCATCCAGGAAGCGAAGCGCACTGGCGCAGCTTCCAGCGGCAGATGCTGGCCGGTGCAGGCGAACAGGGTTTCGTCGACCTGGCGGAGGAAGTCCGGCACGGCCTGCCACAGCGAGTGCTCGATCACCGCGAAGCCCCACTTGGCCTCGTCCACCGGAGTGGGCCGGGTGCGGCGGATCTCCTCGGTGTGCCAGGCCTCGGCGATCAGCCGGCGCAGGCTTGCGTGCACTTGCTGGCGCTCCTCGGGGAGCAGGTCGGCGTGGTCCTGGGCGGCCAGTTGCGCGGCGATGGCGTCGTATTTCTGGATCAAGGTGCGCCGCGCCACTTCGGTGGGGTGCGCCGTCAGCACCAGCTCGATGTCGAGGCTCGTCAGTTGCGTGGCGAGGGTCGCAGGCTCGATGCCGGACTTGCGCAGCCGCCCCAGCAGCTCGCCGAGCACGCGGTTCTCGAAGGCTTCCGGCTCCTTCGCCTGGCGCCGGCGGATGCGCTGGTACTGCTCGGCGATGTTGGCCAGGTTGAGGAACTGGTTGAAGGCCCGCGCCACCGGCAGCAGTTCGTCCTCGCCGAGGCCGTCGAGGGTCGCGGTGAGCTGCCGCGCGCCCTCCGCGGAGCCTCGCCGCGCCGACTTGGCGTTCTGGCGGATCAGTTCGATCTTGTCGAGGAAGGCCTGGCCGTACTGCTGGCGGATGGTCTGGCCGAGCAGTTCGCCGAGCAGGTGCACGTCCTCGCGCAGGCGCGCGTCGATCTCCGGCATGGCGGATCTCCTTTAGCGAATCTTCTTACAGTGCCGTCTGGCGACACCGGCTGACAAGCGTGCGACGAACGCCCGCGATCCTCCTCGGACAACGGCTAGGCTGAAACTGATCCCGAACGATTCGGTCGATCTCCCCGGCAGCCCCAGAAGGGCTGTCTTCCACGCCCGCCACGAGCGGGCCCACGAGGTGAACATGAAGATCCGCGATCTGGTACGCCATTGGGAACAAAGCGCCCGGGGGCGCCTCACCAGCCACCGCTACAGTATCCCGCTGGACGTGGAAACCGCCGCACGCCTGGCCGCGCTGCACGACCTGTATCCCAAGCGCAGCGTCGAGGAACTGCTTGGCGAGCTGGTCGGCTCGGCCCTCGAAGAGCTGGAAGCGAGCTTCCCCTATGTGAAGGGCAACAAGGTGGTCGCCACCGATGAGCAGGGCGACCCGATCTACGAAGACGTCGGCGTGACGCCGCGCTTCCTGCAGCTATCGCGCAAATACCTGCACGAACTGACCGAGCGGGACGAGCAGCCGAGCCATTCCTGAAACTGCTGTTCACTGGGTCCCCGCGTTCGCGGGGATGACGTCCAACGGATGGCGCGGGGGCCCAATCAATGTCGGCCGTGAACCCCGGGCACATGCAGGTGCCCGGCCTCGGCGCAGGACTCCGAAACGACCGAAGGCTCGGCGGGCTGCTCCAGTTCACGGAGGATGCCGCAGGCCTCGCTGCTCCCGGTGCCGCTGCAGCGGGCGCGCAGGTCCTGCAGTTGCTGGCGCAGCGACTGCAGTTCGGCGATGCGCACCTCGACGTGGTGCAGGTGTTCGTCGATCAGCTGGTTGGCGGTGCCGCAGTCGGCCTCCGGGCGGTCGCGCAGGCCGAGGAGGATGCGGATTTCCTCCTGGGTCATGTCCAGCGAGCGGCAATGACGGATGAACGACAGCTGATCGACATGGCTGCTGTCGTAATGGCGGTAATTGCCGCCCGTGCGCGCCGGCTCCGGCAGCAGGCCCTCGCGCTCGTAATAGCGGATGGTCTCCACCGGGCAGCCGGTCAGTTTCGCCAGTTCACCGATCTTCATCGGACGCTCCTGCGGATAGCCGCTTGACTCTGTAGTTGCTACAGGGTGTGCAATCGCCGGCACATCGTCAAATGGGAAGCGACCTGATGACCGACGCCAACAGCCGCCAGAGCGGATGCGGCAGCTGCTGCGGGCACGACCACGAGCCCGTCCACCGCCCCGCCCACACGCATGAGCATGGACACGCTCACAGTCACGATCATGACCACGGTCATGACCATGAACACGCCCGCCACGCGGCGCCCGCGCCGAGCGCCGCCGCGCTCGCGGCCAGCGGCGAACTGCGCTGGAGCAGCCTGCGCATCGAAGCCATGGACTGCCCCACCGAAGAACGCCTGCTGCGCGATGCGCTCGGCAAGGTGCCGGCCGTGGAGCAGCTGGAGTTCAACCTGATGCAGCGCCTGCTCAAGGTGCAGCACCGCTTCGACAGCCTGGAGCCGCTGCAACAGCTGATCGCCTCGCTGGGCATGGAGGCCGAGGCGCTGCAGGAGGGCCAACCGCTCTCCCCCGCCCCGACCCGCCGCAAACCCTGGTGGCCGCTGGCCCTGGCCGGCGCCCTGGCGTTGCTGGCGGAAGTCCTCGAATGGTTCGCCATCGGGCCGCACTGGCTGGTCGCCGTGCCGGCCATCGCGGCCATCTTCGGCGCCGGCCTGCCGACCTATCGCAAGGGCTGGATCGCCCTGAAGAACCGTGACCTGAACATCAACGCCCTGATGAGCATTGCCGTCACCGGCGCCATGCTCATCGGCCAATGGCCGGAAGCGGCGATGGTCGCGGTGCTCTTCGCCATCGCCGAACTGATCGAGGCGCGCTCCCTGGAACGTGCGCGCAACGCCATCCGCGGCCTGCTGCAACTCGCGCCGGAGCAAGCCACCGTGTTGCAAGACGGCGAATGGCGCGAGGTCGCGGTGAAGTCGGTCGCCATCGATGTCCGCGTTCGCGTACGGCCCGGCGAGCGCATCGCCCTGGACGGCGAAGTGCTCGAAGGCCGCTCCAGCGTCAACCAGGCGCCGATCACCGGCGAGAGCCTGCCGGTGGAAAAACAGGCCGGCGACACCCTCTTCGCCGGCAGCATCAACGGCGAAGGCGCCCTGGAATACCGCGTCACGCGCGGCGCCGACGACAGCACCCTGGCGCGGATCATCCATGCGGTGGAAGAAGCCCAGGGCTCGCGCGCCCCCACCCAGCGCTTCGTCGACCAGTTCGCCCGCGTCTACACCCCGGTGGTGATCCTCATCGCCATCGCTACCGCGCTGATCCCGCCGCTGGCCTTCGGCGCCGCCTGGCTCGACTGGGTCTACCGCGCCCTGGTGCTGCTGGTCATCGCCTGCCCGTGCGCGCTGGTGATTTCGACTCCAGTGACCATCGTCAGCGGCCTGTCGGCGGCGGCGCGCAGCGGCATCCTGATCAAGGGCGGGGTCTTCCTCGAACTCGGCCGCAAGCTGCAATGGCTGGCCCTGGACAAGACCGGCACCCTCACCGAGGGCCGTCCGCGGCAGACCGACTTCCAGGCCCTGCGCGGTGATGCCGCGCGCGGCCGCGTGCTGGCTGCCAGCCTGGCGGCGCGCTCCGACCACCCGGTCTCTCAGGCAGTCGCCCGTGCGGCCGAAACCGACAACCTCTCGCCGTACGCGGTGGGCGCCCTGGAAGCCATCGCCGGGCGCGGCGTGAAAGGCGAGATCGACGGCCGCCTCTACCACCTGGGCAACCATCGCCTGGTGGAGGAACTGGGCCTGTGCTCGACGGCGCTGGAAGCCCGCCTCGACGCCCTCGAACAGCAAGGCAAGACCGTCATCGTCCTGCTCGACAGCGAAGGCCCGCTGGCGCTGTTCGCCGTCGCCGATGCGGTGAAGGAGACCAGCCGCGAGGCCATCGGCGAGCTGCATCGCCTGGGCGTGAAGACGCTGATGCTGACCGGCGACAACCCGCACACCGCCGCAGCCATCGCCACCCAGGTCGGCATCGACCAGGCGCGCGGCAACCTGCTGCCGGAAGACAAGCTGGCCGAAGTGAAGCTGCACCAGGCCGATGGCGCCCGCGTCGGCATGGTCGGCGACGGCATCAACGACGCTCCTGCCCTAGCCCGCGCCGACATCGGCTTCGCCATGGGCGCGGCCGGCACCGACACGGCCATCGAAACCGCCGGCGTGGCGCTGATGGACGACGACCTGCGCAAGCTGCCGCAGTTCATCCGCCTGTCGCACCGCACCCATGCCGTGCTGGTGCAGAACATCGCCCTGGCGCTGGGCATCAAGGCGGTCTTCCTGGTCCTCACCCTGGCCGGCTTGGGCACCCTGTGGATGGCAGTGTTCGCCGACATGGGCGCCAGCCTGCTGGTGGTGTTCAACGGGCTGCGGTTGTTGCGGCAGAAGGTCTGAGCGCCTTTCGGCGCATAACCGCCTCGCGGTTATGCGCCTTACTCCGCTTCTCTCCGTCGTTCCCGCGAACGCGGGAATCCAGCTAACAGCGTCTTTTGGGCCCCCGCGTTCGCGGGGGTGACGTGTCTGAGCCCTACGCCAGCAATCGGCGGTAAAGGTCGGCCATGTCGCGGGCAAAGGGCACCAGCAGCAGGCGCTCCAGGCTGCTGTCGGCTGCGCGCGGGCGGCGCATCTCGAGGATGGCGATGGTCGCCGCCGCATCATGGGGATATCCGTAGATGCCGCAGCTGATCGCCGGGAAGGCGACGCTGCGCAGGCCATGCTGCTCGGCCAACGCCAGGCTGTTGCGGTAGCAGGCGGCCAGGAGTTCCGCTTCGTCGTAGTCACCACCGCGCCAGACCGGCCCGACGGTGTGGATAACGTGCGTAGCCGGCAGGCGGAAGCCGGGGGTGATGCGCGCTTCGCCGGTCGGGCAGCCGCCCAGCGTGCGGCAATGGGCGACCAGTTCGGGCCCGGCGGCGCGGTGGATGGCGCCATCGACGCCGCCGCCACCGAGCAGCGAGCTGTTCGCCGCGTTGACGATGGCATCGACCCGCAGCGTGGTGATGTCGCCCTGCCAGACCTCGACTTCGGGAATGTTCATGCCGGCGCCCTCCGCAAGGTCTTCATCCTACCCCCGGATAGCGGGGGCTTCAGCGGACTTGCTGCGGGGTTTCCTGGCCGGCGCAGCGCACCGCGTGCTTCTTGTTGTCCACCAGCACGCCGGAGAGGCCTTTCTGGGTCATGTCGAACAGCACCAGCACGCCGTCGATGCACTGCGCGACCTGGTTGGCCGGCTCCAGCGACAGCTTCACGTCTTCCCCGGGAACGCTCTTGAGCATGGTGAAGTCGGCCAGCAGCAGGGCGTCCTCTTCCTTGGCGAAGTGCAGGTAGCCATAGGCCCAGAGCACGCCGACGCTGACGATGATGGTGCCGATCGAGGTGAGGATGTACGGGATCATGTTGCGGTCGGTGCTGGTAGTCATTTTTCGCCCTGGGACTTGGCCGGCTGCGCCGGCGTATCGGTATTGGGGACTTCGGCCAGGCGGCGCAGGCCGCTGAGGTGCTGCGGGTCGTCGAGGAAGCGCAGCATCACTTCGCGGAAGGTCGGTTCGCCGAAGGTTTCCACGTGGCGGCCACGGGTCAGTTGGAAGACTTTCGGCGGCCGCGCTGCCTTGTACAGCTTCAGGCCGTTGTCGAGGGGCACGATGGTATCGTCGATGCTGTGAAAGAACAGCACGGGTGCGCCAGTTAGTCGCGGCATGGCGCGGACCGCGCTGTCGCCGTCGGGCACCGCCCAGGACAGCGGCACCTGCAGCGGCCAGGTCAGCCAGGCGCCGGCGAGCATGTACCGAGCCACGTCGCGGTAGCTGGCCGGCACGCCGTCGAGGACGATCGCCTTGAGTTGGGCGACGCGCTGCGGATGCTCGGCCAGGTAGTGCACGCCCATGGCCCCGCCCAGGCTCTGGCCGAGCAGGATCAGCGGCTTGCCCTGCGCTTCCGGGGCCTTGTCCAGCCAGGCGAAGGCGGCGTCGATGTCCTTGTAGACCTCAGGCAGGCTCGGTGCGCCGGTGGAGTGGCCATAGCCGCGGTAATCGAGCATCAGCACCTGGTAGCCCTGCTCCGGCAACCAGAAGGTGCCGCCCAGGTGCCAGGCCATGTTGCCGCCGTTGCCGTGCAGGTGCAGCACCGTTCCCTTGACCGGCACCCCGGGCTTGGCCGGCAGCCACCAGCCGGCGAGCTTCTCGCCGTCGGCGGTGGTGATGGTGACGTCGCGGTATTCCAGCTTGGCTTTCGCCGGGGTGATGGCGACATCCGGGCTGGGATAGAACAGCAGCGAACTGCAACCGGCCAGGCTGGCCAGCAGGGCGAAGAGAGCGAGACGCAGGCGCTTCATTCGTTGTCGGTCCCCGCCTCGCCCCGAGCATGCTGGGTGGCCTCGCAAATGCGCTGGGCCATGCGCGAGAACGGCAGGCTCTGCAGCCACACGGTGCCGCTGCCGCTCAGGGTGGTCAGCAACAGCCCCTCGCCACCGAACAGCATGCTGCGCAGGCCGCCCGCCAGCTGCACGTCGTAATCGATGCCCTCGGTGAAGGCCACCAGGCAGCCCGTATCGACGCGCAGCGTCTCGTTGTGCAGCTCGCGGCGGATCAAGGTGCCGCCGGCATGCACGAAAACCAGGCCGTCTCCTTCCAGTTTCTGCAGGATGAAACCCTCTCCCCCGAAGAAGCCGGCGCCCATGCGCTTGGTGAAAGCGATGCCGATCCGCGTGCCGTAGGCCGCGCAGAGGAAGGAGTCCTTCTGGCAGATCAGCCGGCCGCCGATCTCGCCCAGTTGAACCGGCACCACGTTGCCCGGATAGGGTGCGGCGAAGGCCACCTGCTGCTTGCCCTCGCCTTCGTTGGTGAAGTGGGTCATGAACACCGATTCGCCGGTCAGCTTGCGCTTGCCGGCACTCCACAGCTTGCCCAGCAGGCTACCGTCGGAGCCGTCGCCCATGCGCACGGCGAAGCGGATGCCGCCGGTCATGTAGTTCAGCGTGCCGGCTTCGGCGATCACGGTCTCCCCGGGGTCCAGTTCGATCTCCACGGTCTGCATGAAGTCGCCGAGGATGCGGTAGTCGATGGCATGGCTGGTCATGGCGCGCTCCTTGCCGCCCGGGCAGGTGCCACGCGGGCGGCGCGGCTCAGAGGATGTTTGCGTAGTCCGCTTCGATACGGTCCAGGCTCAGGTGGTTGAGGAAGTTGGAGAAGCACATCCAGGCCGAGAGCGCGTTGAGGTCGCGGAACTGCGGCGGCAGGTACTTCGGCGGCACCACCAGGCCTTCGTCCACCAGTTGGCGCAGGGTGCGCATGTCTTCCAGGGTGGCCTTGCCGCAGAACAGCAGCGGGATCTGCTCGAGCTTGCCCTGGCGCACGGCGAGCTGGATGTAGTTGTAGATGAGGATGAAACCCTTCAGGTACGACAGGTCCTTGGTGAACGGCAGCCCATTCGGCGTCGAGCCGCGGAACACCCGGCTGGCGTTCTGGTAGCTGCTTTCCGCCTCGTAGCCCTGCTCGCGGTAGAAGTGGTAGACCTCGAGGAAGTCGGCGCCGTCCTCGGCCATGTGGATGGCGCGGGTGCGGTTGGTCAGCTTGCGCAGGCGCGTCGGGTAGGAAGCGAAGGCGATCACCTCCATGAGGATCGCCAGGCCTTCCTGGGTCACCGTGGACGACGGCGGGCCCTTGGAGAGGAAGGTACAGATCGGCTGGTTGAGGCCGTTGAGCGTGGTGCCGACGTGCACCAGGCCCTCGTGGACTTCCAGAGCGCGCACATCACGCTCGTTGAACAGCGCGTCGGCGCGCACCTTGATGTAGTCGGCGCCGGCCGCGGCGTCCGCCACTATGCCGTCCGACTCGAACACGCGGATGGTGTTCTCCGCCTCGCCGAACACCGCGTTCAGGCGCTGCTGGAGCATCTCCACCACCTGGCCGGCGTTGAGCGTCTTGGGCTCGTCCTTGAGGTCGCCGCGATGGGCGATGTTGTTCAGGTAGTCCGAGAGCATCAGGCCGAGGTCGGCCAGGGTCGGGTCGCCGGCGTGGAAGGCATCGGAGGCCGAGCCGTAGAGCTCCTGGGAGATCAGGCCGAAGTCCTGGGTGCCGCGCGCTTCGAGCATGCGGATGACCATGCGGTACTCGCGGCACATGCGCCGCATGATCTGGCCCACCGGGTTGAACTGGCCGAGCTGGCGCGTGATGTCGCGCTCCAGCACCTGGAATTCCTGCTTCTTGGCCGCGGAATCGAAAGCCAGCGGGCGGCTGTCGTAGTAGCTGCGATCGACCTTGGGCGCATGCTTGCCGCGGCCCTTGAGGAAGTCCTCGCGGATCGAGTCGTCCCACTTGATCGCGTCGAGCACGCGGATCGGCGTCTGCGCCTCCACCAGGCGGTCGGAGAGGCCGCGGATGATCTGCTGGTACTCGCTGGGTGTGCTCTTCTTGCGCCGCGTATTCATTGGCGTTCTCCCTGGGGGACTCGCTGGAAGCGTAGCGCTTCGCCGAAGGCATCGGCGTTGGCCGGGTCGTCGAGGAAGGCGTAGACCTTCTCCAGGGGGCTTGCGATCAGTGCGCCGGCGCCTTGCTGGCTGTCCACCTTCTGGCCCTGCAGCTGGGCCTTGTCGATGGCTTGCAGCACGGCCTCGACGTCCACCGAATAGACCACCAGCTCGTCCTTGTCGGTGATCTCGAAGCCGCCCAGCACGTAGTTGCCGCCTTCGCTCTTGGGCAGGCTGGCCGAGAAGTACCAGCGCTGGCCATGGTGGGCGACGGTGAAGGGCAGGTCCTCGGCGCTGTCGGTGTTGCCGTTGTTGCCGTAGTAGCTGAAGGCGCGGTAGAGGCCGTCGCTGGTGCGGCTGACCTCGAGGATCTGCTCCTCGCCGTATTCGTCGATCCGCGACCACTGGCCGAGCAGCGAGGCTGGCGCGGCATCCTTCGCCGGTATCGGGTCCTTGAAGGTCACCAGGCAGCCACTGAGCAGAACAACGCTCAACAGCAGCAGGGCGCGCCAGGCTTTCATCGGAATCTCCTCAGGGGCCGCGGGCGGCACGCCGGATGGTGTGGGACGCGGGCGGGCCTCAGAGGCCCAGCACCAGGTACAGGTATCGGGTCAGGATGGCGCGCATTTCCACCGTATCCAGGTGCTCCACGCCGTCGAGAAGGCCCTGATACTCCATCTGCAGAATGATGGCCGTCAACACCTTGGCGTCCTGCTCCGGCTCCCGCGAACCGAGCACCTGGAAGAAGTGCACGACGCCCAGGGAAAGGATGCGCCTGTGGCTCTGCGCCAGCTCTTCCAGGCGCGGATTGAGCAGCGCTTCCTGGCGGAAGGCATGCTCGGCAAGCAGATGCTCGCGGCGCTCGGTGAGCTGCACGCGCACGTACTGGATGGCCAGCTCGGCGATGGTGTCGGCGAGTTCGCGGCGCGAATCCGGGCTGCCCGACAGGCGCGCGACCATGGACTGCAGGTCGCCTTCGACGCTGGCCCAGAAGTCCGACATCGCCTCGGCGCTGCGTTCGACGAAGAGCGCGAAGGTGTCGGTGAGCAGGTCCTGGATGTCCTTGAAGTAGTAGGTGGTGGCCGACAGCGGCACGCCGGCCTCGGCCGCCACGGCGCGGTGGCGCACGGCGCGCACGCCGTCGCGGATGATGATGCGCATGGCGGCGTCGAGAATCGCCTGGCGGCGCTGCTCGCTGCCCTGCCGACTGGCCTTGCGACCCTGGTACTGGACACTCTCGGCCACCGCGCTGGCGGCCTGGGCGGCACTGTCACTCTGGGACACTGGGGACACGGGTTTTCCTCCGCTCGCGGGCGATGGCGCATTGTTCGGGCTTTTCCCCGGCGAATCAATCGGCGGCGTCTGCCGCCGGGTGGGCATCTTTGGGCCGCGCATCGCGGATAAGGTTCGCCGGGGCCAGGAGCGAGCTTGCTCGCGAACCGCACGGCACGAATGCCGACCCTGTAGGGCGAATAACCCCGAAGGGGTTATCCGCCATTCTCGTACCGGGCTGCGGCGCATAACCGCGAACGCGGTTATGCGTATATGGACTCCTCCCGGTTTGCCAGTGTTTGGCGGGGATTTCGAACCTAGGTACGACTGCGTCCGTATATCCGGCTTCATGGAGCGGTGTGGCAGCTCCCGAGCCCTGATGAAATGCGCGCCTGTATGTCTGATCGCCCTAACGGCTTTGCTTCACGGCAGCAGGGAGCCCGCGGATAACCCAGGTTTCATACAGGCCGGTTCGACCGGTTCGTCATCAATGCCATTCACTGTGCAATCGTGGTGGAGCGTTTCTACAGCGGTGTTGCCGGTAACGCTCAGGCGGGTTGGTAGGTGGTTTCCCGACTGAGCAGGGCCCAGACGATCCGGGCATTCTTGTTGGCCAGGGCAACGGCGACGGCGTTGGCATTGCATCGTTGCAACAGGCCTTGCAGCCAGCGACTGCGAGCATCGGTCTTGTTGGCGCAACAGCGTACGACCGAGCGGGAGCCATGGGTGAACAGGGTGCGCAGGTAGGTATCGCCACGCTTGGTGATCCCGCCCAGGCGCTGCTGCCCGCCCGTGGAGTGTTGCCGTGGCACCAGGCCCAGCCAGGCCGCGAACTGACGCGCCGTGCGGAATTGCCGGGCATCGCCGACCGCTGCCACCACCGCGCTGGCGGTGAGCGGGCCGATGCCTTCCACGGCCAGCAGGCGCTGGATGCGCGCATCCTCGCGCGCACTGCGCTTGATCACTCGCTCCAGTCGCTCGATGCGGGCATCCAGCGCCTGCAACTCCTCTTTCAAGCCGCTCAACAACTCGCCCATCGGCGCCGGCAAGGGCACCGGCTCGGCAGCGGTGACCGTCTCGAGCAGTTCGACCGTCGCCGCGCGCCCGCGTCGGCTGGCGACCAGGCCGAATTCGCCGAGCAAGCCGCGAATTTCGTTGCACAGTGCCGTACGGGCCCGGACCAGACGGCTGCGAATGCGATGCACGGACTGCCCGGCCTGCTGCTGCGCACTCTTCACCGGCACAAAGCGCATGCTCGGACGGCTGGCCGCCTCGCAGATCGCTTCGGCATCGTGGGCATCGTGTTTGTCACCCTTGACGTAAGGTTTGACGAACTGCGGTGCAATCAAGCGGACCTCGTGCCCCAGCCCCTGCAGCTCTCGCGCCCAATAGTGCGCACTGCCGCAGGCCTCCATCGCCACCAGGCAGGGTGCCAGCTGGCGAAAGAAATCCAGCATCTGCGCCCGCTTGAGCTGCCGCCGGCACACCACGCGCTCGTGGCTATCGACGCCGTGCACCTGAAATACCTGCTTTGCCAGATCCAGACCAACGCGACTAATGTTCATGCTGACTCCCCCTCCGGGACTTGTGGCTACACCATCAGTCTGGCGCTTGACGCCGTAGGAGGGAGGAGTCCATTTCATTGCCCTACGGGTGGAAATGGCGCGGGGATTCTCGCGGATGAATCCGCTCCTACAGGGTATTGGCTGCTTCTCGCGGGCATGAAAAAGCCGCCCGAAGGCGGCTTCTTCAACAGCTTCCGGCGCTTACGCCTGCGGGCGCATGTGCGGGAAGAGGATCACGTCGCGGATCGACGGCGAGTTGGTCAGCAGCATCACCAGGCGGTCGATGCCGATGCCTTCGCCGGCGGTCGGCGGCATGCCGTATTCCAGCGCGTTGACGAAGTCGGCGTCGTAGTGCATCGCCTCGTCGTCACCGGCGTCCTTCTCCTTCACCTGCAGCATGAAGCGCTCGGCCTGGTCTTCGGCGTCGTTCAGCTCGGAGTAGGCGTTGGCGATCTCGCGGCCACCGATGAACAGCTCGAAGCGGTCGGTGACGCTCGGGTCGTTGTCGTTGCGGCGGGCCAGCGGGGAGACCTCGAACGGGTACTGGGTGATGAAGTGCGGCTGTTCCAGCTTGCTCTCCACCAGCTCCTCGAAAATCATCACCTGCAGCTTGCCCAGGCCTTCGTGGCCGAGGACCTTGGCGCCGGCCTTCTTGGCGATGGCGCGGGCCTTCTCGACGTCGTTCAGGTCAGCCGCGGTGATGTCCGGGTTGTACTTGAGGATGGCGTCGAACACCGACAGGCGGGCGAACGGCTCGCCAAAGTGGAAGACCTTGTCGCCGTAGGGCACGTCGGTGCTGCCGAGCACAGCCTGGGCCAGCTCGCGGAACAGCTCCTCGGTCAGGTCCATGTTGTCTTCGTAGTCGGCGTAGGCCTGGTAGAACTCGAGCATGGTGAACTCGGGGTTGTGCCGGGTCGAAACGCCTTCGTTACGGAAGTTGCGGTTGATCTCGAAGACCTTCTCGAAACCGCCGACCACCAGGCGCTTGAGGTACAGCTCCGGCGCGATGCGCAGGAACATGGCCATGTCCAGCGCGTTGTGGTGGGTTTCGAAGGGCTTGGCCGCGGCGCCGCCGGGGATGGTCTGCAGCATCGGGGTTTCCACTTCGAGGAAACCGCGGTCGCTGAGGAAGCGGCGGATGTGGGCGATGACCTGGGAACGCACGCGGAAGGTGTTGCGGGTTTCCTCGTTGACGATCAGGTCGACGTAGCGCTGGCGGTAGCGCTGCTCTGTGTCGGTCAGGCCATGGTGCTTGTCCGGCAGCGGGCGCAGCGACTTGGTCAGCAGGCGCACGTTGGTCATGTCGACGTACAGGTCGCCCTTGCCCGAACGGGCCAGCACGCCTTCGGCGCCGATGATGTCGCCCAGGTCCCAGGTCTTGATCTCGGCCAGGGTCTCTTCCGGCAGGGTCTTGCGGTTGACGTAGACCTGCAGGCGGTCGCTGCTGTCCTGCAGGACGATGAAGGAACCGCGGTTGAGCATGATGCGACCGGCGACCTTGACCGGGATGGCTGCGGCTTCCAGCTCTTCCTTGGTCTTGTCGGCGTACTGTTTCTGCAGGTCCGCGAAATAGGCGTCGCGGCGGAAGTCGTTGGGGAAGGCGATGGCCTTGGCCTCGCGCACGGCGGCAAGCTTTTCCTTGCGCTGCGCGATCAGCTTGTTTTCTTCCTGTTGCCCATCGTCTTGAACAGAAGCGTGCTGGTCGAGTTGTTGGTCGCTCATGGTTGTTCTATCTGCCTGGCGTCAAATCAAATGAAGGGATACGTGTAGGAGCGAGCTTGCTCGCGAAACTCTTCGACAGGTTCGCGAGCAAGCTCGCTCCTACAATGGGGCTCCGCGTCAGAGCCCTTGTTTCAGGCTGGCTTCCAGATATTCATCCAGATCGCCGTCGAGCACCTTGTCGCAGTCGCTGCGCTCGACGCCGGTGCGCAGATCCTTGATCCGCGACTGGTCGAGTACGTAGGAGCGGATCTGGTGGCCCCAGCCGATGTCGGACTTGGAGTCTTCCAGGGCCTGCGAGGCGGCGTTGCGCTTCTGCATTTCCAGTTCGTACAACTTGGCCCGCAGCATCTTCATGGCGGTGTCCTTGTTGGCGTGCTGGGAGCGTTCGTTCTGGCAGGCCACCACGGTGTTGGTCGGCACGTGGGTGATACGCACCGCGGAGTCGGTGGTGTTCACGTGCTGACCGCCCGCGCCGGAGGAGCGGTAGGTGTCGATGCGCAGGTCGGCCGGGTTGATCTCGATCTCGATGTTGTCGTCGATTTCCGGCGAGGCGAACACCGCGGTGAACGAGGTGTGGCGACGGTTGCCGGAGTCGAACGGGCTCTTGCGCACCAGGCGGTGCACGCCGATCTCGGTGCGCAGCCAGCCGAAGGCGTACTCGCCCTTGATGTGCACGGTGGCACCCTTGATGCCGGCGACTTCGCCCTCGGAGAGCTCGACGATCTCGGCGTCGAAGCCGTGCTTGTCGGCCCAGCGCAGGTACATGCGCAGCAGCATGTTGGCCCAGTCCTGGGCCTCGGTGCCGCCGGAACCGGCCTGGATGTCCAGGTAGGCGTTGTTGGGGTCCATCTCGCCGCTGAACATGCGGCGGAATTCCAGCTTCTCGAGGATCTCGCGCAGGCGCTCGACTTCGGTGGCGACGTCGTTCACGGCGCCTTCGTCGTTCTCTTCGACGGCCATGTCCAGCAGGTCGCGGGAATCGGCCAGACCGCCGGTGAGCTCGTCGAGGGTCTCGACGATCTGCGCCAGGCTGGCGCGCTCGCGGCCCAGGTTCTGGGCGTATTCCGGGTTGTTCCAGACGTTCGGGTCTTCGAGCTCGCGGTTTACTTCGACCAGGCGATCATGTTTCAGATCGTAGTCAAAGATACCCCCGAATAGACTGGGTGCGTTCGGAGAGGTCCTTGATGCTGTTGACGATCGGGTTGATTTCCATGGCGGGCAGCACTCACGGTTCTATAGGCGTGGAAAAACCCGGAAGTATACCCGAGAACGCCTACCGTGAGCTGCCCTGTGTCAGACGGATGGCCTAGCCCGCCGCCTGTGCCACCCCGACCTGGTTACGCCCGCCGTGCTTGGCGTTGTAGAGCGCGCGGTCGGCCTGCTCGATCAGGTCCAGGCAGCTCTGCCCGGGCTGTGGCGTCAGGGTCGCGACGCCCAGGCTGATGGTCAGCGAGGCGCCCGGCGCCGGCACTTCGTGGGCGATGCCCATGGCCTGTACTGTCAGGCGCAGCTTTTCCGCCAGCAGGCGCGCGCCGCCTGGCGAGGTGCCCGGCAGGATGATGGCGAACTCCTCGCCGCCGTAGCGCGCCGGCAGGTCGGAGGAGCGGCTGCAGCTCTCGCGCAGCGCGCCGGCCACCTGGCGCAGCGCCTCGTCGCCGGCGACGTGGCCGAAGGTGTCGTTGTAGTCCTTGAAGTGATCGACATCGATCAGCAGCAGCGACAACTGGCTCTGCTCGCGCAGCGCACGGCGCCACTCCATTTCCAGGTATTCGTCGAAGTGCCGGCGGTTGGACAGCCCGGTGAGGCCGTCGGAGTTCATCAGGCGCTGCAGCACCAGGTTGGTTTCCAGCAGCTTCTGCTGGCTCTCGCGCAGAGCGCGGTAGGCCTCGTCGCGCTGCTGCAGGGCGAGGAACGAGCGCGAGTGGTAGCGTACCCGCGCCACCAGCTCGATGGCGTCGGGCAGCTTGACCAGGTAGTCGTTGGCGCCGACGGCGAAGGCCGCGCTCTTCACCTGGGCCTCTTCCTTGGTCGACAGGACGATGATCGGGATGTCGCGGGTGGCCGGGTGCTCGCGATAGCGGCGCACCAGCTCGAGGCCGTCGCAGTCGGGCATCACCAGGTCCTGCAAGATCACCGTCGGGCGGATCTGCAGGGCCAGCTCGACAGCCTGGGCGGGGTCGGAGCAGAAGTGGAAGTCGATGCTCGGGTCCTCGGCCAGCGCGCGGCGGACCGCCTCGCCGATCATGGCCTGGTCATCGACCAGCAACACCATGGCCTTCGAATCGTCGGGATTGTTCACGGGGTATTCGCTCTCGCTTGAATTCGTCACTGATACGGGCTCCGAAGGGTTCAACCGAACAACTGGCCCAACCGCCTGGCGATTTCGTCCAGGGAGCGGATTTCCGTTGCCGCGCCAATCGCCGCGGCGGCCTTGGGCATACCGTAGACGGCGCTGCTGGCCTGGTCCTGGGCGAGGGTCAGGAAGCCGCGCTCGCGCAGGTGCTTGAGGCCCTCGGCACCGTCGCGGCCCATGCCGGTGAGCAGCACGCCCACCGCCGAGCCGACCCAGTTGTCGGCCACGCTGTCGAAGAACACGTCGATCGATGGCCGGTAGATATGCCCGCCCGGCTCGGCGGAGTACGCCAGCTCGCCGCTGCGCAGCAGGCGGATGTGGTCGTTGCTGCCGGCCAGCAGGATGCAGCCGGGTTGCGGCGTTTCGCCGTGGCGCGCCAGGCGCACCGGGATCGGCGACTGGCTGGCCAGCCACTCGGCCATGCCGGCGGCGAAGCTTTCGTCCACGTGCTGTACCACCACCATCGCCGCGGAAAAGCTCGCCGGCAGCTGTGCGACCAGCTCGGCCAGGGCTGCCGGACCACCGGCCGAGGCCCCTACCGCCACCAGGCGTCGCGCTGCCGTCGAGGTCACTTCGCGGCTGTCGGCCTGGGCCCGCGGCCGGCTGTTCGGCGGCGCGCTCAACCAGGCCAGGTTCTGCAGCTTGCGCAGCAGCGGCCGTGCCGCCTCGCGCAGATCGCCCTCCAGGGCCGGAGTGGTCACCGCATCCACCGCGCCGCAGCCCATGGCGTCGAACACCCGCGACAGGTTCTTCTCCAGATCGACGGTGACCACGATGATCGGGCACGGGCACTCGGCCATGATCCGCCGCGTCGCCTCGACGCCATCCATCACCGGCATCAGCAGATCCATCAGCACCACGTCGGGCGCGTGCGCGGCGCACATCTGCACCGCCTCGGCGCCATTGTTGGCGACCCAGACCACGCGGTGCGCGGGGTCCAGCGCCAGCACCCGGCGCAAGGCCTCCACCGCCAACGGCATGTCGTTGACGATCCCTACTTTCATCTTAGGGTCTGCTCCCGTTTCGGCACGAGCCGCGTTGCCGCGTCAAATGGCGCCAGGCTAGGCGCGGGACGCCGGCAATGGTCGGTCCCTTGGCAAGTCCCGCAACGACGCATGGCGCCATTTGCCGCGCAACCCGAAGGGACGGGCCGCATTTTGCGCAGTGCTGCGTTACTCGTCGTTCATTTGGAATAACCAAACCTCTCTCCTCGCGCCTAACCCTGCGCAAAATGCGGCTCCGTCGCGGCCGCGCCGAATCGGGAGCAGACCCTAGGCTCCTCCGATGAGGTCCGCTACCGCATCCAGCAAAGCTTCGTCATGGAAACTGGCCTTGGCCAGATAGTAGTCGGCGCCGGCATCGAGCCCGCGGCGGCGGTCTTCCTCGCGGTCCTTGTACGACACCACCATGACCGGCAGCCCCTGCAGCCGTGCGTCGCGGCGGACCAGTTCGACCAGTTCTATACCGTCCATGCGCGGCATGTCGATATCGGTGATGAGCAGATCGAAGGGCTCCGAGCGCAGCGCGTTCCAGCCGTCCATACCGTCCACCGCCACCGCCACCTCGTAGCCGCGGCCGAGCAGCAACTTGCGCTGCAGTTCGCGCACGGTGAGCGAATCGTCCACCACCAGCACGCGCTTGCGCTGACCGGCGCTCTGCCGGCCCTGGCCGTCGATGCGTTCCAGGCGGCCGCTGGCGAGCAGCTTTTCGACCGAGCGCAGCATGTCTTCGACATCGAGGATCAGCACCGGCGTGCCGTCGTCCAGCAGGGCGCCGGCGGACACGTCGCGGACCTTGCCCAGGCGCGCGTCCAGCGGCATCACCACCAGGGTGCGCTCGCCGATGAAGCGTTCCACCGCCACGCCGTAGATGTTGTCGCGTTCACGCAGCAGCACCAGCGGGATGTCGCCCTTGGGCGTAGAGCCCTCCGGTCGCTGCAGCAACTGATGCGCCGCCACCAGGCCGACATGCCGGTCCTCGTGCCAGAACTGCTGGCGACCCTCGACCTGGACGATCTCCTCGCGCGCCAGGCTGCGCATGCGTTCGATGTGCGCCAGCGGAAAGGCGTAGGCCTCGCCGCCGATCTCCACCACCAGACTTCGCACCACCGACAAGGTCAGCGGCACCTCGACGTGGAAGTGCGTGCCCTGCCCCGCCCGCTGCTCCATGCGCACACCGCCGCGCAGCTGGCGCACCATGTGCTGCACGGCGTCCAGGCCGACACCGCGGCCGGACACCTCGGTGACCTGCTCGCGCAGGCTGAAGCCGGGCAGGAAGAGGAACGCCAGCAGCTCGTCCTCGGACAGCCGCGCGGCGGTCTCTTCGGTTGCCAGCCCGCGCCGGACGACGCCTTGGCGCAGGCGCTCCAGATCGACACCCGCACCGTCGTCACGCAGATCGAGCACCAGCATGCCGGCATGATGCCGCGCCAGCAGGCGGATCGTGCCCTGCTCCGGCTTGCCGGCCAGGCGACGCGCCTCGGGGCTTTCGATGCCGTGGTCGACGGCGTTGCGCAGCAGGTGGGTGAGCGGTGCTTCGAGCTTCTCCAGCACCTCGCGGTCGACCTGGGTGGACACCCCGTCCACCTCCAGGCGCACCGACTTGCCCAACTCGCGGCCGAGGTCGCGGACCATCCGCGCCTGGCCACCGAGCACATCGGCGAACGGCCGCATGCGGCAAGCCAGGGCGCTGTCGTAGAGATTCTGCGCGCGCTGCCCGGCGTTCCAGGCGAAGGCGTCCAGCTCGGCGATCTGTTCTCCCAGCACCTGCTGGCATTCGCCGACCAGCCGCCGCGCGTCGGCGAGGAAGGCCTGGGCCTGCGGGTCGAGGCTGTTGCCGGCGACGTCGCGGGTGCCGTCGAGCAGGCGACTGGCGCTCGCCTGCAAGCGCTTGAGGCGTTGCAGCGCGGCCAGTTGCGGCTGCAGGCGCTGGGAATCGACCAGCGCCTTGCTGGACAGGTCGAGCAATTGGTTCAGGCGCTCGGCGGTGACCCGCAGGACCCGCTCGCTGCCCTCCTCGCTGGCCCGGCGCCGGGGCGCATCGGCGACGGGCTTCGGCTCGCTGGAGGGCTGCGCTTCAGCGACCGGCTGGGCCTTGGGCGCAACCTGGGGCTCAGGCTCGACCGGCAATGCGACTGAAGGTTTGGGGGCCGGCTTGGGCGCCGGCGTCCCCAGGAGCTCTTGCAGGCGCTGCACCATTCCCGGAACGGCCTGGCTGGCCTGTTCAGCGCGCGCGGCGTCGGTTGCGGCGACATGCAGCAGGATGTCGGTGCCTGCCAGCAGCGCGTCGATGTGTTCGGGAGTGAGCAGCAGGCGCCCCTCCTGGGCGGCCACCAGGCATTCCTCCATGACGTGCGCGACCTGCACGGCGCTGTCCAGGCCGACGATGCGCGCCGCGCCCTTGAGCGAGTGCGCCGCACGCATGCACGCCTCCAGCTCATCGGCACGGCGCGGTTCGCGTTCGAGCACCAGCAGGCCACGGCCGAGCGCCTGGGTCTGCGCCTCGGCCTCCAGACGGAACAGCTCCAGCAGCGAGGCGTCCTTCATCTGCTCCGGGGTCATGCCAGGCTCCGTGCGGCGGCGGCGAGCAACGCCGGGTGATCGAGTACGCGCACGCTGCGCGAACGCCATTGCAGCAGGTCGCGGGTCAGGCTCGTCGGATTGGCGGCCGCAGGCTCGGCGGACAGCGCCAGCGGGAAGATGCCCTCCACCTCGTCCACCGGCGTCAGGATCGGCCCGCCTTTGGCGGCGAGGATCAGCATGCGCGGCTGGCGTCGGCCCTCGGCCTCCAGCGCCGGAGCTGAATCCAGGCCGAGCAGCTCGGCCAGCGACAGGCAGGCCACCAGGGTGCCGCGCACGTTGGCGACCCCAAGCAGCACCGGCGAGCGCTGGTGCGGCAGCGAATGAACGCTCACCGCCGGCGCCACCTCGACCAATGCCAGGGTGCGCAAGGCCAGCCACTCTTCGCCGATGCGGAAGATCAGGTGCGCTTCGCCGACGGCTTCCTCGGCACCATCCGGGTTATCCACAGCAGGCGCGCTCTCGTTGCCTTCCAGCGCGTAGCGGTCCAGCAGGCGGATGGCGGCGCCGGCGTACACCGGGCAATTGCGGCAATGCACGTGTTCGGCCAGGCGTTCGCAGCTGCGGTCGCCGCGGATGCCGATGCGGTTCCAGCAGTCGTCGATGACCATGTCGCCGTGCGCCAGGCGCAGGCTGTAATCCTGTTCACGCATCGCGCTTCACTCCTCGCGCCGCCCGCTCCTGCAGGCGCCGCGCGCCCTCCTCGTCGCCGCGCGCGGCAAGCAGCGCGGCCAGGTGCAGCAGGCTTTCCTGATGGTCGGGTTGCAGGTACAGCGCCTTGCGGTAGAACGCCTGGGCCTGCTCGGCATTGCCCTCGGCGTCGGCCAGCAGGCCGAGCCAGTAGTAGGCCTGGGCGGCCGGGCCATGGGCGGCCAGGTAGCGCTCGCAATGCTGGCGGGCTTCTTCGCTGCGGCCCTGGTTGGCCAGGCGGGCGATTTCCGCGAGTTCGTCGGCAGCGCCAGTGACCACCGGAGACGGGCGCGGCGCCGGACGCTCGATCGCCTGGCGAACCGGCTGTGGCCGTGGCGCGTGGGTATGACGCACCTGCGGGCCCCAGGGTTTTGCCACGGGTGCCGGGCGCTCAGGCGCTTGCGGCGCCTTGCGCAGGAAGGCGAACGACTGCGCCACGCCGAGCGGCCGCAGGCCCTGGCTGGACAGCAGACTGGCCTCGGCAGGGCCAATGAACAGCACGCCGTCGTCGCGCACCAGGCGCAGCAGCACCTGCACCGCGCGGTCCTGGGTGGCGCGGTCGAAGTAGATCAGCAGGTTGCGGCAGAACAGGTAGTCGTAGGGCTGCTCGCCGGCCAGCAGCCCCGGCGCCAGCAGGTTGCCCTGGCGCAGGCGCACGCGGCGGCGCACCCGCTCGTCGAGCCGGTAGTCCTGGCCTTCGGCGGTGAAGTAGCGGTCGCGGAAAGCCAGGTCGTTGCCGCGGAACGAATTGCGCCCGTAGCGCCCGTGGGCGGCACGCTCCAGCACCACCGGGCTGACATCCAGCGCGTCGATCTGGAAGGCCGTCTCGGCAAGCCCGGCGTCGAGCAGCGCCATGGCGATCGAATAGGGTTCCTCGCCGCTCGAACACGGCAGGCTGAGTACGCGCAAGGGACGCGCGCCGGCAAGCTCGAGCCCCCGGCGCACGGCCAGTTGGGCGAGCGCGGCGAAGGATTCGGGGTAGCGGAAGAACCAGGTTTCCGGCACCACCACCGCCTCGATCAGTGCCTGCAGCTCCTCGGCCGAGCCTTGCAGGTGCTGCCAGTAGACGTCCAGGTCACCGTTGGCGAAACGGTTGGCGCACTGGCGCACCGCGCGGGCGATCAGTGCCTCGCCGATGGAGTCGGCATCCAGCCCGATGCGCTCCTTCAGCAACTGGAAAAAGCGCGTGTCGCTCATGGCTGCTCGGCCTCGGCGTTCTGCAACAACAACTCGCGCACGTGATCGGGCAGCAGCTCATCGACCTGCACGCGCTGCAGCAGCCCTTCCGAGTCCACCATCACCGGTCCCAAGTAGCGCGCTTCACCGCGCTCCAGGCCGTACTCGCGGAAAGCCGCGGGGTCGCGGCGCAGGGTCTGGCTGGCCTGTTCCAGGATCAGCCCCAGGCGGCGCGGCGGACCGTTGCCGGCAAAGCGGTAGTCGACCAGCACCAGGCGCGTACTGGTGAGGCGCGGCGACGGGCGACCGCAGGCGACCACGCTGAGGTCGAGCACCGGCAGCAGCTCGCCACGGTGGCTGTACAGCCCGGCGACCCAGGCCGGCGCCTCCGGCACCTGCTTGAAGCGCGTCAGCGGCAGCACCTCGGCGATCTCGTGCACGTCGAGCGCGTAGCGGTCCGCCCCGAGGCGGAACTGCAGGTACAGACGGCCGCCGTTGGCCACGCCCTCAGACCTTGAAGCGGGAGACGCCATTGCGCAGTCCGTTGGCCACCAGGTTGAGCTCGTCGATGGCGAAACTGGCCTGGCGCAGCGACTCCACGGTCTGCCCGGTGGCCTCGCCCAGCTGCACCAGCGCCTGGTTGATCTGCTCGGCGCCGGTGGCCTGGGCCTGCATGCCCTCGTTGACCATCTGCACGCGCGGCGCCAGCGCCTGCACCTGGTGGATGATCTGCGACAGCTGCTCGCCGACCTGGCCGACCTCGGCGATGCCGCGGCGCACCTCTTCGGAGAACTTGTCCATGCCCATGACCCCGGCCGACACCGCCGACTGGATCTCGCGGACCATCTGCTCGATGTCGTAGGTGGCCACGGCGGTCTGGTCGGCCAGGCGGCGCACTTCGGTGGCCACCACGGCGAAACCGCGGCCGTACTCGCCGGCCTTCTCCGCCTCGATGGCGGCGTTGAGCGAAAGCAGGTTGGTCTGGTCGGCGACCTTGACGATGGTGGTCACCACCTGGGTGATGTTGCCGGCGCGCTCGTTGAGGATCGCCAGCTTGGCGTTGACCAGCTCGGCGGCGCCCATCACCTGGTGCATGGTCTCCTCCATGCGCGCCAGGCCCAGCTGGCCGGAGCCGGCCAGGGTGGAAGTCTGCTCGGCGGCGGCGGACACCTCGTTCATGGTGCGCACCAGGTCGCGCGAGGTGGCGACGATCTCCCGCGAGGTCGCGCCGATCTCGGTGGTGGTCGCGGCGGTCTCGGTGGCGGTGGCCTGCTGCTGCTTGGAAGTCGCGGCGATCTCGGTAACCGAGGTGGTGACCTGGATAGCCGAACGCTGCGCTTGCGA